>CALGII010000128.1 GCA_937915485.1 uncultured Ignavibacteriota bacterium | reverse complement strand
TCGCGACATCCGACAGGAAACTTCTGAACAAAATGATTAAATTCAAAGAGAAGATAAAAAAAGAATCACTGGCGAAGAACAGGAAACTGAAAAAATAATTTGTTGTGGCGTAAGGTATTTACCTGACCCCACAATAGAGAGCAAAAATATTTACGTTACCGAGAGTCTCCCCGCTCTATGGGGACTCTCGGGTACGAATTAAGCATAACTTAATAATTGCTGACCTGCGGTCAGCGGGTCAGGTAAATACCTGACCCCGCAATAGAGAGCAAAAATATTATCATTTTCTGATAATAATATTATTGATAAAATAATTACATTTGCAATATCACTAATTTATAAAACTTAACATAACACAATGGCAGACGACAGAACAATGAAGATGAAATCGCTTGAAATGGCGATTGACCAAATTGAGAAGGACCACGGCAAAGGTTCGATTATGAAACTCGGCGATAAGCCCGCGGCGAAACTTGAATCGATTTCAACAGGCTCTATTTCGCTCGACGCGGCGCTCGGCATAGGAGGCGTGCCCCGCGGAAGAATAGTCGAAATCTACGGTCCTGAATCTTCGGGAAAAACAACTGTATGTCTTCACATAATTGCCGAAGCGCAAAGAGGAGGCGGGCTCGCGGCTTTCATTGACACCGAGCACGCTCTCGACACGAACTACGCCGCTAAACTCGGCGTTGACATCAGCAACCTTCTGATTTCACAGCCTGAATACGGAGAACAGGCGCTCGAGATTTGCGAAACTCTCGTCAGAAGCAACGCGCTTGATGTTATAGTGGTTGACTCGGTAGCGGCTCTGACGCCCCGCGCCGAAATCGAAGGGGAAATGGGCGACTCCGTAATGGGTATGCAGGCAAGGCTTATGTCGCAGGCGCTTAGAAAACTTACCGCCGCGGTATCGAAATCAAACGTCGTTCTCATTTTCACAAACCAGTTGAGGGATAAAATCGGCGTTATGTTCGGAAGCCCCGAAACTACAACGGGCGGAAAAGCCCTTAAATTCTACGCGTCCGTGAGAATGGACATAAGAAGAATTGCCGCCATAAAAGAAGGCACCGACGTAATGGGCAACAGAACGAAAGTCAAAATCGTTAAGAATAAGGTCGCTCCTCCGTTCAAGGAAGTTGAATTCGACATTCTCTACAACGAAGGCATTTCAAAAATCGGCGACGTGATTGACCTCGCGGTAAACAAGGAAATAATTAAAAAAGGCGGCGCGTGGTTCACGTACGGCGATAACCGCGTGCAGGGAAGAGACGGACTCAAGAAACTTCTCGGCGAAGAACCCGCTATGTTCGATAAACTTCTCGGTGAAGTAAAATCCGCGCTCGGATTCGGCAACGGAAACGGCGGCGAAGCCCCCGCGCAGGTGAAAGAAGAACCCGTAAAAGAAAAAAAGAAATAATTTTCGTCAAATAAACAAAGCCGGCACCTGCTGCCGGCTTTTTGTTTTATGAAAATAACTTCGATAGAAAAACAAAAAAAAGAGGGAAGATACAACATATTCCTCGACGGCGAGTTCGCATTCGGACTCTATAAAGAAACTATTTACGAATTCGGCCTCAGAGTGAACGACGAACTCGACCCGAAGAAGGCGGAAGAAATTAAAACCAGAGACGAAATCGGTTTCGGAAAACGGGTCGCCTACAGATTCCTTAACTACAAGCAAAGAAGCGAAAAGGAGGTCAGAAAGAAACTTAAGGAAAAAAAACTCTCCGACAGCAGCATCGACATTGTTATATCCTCTCTCAAAGACCTCAAATACATTAACGATGAGAGTTACGCGAAATCTTACCTCCAGTCAAAGATACTAAGGAAACCCGAAGGTAAACGGGTTCTTAAAATGAAGTTAGCCGATAAAGGAATACCTATAGATATCGCGGAAAACATTATTTCCGAACAGTATCCGCCCGAAACGGAGACCGAAAAAGCCGCTGAATTGCTTAAAAAGTATGAGAAAAAAGTCAGGGCAAAAACCCCCGTGGAAAAAAAGCAAAAATGCTTCAGGTTCCTCCTCTCAAAAGGCTTCGATTTTGATACAATAAATGAGGTTTTGAGGCAAAATTAGTGACCACCCGCAATTAAAACTTTCAACTTTAATAGATATTTTTTACATTACAAAAATGTAATGTAATATAATGAGGATAACAGGGTTTTTTGCAATTTCTATATTATTATGCATACCTTTGCTGCTGAACGCTCAAAGCGGAAAGAAATTTGTTTCGCCTCATGACTTTTATCCGGAAAACAGTAAAATTGCCAATCCGCCCGTCGCTTATCCGTCTCATTATGCATTACTTCCTTATCCCTACGATAACGTAAATCTAAGCAATAATTTTTATCCGCAGAACGAACCCTCGGTCAAGTTCAACGCGAAATATCCCAATTACGTGCTCGCCGCGTGGAGAGACTTCAGCACCGGCGTTAATCCCGCGGTAAGAAGAATCGGTTACAACTTCTCTTCGGACGGAGGAACAACGTGGTTTTACGCGGGTCAGGAACTGATACCGATACTTGAAGTTAATCACCCGAGAGCCAGCGACCCTGTCGTCTGCTCCGATACGAACGGAAATTTTTACGTCGCGACGGTTTCGCTTACAACTGTCGGCGCCCTCGACCTTGTGGTATATAAGTCAACCGATTACGGAATGACGTTCACGAGTTACTCATTCGCTCAGGGCGGCGGCGCGAACGACGAGGATAAGGAATGGCTCGTCTGCGATTTGACTAAAGGAAGCAGCGCTTACAAGAATCACCTTTATATGAGTTGGACCCGGTTCGGAACACCCGCCGGCATACTTATGACAAAATCGTCAAACGGAGGACTTAATTGGTCGATGCCGGTGCAGGTTAGCAGCGGCGGCGGAGTGCAGGGCTCGGACCCCGCTATCGGTCCTAACGGAGAAGTTTATGTGGTGTGGGTCGGCGGAAACGCGACAAACGATATTATTTATTTCAACAAATCCACGAACGGCGGCGCGGGTTTCGGAACGGAAAGGATTATCGCGCAGGGAACTTCGCCTTTGATTCCAATCTCAAGCAGCGCCATTACGTTTCCTTCAATCGCGGTTGACGTTTCGGGCGGACCGCGCAACGGTACGATTTATGTTACGTGGTGCGATTCAAGAAACGGCGACCCCGACGTGTTTTTAATCCGCTCGACAAACGGCGGAACAAACTGGACAAGCCCCGTGAGGGTTAACAACGATTCCCTCGGTAACGGAAAACTCCAGTGCTGGCCCTGGATATCGATAAACGAGCAGGGAAAACTGGCGATACTCTATTACGATTCGAGAAACGGCGTAAGCAATACTAACATCGAAGCCTGGCTCGCCCGCTCGACTGACGGCGGTCAGACTTTCATAAACGAAAAACTGAGTTCGGTTTCGTTTACCGCGTCCTGGCCGAATACAGACGTGCGTTTTGGCGATTACATAAACATTGATTATCACGGTGACAGGATTGTTCCCGTGTGGACGGATTTAAGAGCGGGCGGAAGTAATCAGGAAATCTATTCCGCGGTAATCGACCTCTCGGTCGGAATTAAAAATATTTCAACCGAATCACCGCGGGAATTCAGGCTTCATCAGAATTATCCGAATCCGTTCAATCCTTCGACGAAAATAGTGTTTGAACTTATGAAAGCGGCGGAAACGGAGTTAAGCGTTTTTGACTTAACAGGAAAGAAAATTTTTACGATATTCAAAGGATATAAGAGCGCGGGAACGTATGAAGCGGAATTCGACGCTTCAAAATTTACGAGCGGTGTGTATTTTTATACGCTTAAAGCGGATAATTTTAAAGAAACAAAAAAAATGCTTTTTATCAAATAATTATTTCCCCGGTTGAAACCCGGATAATTTATTTTCTATTTATGAAAAAAACATTTTTACAAATCGGAATCCTGGTTATCGGTCTGATGCTCTCTTTCACGAGCCTCAAGGCAGCCGATAATCCGGTAATCTCGACGACGGACAGTATGAACGTCGTCATTGAGACCTGCACAGGCACATGGTGCCAATGGTGTCCCTGCGGTCACCAGATTCTTGAAACAATTTTACAAAACTATCCGAGAACTGCCGTCATATGCTATCATGGCGGGAGCACAAGTGATCCTTGGTACACTATCGGAACACCAATGATAAACTTGTTTGGTATGACTCTATATCCAAATGGTTGCGTCAACAGGACGTCAGGAAATATTAGCCGCAGTTCCTGGTTCTCTTACGTATCCTCTTATTCGACATATACTCCGAACGTCAGAGTCGAATTGAGCAACGCGACAATTAATCCGACCACGAGAACAATAACGGGAACGATAACGGCAACCGCGCTTACAAATCTGACGGGTGCGTATAATATATTTGTCTGTATTACGGAAAATAATCTTATTTATTCGCAGTCTGGAAATAGTTCCTGTCCCGGCGGCTCAAATTATAAACACGACCATGTAGCGAGAGCATACGCGACGCCAACTACAGGAACTCAATTGACAGCAGGTCCCTGGAACTCGGGAACGGCGCTTACCTATAATTTGAATTATGTCATACCTACTGGAATTGACCTTGCGAACATTGATGTCAATTATGTCGTGTTTTTGGATGCAAGCCCGTATCCTACAGCAGCGATTGTACAGAATGGTCTAAAAACGCGGAGATCGGCATATACAACGACCGGAATTGTAAACAACGAAACAGTTCCAACAGAATTCAACCTCGGACAGAACTATCCCAATCCTTTCAACCCGACAACGAATGTTCGTTTCACGGTTCCGAAAGACGGAAATGTCGTGTTTAAAGTTTACGACATAAAGGGAAAAGAAGTCGCGACTTGTTATGACGGCTTTTTAAAATCCGGTGCGTATAACGTTGTAATAGATGGAACGTATCTTTCGAGCGGTGTTTATTTCTATAAACTCTCCGCCGGAAATGTTACCGATACTAAGAGAATGATTCTCGTGAAGTAAATAATTATCGATTGGTTTTTGAAAAAGGTTACGGTTTATCGCCGTAACCTTTTTTTATTCGTGTCTTATTTTCCTCTTGATATGCTTTCGTAAACTCTCCTGCCGATGAAAGGAATCATCTTGTATTCGCCGCCGTACGCTTTTATTCCTATGTAAACGGCGTATCCGATGAAGGCGAAAATCAAAACGAAAATTCCGATGTATAAAAAAGCGGTTAATCCGATAATAAGAAAAGGAAACGCGCCCGGGTCCGATGCGTGCCTCGTCGCGAATAAACCCGCCCCCAGTCCGAAAACGAGCGCGACGATTACTATCAGCACCGCGAAAATTATTACTGCCGCGAGATACGCGATGTGAAAAAATATCGCCTGAAGCGAGTGAAACCTTACAAACTGCGATTTGTCTTTCTGCACCGCCCATACTATTATAGGAAGAATTATCCCCCCGAAAAGAAGAGACAGGTGCGATAGCAATGCGAGAAGTTTTTCGTCCTGAGTTACCGTCGATGTGTTATTTTCCATCAATCCTGTTTTTCCCTAAATTATAATTGTTTGCGGAAATATAAAAGTGATATTGCAAACACATCGAACACGTACCGAGAATATTTATTTTCTGTGATTAATTATGTTTTCAAACTGGCCCGAATAAATGTTCGTGTTCGCGGGCTCGCCCGTTAAAAAGTCGTGCGGGAATCCGTAAACGATTTTTGTCGCTTCGTCGAGTTTCTTCATCGTGTCGCCGCTCAATGTAACGTCGAGGCACTTCATATTCTCAATTATTTGCTTGTCCGTTCTTGACCCCACGATTGGAATGAAGACTCCTTTCTGCTGCCGTATCCAGTTCAGCGCGATAACCGCGCCCGGAATGCCGGTCTCGTCCGAAATTGATTTCACGACCCGCGCGATTTCGGTGTTTCGCTCGTTAAGCCTTGCGCTGCCTTCTTTTATTCTCTTCGGCCCTCTGTCCTTTTCGTCAAGATACTTGCCAGTAAGCGCGCCGCCGCCGATTGCTCCCCACGGTGTTATCGCGAGGTCGAAAGTGTTTGCCATCGGAATTAAATCCCTTTCGGCGTGGCGCTGGAAGAGCGAATATTCTATCTGAAGACCAATAAACTTCGACCAGCCCCTCAACTCCGCCATCGTATTAGCCGACGACACCACCCAGGCGGGCGTATCGGATATTCCGGCGTATAGAACCTTACCGCTTTTGATAAGGTCGTCGAGACCACGCATTACCTCATCAACCGGCGTCATCGAATCCCACGCGTGAACCCAGAGAAGGTCTATGTAATCCGTCTTTAATCTTCTGAGAGAATCTTCAACCGAATTCATCATGCTTTTTCTGCTGTTCCCGGACGCGTTAATGTTCTTCGGATTGCCGGGATTTCTTAGCGTGAATTTAGTCGCGAGAACGAAATAATCCCTTTCGGAAGAAATAAATTCTCCGACGTACTTCTCGCTCGTGCCTTCCGTGTAAAGGTTTGCCGTATCGACGAAATTGCCGCCCGCGTTAACGAACGCGTCGAACACTTTCTTCGATTCGCTCTTGTTTACGCCGAATCCCCACTCTTCGCCGAATGTCATCGTTCCGAGACAGAGTTCGGATACTCTTAATCCTGACTTACCAAGCAATCTGTATTTCATAATGATTTATTTCCTTTGTTGTTTTCTCCTCCTCGGTAATTCTCAAAGGGAAGAGATTTTTAATTTTTGATTTGTATTTTTAATATTTGATTTTTTATATTTTATCTCCTTCCCAAGTCGCAGATGCGCCTGGGCGTACTCCGGCTTGGGAAGGCGTCGCTCGTTTAATTACCTAATCGTATCCGAGAGTCTCCCCGATTTATCGGGGGACTCTCGGTATTTAAAAATAAATTTCATTGAAAATCCCCGGATTAATCCGGCAAACCCTCTATAACTACAAACTTTTTAATTTTTTATTTGTATTTTTTATTTTTGATATTTTATTTTTGATATTTATCCTCATGCGCTTGCCCCTCAAAATATCAATTCCTCTTAACCGCTTTGTACTCCTTTTCCGCGTCAACCTTCACCGCGTACGGACTGTTCCACACCCGCTCGAATACGGTATAAAGCGCTGAGTTTATCTTTTCGCTTTTCAGCACAAGAGACGCGTTCCTGCTCTCGTAAAAATAATCCTGCTCGAGATTTGCCGTGCTTATCCACGACATATCATCGTCTGAAATGAAAAACTTGCAGTGTTGAACACGCGCGTACGGAATGTATCCGCCGCTGTATTGCGGTATGGTACTGAATTTAATCTCGATGCCGGGCACCTGCGAAAGCGACTGAATCTGCTCTGTCGCGCCTTTCTTAATCGCCCAGTCGGAAAAAATAATTTTTATTTCAACTCCTCTTTTCGCGGCATTTCGTAGCGCGTCGTCTATCTTAGTATATAGCGTCTTCTTTTCAGAGCCCTTCAGCGAGTACGAATAGAACTGAAAGCAAAGCCTCTCCTTCGCGTTATCAATCAGGCGCAGAAGTTCGCTTTCCTCGTCGCTGAAACCTTCGGGTATGATTTCCTTCGGACTGAAAGCGGGGTATAAAGTAATTTTTCCAAACTCTTCGCTTGTTATAGTAAGTTTATTTTTATCGTTGTACGTCGTTCCCGTCTTCGTCTTTTTTATTTCCCCAACGGTTTCTTTCCCGCTGTCGTCGCATAGTTTCCAGTCCGTTTCGAATATCGAAAGAAACATCGCCGCGAGTTCTTTGTGCTTTATCCTGACACCCATTTCGTGAATGTGCTTAAGCGCGCGCCAATCGAAATTCTGGCTTCCGATGAATAAGTCTTCGCCGTCAACGACGAAGTACTTCGCGTGCATCACTCCGCCTCCGATTTTCTTGAAAGGTATTTTCTTAACGGTTATGTTTTTTACGCCGGTGAAATCATCCGCCGATTCTTTGTATCTCTGGAAAAAACTGTTGTCTATTATTATCCTGACCTGCACGCCTCTTTCTGCGGCGCTCTTTATTTCACTCACGATTTTTTCGAGAGGCTCGCCTTTTTCGTTGGCGATGTAGAACATCTCGATGTCGATTGTCTTCTTCGCCGATTTAATCATATCCGCCCACACATCCGCGGCGCGCGGTAGGGAAGACTCCTTTAATACGGTTTCTTCGGGAACGCTCTCGACAAGTTGAAATAATGTCTGCGCGGGAGAAGAATAAAAAAACAGCAGCGGATAAATCAGCAGTAACAGTAATTTCTTCATTTTATTAATTTGTCTTTCTGAAAGTAGTTATCGTTAATGTATAATATAAACTTAAACACCGCGTACGCGATAAAAGGTGCAACGAAAACATCTATTGAATAATGCGCTTTCTGCAAAATCACTGAAAAACCGACGAGAAACGTATTCGCCAGAAACACGTACTTCAGCCTCTTGTTTTTCGTGACCAGAAAAAGAAGAAACAAAGTCGAGGTGTGCCCGGAAAAAAACAGGTCCTTGGTGATTTTCGAACCCGTTCCGAAAATGAAAACAAGCGGGTCCTGAAGGTCTATCGTTGCCGCGGGCGGATTCAGCGGCGTTACGTACATCATCAGCATCCTTATAAGCACGAGAAGCGAATAAGACTGAAGCGCGACAATCAGGCGCGCGGGATGGTTTATGACGAGGTAAATGATGCACGTTAAAAGCGACCCGTATATGAGAATGAAAATAGGAACGTTAAGTTCGACCGCGCTGAAAATGTCGAACAGCGGGTCCTTTAATACCGCCCCGTCGCGCGACTCGGCGAATATTAGAAAACGCGACAAAGAAAAAACGCAGATGACAAGGACGATTAGCGTCCAGACGAGAAGACGAACGTTGTTCCTCTTCTTAAAGAATATTTTCCAGTTTTCTTTAATATTCATTTTGCAAGTTATGAAATCTCTCTTTTTCTGAAAATGTAATTTTTATTATTCGCCGCCCCGATGGCAGAGAATACCCGCTTTAAATTGAACATTAACCCTGTTTATTACTTTTTATAAGTCGGAAAATATTTTTATTTTAAGCTATGAGAATTCCTGACGAAGTATTTGATGAGATTACGAGAGCGAACGATATAGTGGATGTGATTTCTTCGTACATCAGCGTTAAAAGAAGGGGCAGCACTTTCATCGCTCTTTGCCCGTTTCATCCCGACAAGAACCCTTCGCTGCACATATCGCAGACGAAACAGGTTTATCATTGTTTCTCCTGCAAGGCGGGCGGAAATGTTATTACATTCGTTCAGGAATATGAGAAAATAACGGGAATGGAAGCCGTGGAAAGGCTCGCGCAGAGAGCTGGCATAAACCTCGGGCAGTATTCCCGCCGTCCGGATTTGTCGAGTGAAATAGCGAAACTTTTCGATATAAACCAGAAAGCCGCCAGATATTTCTACGATAACCTCGTTAATCTCAAGGGCGACGAAAAAAAACTCGTAAAGAATTATCTCGATAACCGCGGGCTCGACGACGACATAATAAGAAAATTCGGAATCGGATACGCGCGCGACAGCTGGCACGAGTTGATGAATCATTTCACAGAAGATGAAACTTACACGCTCGAAGAACTTGAACTTGCGGGACTGCTTATAAAATCTGAGAAGGACGGTAAGTACCACGACAGGTTCAGGGGCAGGCTGATTTTTCCCGTGTTTAACGAGAGCGGTAAGGTTGTCGGTTTCGGCGGCCGCATTCTTACTAACGACAAGGAAACCGCGAAGTACATCAACTCGCCCGAAACAAAAGTTTATTTAAAAAGCAAAATACTCTACGGGCTTAACTTCACTAAGGACAGCATCAGGTCGAAAGACAGCGTTCTGCTCGTTGAAGGTTATATGGACGTGGTTTCGCTGTATCAGGCGGGAATAAAGAATATAGTCGCGTCCAGCGGAACGGCTCTCACGGTCGAACAGGTGCACCTTATTTCGCGCTATACCAAGAACGTCATACTGCTTTACGACGCTGACGTCGCGGGTATAAAAGCCGCGAGACGCGGCATTGAACTCATTCTCGAACAGGGTCTTGACTTAAGCATCGTTACGCTCCCCGACGGGGAAGACCCCGATTCGTTCGTGCGCTCGAAGGGCGCGGAAGAATTTGAAAAGCAGATTGCTTCAAAGAAATCTATCATAACCTTCATAAGTTCCCTTTACAAAAAGGAAGGCAGGCTCGGCACACCCGAAGACAAGACCGCGTTCATAAAGGAAATTATAAGTTATATTGTCCGCATCCCCGACAAGATAAAAATTTCTTTTTACATAAAAGAACTTGCCGAAACGTACCGCCTCTACGAATCTGACATGCGGGATGAACTCGCGAGAGCGTATAAGGAATTCAAGAAGACACAGTTTCCTAAGACATCCGTAACGCTGCCGGAAAAGAAAACTCCCGCCAGGCAGGATAAGGTTGAGCATTCTCAGGCGGAAACAGACCTTATTAAGATTTTTCTTTCGGGAAACTACGACGCGATTAATTACATAGCGGATAATATATACATAGACTACATAACGGATAAAAATATTCTGAACGCCGTCGAAGTGATGCTTGACGAGTGGCACAACGAAAACAAGATTGACGTCTCTAAACTTGTATCCAGGGTGGAGGACGAAGAAATCAGAAAGATTATTCTTAATGAATCAACACCGTTGTATGAAATAACAAAAACCGATTTCCTTCCCGAAGACAGCGTGCTGGCGAGAGTTGAAAGGGAAAAGGTTAATTATCTCGCGCTTGCCAAAGACGTGATTTCGAAACTTAAACTTAAGGACATAAACAGAAAAATCAGGAATTCCCTGAAAAACAAGGAAGAGTACGGCAAGGCGATTGACTATACGACGGAAAAAAAGAAAATAATCAAGCGTAAATAGTTTGATTTTTATTGAATTAATTTTGATTTTAAAAAAACCTTAGATTTTGCACAGAGAAAGAATATACAGGGGAATACCGGCGTCTCAAGGCATCTCAATCGGAAAGGCATATCTATACACCCGCCGCCAGATAAACATCAACACCTTGTCGCTAAAGGAAGGCGAGGAAGGCGCTGAAATCGAAGCCATAAATAATTCAATCGATATTTCTCTGAAAGAACTGAATAAGATATACGCGATATCAATAGATAAAATAGGCGAGAAAAACTCTAAGATTTTCGAAGCGCAGATAGAAATTCTTAAAGATAAAATTTTTCTTGAAGGTGTCATAAGACGCATTAGAAACGAGCAAAAGTCCGCGGGTTATGTTTTTAACGACGAGATTGAAAAACTCGGAGCGATTTTCATAAAATCGAAAAACGATTATATGAAAGAGCGTTACAGCGACCTGATGGATGTCAGAAACAGGGTGCTGAGAAACATGAAGCGCGAGAAACTCGTTTCGAAGGTTGAGGAGAATTCCATAATATTCGCTCACGAACTCACGCCCGCCGATACGATTCTTTTCAGCAGACGGAAAGTCAGGGGATACGCGACCGATACGGGCGGGGTGACGTCTCACGCGGCGATAATTTCAAGAGCGCTGCGTGTTCCCGCCGTAGTTGGAATGAAGACAATATCGAAATTCGTCGATACTGGAAACAACGTTATTATAGACGGAAGCGAAGGCATCGTGATTGTCAATCCTTCCGAAGAAACTCTCGGTGTTTACGAAGAAAAAATTGACAGGATTAAACGCCACGAAAATCTTCTGTATGAAATTGTAAACAAACCCTGCCGGACCGAAGATGGCAAGTACGTTGAAATTACCGCGAACATCGAGTTCGTCGAAGAAACAGAATTCCTGAAAAACTCCGGCATAGGGCTCTATAGAACGGAACACCTCTATATGGATAAGGGAGATTTTCCTTCCTGCGCGGAGCAGATTCAGGAGTACACGCAAATATCCTCCGCCACGTATCCGAAACCCGTTACGATAAGAACTTTCGACCTCGGCGGCGATAAGATACTTCAGGATACTCACAAGGAAATGAATCCGTATCTCGGCTGGCGCGGTATAAGGGTGTCGCTCGACAGGATACACATATTCAAGGACCAGTTGAAAGCCCTTCTGATTTCATCGGTGAAGAAGAACGTCAAGATTATGCTTCCGATGATTTCATCCGTCGACGAAGTGAGAAAAGCAAGGACAATTCTGAACGAAGTGAAGGCGGAACTGGACAGGGACGAAATTACTTACGATAAAAAAATTCCTCTCGGCATTATGCTCGAAGTTCCTTCCGCTTTCATACTCTCGGAAGAACTCGCGGGCGAAGCGGATTTTTTCAGCATAGGCACTAACGACCTGATTCAGTACATACTCGCCGTTGACAGGGGAAACGAACTCATATCGGGAATGTTCCAGCAGTTTCATCCCGCTGTAATAAGAGCGCTCAAAAAGATTGTGACGGGCGGACACAGCAAAGGAATAAAAGTAAGCCTGTGCGGAGAAATGGCTTCCGTTCCTCTTGCGGCGCCCGTGCTCGTGGGACTCGAAATTGACGAACTCAGCGTACTGCCTTCCGTTTTCTCGGAAGTGAAGCAGACAATCAGGGCGTTAAGGCTCGCGGACGCGAAGGCGCTCGTGGGCAGACTGTTAAAAATGTCCACCGAAAGCGAGGTCAGGCGTGAAGTCGAGAAATTTTACGAAATGAAAATAAAACCGAAAACATTATGATAGACAGGAAAAAACTAAAAAAGTATGACAGGCAGGACATGTTCAGTGTCCTTTTTGATTTTCCGGTACAGGTCTGCGACGCGGTTGATATAGCGGGAGCCGCGAAGTTAAAGAATAAATACAAAGGCATAAGGAACATAATAATAAACGGACTCGGCGGCTCGGCAATCGGCGGAGACATACTCAGAAGTTATACGGCGGGTGAAATGAAAATACCTGTCGCGGTAAACAGAAATTACACTCTCCCCGCTTACTCGGGTAAAAACACGCTTGCAATTCTTTCGAGTTATTCCGGCAATACGGAAGAAACCGTTTCGGCTTTTTATGACGCGCTGAAAAAAGAATGCAGCATTATTTGCGTGACGAGCGGCGGAACGATTGAAAAACTCGCGGCGAAACATAAAAAAGACGTAATAAAAATTCCGGGCGGCCTTCAGCCGAGATGCGCCCTCGGATATTCCTTCTTTTCGCTCTTGATACTCTTCACGAAACTCGGCTTCATCAAAGATAAATCCGACGAAATAAACGACGTGATTATAAACCTTGAACAGGGTTTGTCCGAATACGTGAATCCGTCCTTCGAATTCAACGAAGCCCTGCGCATAGCGGCGGCGCTTAAAGGCAGACTCCCCGTTGTGTATTCCTCAGCGGACGTGCTTGACGCGGTCAATCTTCGGTGGCGCGGACAGATATCCGAGAACGCGAAGATTCTCGCTTACGGAAATTTATATCCCGAAATGAATCACAACGAACTCGTAGGCTGGGAACTTAACGAAGACATTCTTAAAAATACCGCGGTGATATTTCTTAAAGACTCTTCCGACAATGAAAGAATAAAACTAAGAATGAATATAACGGAGAAGGTGTTCAGAAAACAAGCGGGAATAGTTTTTGATTTATCAAGCGACTGCAGGACAAGGCTCGGCAGAATTTTCGATTTGATTTATCTTGGTGACTGGGTAAGTTATTATCTTTCTGTTTTCAACGAGGTGGACCCTACGCCTGTGAATGCAATCTCAAAATTGAAAAAGGAACTTGACAGGCACAAATAACCGCCGCCGCTGTTTTTCGGCAAGCCGGCTTAACGAAAAACTTTTTTGAATAATTTCCCGCGCGGATGTTATAAGTAATTTTTATTCGCACCGGTTTATTCTCCCGCAATACTTTGGGTTCTTTCAGCCTGAACAGGAAGCATCGTCTCCAGGGCAAGAGTTATTATGTGCTTCTCAAACTTTCTTCCGCAGTCGAGTTTGTGCTCGGATTTTCCGTTGTTCATTAGAGTGACTATTCCGTTGTAAACGTAGAAAGTCTGCCCCTTGCTGTTCTTGAATATACAGCCTTTGTAACCCAGGTTTACGGGTTGTTTTATCGGCCGCTTCGAGTAATCAAGTTTGTCCCAGATTTCTCCGAGATAACTCGCATCACTTTCGGAAATTTCCCATTCGGGATCAAGATTACCCGAATATACTACTATACGGCACGAGTTTTTATTGTTGTCTTTCATCATAATCCAGTTTTTTGTCAAAATTTTTTCTCCAGTCGTAAAATAAAATTCTGCCGTTCTCCCTAACAACCTCATTGCTGATCTTTTTTTTGTAACAAGTAACGTTTATTGAAATTCAGAAACATATATTCATTTCTGATGTATATTAAAATCATTTTGCCTTCCTATATGCGATATTCGCGAATAAGTACGGCTTAACGTAATCCAGTATGTTTTCCGGCATTGATTTCAAAAGCAGGTTCTCCATAACCCCCGCTGAATCGTCTCTTATGCTTGTAATGAACTCTTCTTTCTTGATCACGTGTCTGTGCAGTATTATGTATTCGTTCCCGTTTTCGCAGTTGACCTTTAGACCTCTGTATCCGAATTCGTCCGGTTCGGGTATTTCCAGATTGCTGAACCCTATCCTCCTCCAGGTGAACTCAAGACTCCTGATTAAATTCTTTGACAAATTCCAGACCATTGCGTTTTCGGGCTCGGGATTAAAAACCACCGATGCAGTGTTTTTCATAAATAGGTTTTAAACTTTTTAAAGAACGTCCGGATGTAAACAACGTTGCTAATCCCTTATGGGCGTGCGAACTATCTCAATCGGCGAACCGTTGCTGTCGTAAACGTATATCACGAGATACCATACACCGTTATCGTAAACCCTGTACGAATTGGGCGGGTCGTTTTCACAAGCCGCCTGAAGATTCGTGTTCTCCTTCGTCTCTGTTGCCGATGTAACCGTGAGTGCCGCCGCGCAAACTACAAACAATACCGCGAATACTATTAAAAACTTTTTCATAAATTTCCTTTCTACTTTTTTTATTGTATTTTTGTTTTGGGTTTATTCAAAAATATACTGGCTTTTTCAAACAAAAAAACTTAACTTTTTTTATTATTAACGACAGTCTTTTTTTGTCAAAAAGTATATTTTATTATCTATTGCTTTTTAATTATTTTTTTCCGAGTTTGAAATTAAACATTATATTTTATTTAACAAAACCGCCATGAAAAAAAGAGTAATCTTCGATCTTCTTAGAACTTTTTCTAAGAAGGAACTCAGGGAATTGAAAAGATACCTGAACTCGCCTTACTTTAACTCCAGAAGAGTCTTGATTGACATTTACGAGGAGTTGCTGAAATATTATCCGAAGTTTGACGCGGAACGCAGCGAAGACGAGATATTCGACGAAGTGCGCGAAAAATGCAAAATCATCCGTTCCTCTTTTATTGTTTTAATCTCTTACCTTACTCAGCAGATTCAGAATTTTGTAAAACAAAAAAGCGTCGAAATAAATCACTTTGCCAGCAACAATCTTTTTCTCGACGAACTCAGAAAACGTAACCTGAACGCGCTCTTCATGCGTCACAGCAAGATAATGAACGCCCAGGTGGAAAAAGATAAAACTTACTCGCAGGATAATGTTTTTCAATTGTACAGATTCTATACCAACCTGTTCAACTATAAAGCGATTACGGGCAAACTGAACCGCCCGACAAGCATTAAGAAACAGGTTAAAATAATAGACAGCGCGACACAGAACCTCACGCTCTATTACATTACCGACATGATTTGTTATTACCTGAACGCATTCGAGTATCAGGCAGGATTTAATCTTCAAAGAGATAAAAATCTTCCCAAGTCAATACTCGCGACGTTTAACCTCGAGAAAATTCTTGCCGAATTTAAAGGAAGTTACAAGTACGATTACGTGCTCGACATATACATCAAACTTCTGAAAATGTACGCCGACCCCGCAAAGACAGAAAACTATAAGGGGTTCAAGTCGATTATCGAAACGCATTATAACAAAATGTGCAAGAGCGAACTCGCGTTCCTCTACACGCGCCTTATATCTTTCTGCATAGGCAGAATTAATGAAGACAAGAATGTCGATTACTACAGGAAAGAACTCTACAACCTGTATAAGAGTTACCTCGAGAACCAACTTTTCAAGACCGACAAGACCGAATACCTGTCCGATACGCTGTTCCGCGCCGTTCTCCTGAACGCGTTCGCCCTGCAGGAATACGGATGGTCAAAACAGTTCATAGAAAAATACAGTTACAACCTGAACCCGACTCATGCGCAAAATATGTACAATTACTGCAATGCGCTGCTCAGTTACAAAACGGGCAATTACAGGGAATCCGTGGAATATGCGAACAAGGTGAATCTCGACGTATTCATCTATAAATACGACCTGAAATTCTACCAGTTGTTCTGCTTCTACGAACTGGGCGAATTCGATCCCGCAAGGAGCATTCTCCATAATTACGAATCCGTGATCAGATATGACAAGATGCTCAACAAGGATACGAAAAATTCTTACATCAGATTCCTGAAGTATTACAACAGAATGTTGAAGTCAAGCCTTTCTAAAAAACAGCAGCCCCCCGCGGATTTTCTGCACGATAAACTTCTGCGTGAAAAGGACGTGATGCATAAAGCCTGGCTTATAGAAAAGACGGGTCTTCTCGCGAAACAACAGGAAAAAATCAGAAAAGCGCAATAAAGAAGCATTTCTTCCGAATATGAACGGGGCGGATTTCCGCTCCGTTTTTTTTTCTTTATTCCATACGGCGGTTCCACACGGGATTATGATTAAATAGAATGGATATTATTAAATATTTATAATATTTTATTGCAACATAATTTAATCCTTATGGTTTTCAGAAGAGACGTTTTATTGCTTTCCGCGGTTTTGTTTTCCTTTTTATTCATATCGGGCTGCGGAAAATCAAAGCCGGTAAAGATTTTTGACACTTCCCCTGTTTCAATTAAACAATTCAACACTCCCCCCGGAGCAGACCCTGAAGTTTCAGCCGACGCGGGCGGCGCAGGATTTAAGGGAGACGGATGGGAAACAAGAAAAGACTACAGCGTTGCGGGAAATCCGAAGGCGGTAAAAGGCGGAGCATTCGCAATGTCCGTGAAAGATTATCCCCCTACGCTGAGAATATTCGGCAAGGATAACAATACTGAGTTTACCAGCGTTTCAAAAAACCTTTTGTACGAAACCCTCCTCGGACAGGACCCCGTCACTGGCGATTACATCCCAAGACTCGCGACGCACTGGAAAATTTCGGACGACAAAACAACCTTCAGGTTCAGGATAAATCCCGACGCAAGGTGGGCTGACGGAAAACCCGTGACCTCGGAAGACGTAATCGCGACCTGGAAACTTTTGACGGACGAGGGAATTCTCGACCCGTACGTGAACATCCTGATGAATACGTTCGAACAGCCTGTCGCCGAAAGCAGGTACATCGTGTCAGTGAAATCGAAAGAAAATAACTGGCGTCAGTTTTATTATTTCACGCAGGGATTGGAAATTCTTCCCGCTCATTATATAGGCGGTTTAAGCGGCAGGGACTTTCTTGAAAAATATCAGTTCAAATATATTCCCGGAAGCGGTCCGTATCTGATTAAAGAAGAGGACATAGTCAAGGAGCAATCGATAACAGCCCGGAGAAGAAGCGATTACTGGGGTGAAAAAGAACGCTTTGCAATGGGAATGTACAATTTTGATATTGTGAAATTCATTTTTTTAAAGGACGAATCCCTTGAGTACGAAAAATTTAAGAAGGGAGAAATTGATATGCTCCCGGTTCTGAGGTCGTCCGTCTGGCAGGATAAATATAATTTCGAGGAGGTGCAGAGGGGACTCATCTTAAAAAGAAAAGTGTATAATTTCTTGCCCGGCGGCGTGCAGGGAATCTGCATAAACACGCGGATAAAACCGTTTGACGACGTTCGCGTCAGGAAAGCGCTCGCTTACGCTTTTAACAGAAATCAGTTCAATGAAAAATTATTTTTTAATTCGTATTCTCCCATAACCTCCTACTTTCAGGGCTCCGAGTACGAGAATGAATCAAATCCGGTTACGGGATTTAATCTCGATTCCGCGAAAATGCTTCTCGAAGAAGCGGGATGGAAAGACAAAAATACCGAAGGTTATCTCGTCAGAAACGGTAAGGTGTTCGAAATCGACCTCCCGTTTCAAAAAGGAATGGACAGGTATCTGACAATTTATCAGGAAGATTTGAAAAAAGCGGGAATCAAACTTAACCTTAAGGAAACCGACGCCGCTACTTCGTTCAAACTCGGTAATGAAAGAAACTTTTCTCTAATAGTAATAAACTGGGTCGGGCTTGAAATTCCTAATCCCGAAAGTTTCGCGAAATCCAATCTCGCCGACGAACCCAATACGACCAACTGGAGCGGCATCAAGGATAAAAAAATTGACGAACTCTGCGATAAGTATAACGTTGCTTTCGATAAGAAAGAAAGAATTAAAATCGTACAGGAAATCGACAGTATTCTTGCAAACTATCACGGTTATATACTGATGTGGTACGCGCCGTATCAGAGAATTGTATTTCATAATAAGTTCGGGTATCCCGTGGGAATTCTCGACAGGACAAAATTCACCGAATCTATTCCCGCTCTCTGGTACAACAATCCCGAAACCGCCTACGAGTACGATGAAGCGCTTAAGGACGCGGGAAAAACATTGCCGCAGGGAGAAACCGACAATACTTACTGGATTAATATAGATAAAAAGTAAGAAGTTTGAGAATATGAAAACGGACACGCTTTGCTAAGATATTTTATAAGGAGAATATTGCTCATAGTTCCAACATTCATTGGAATTACCCTCGTCACGTTTCTTATACTTCAGTTCGTGCCGGGAGGACCGATGGAGCAATACCTGATGAGACTGCAGTCGGGAAGCAACTCAAACGCCTCCGAAATTCAAAATGCCGTAACGGGCAGAACGGGAATCTCAAACATACCGGAATCCGCGCTCAGGGAAATGAAAGAGTTCTACGGTTTTGACAAGCCCGTAATAACGCGGTACTTCGACTGGCTGAAGAACCTTGCGGGATTTAACTTCGGCAAATCTTATGTTTATTCCGAACCCGTAATTGACGTTATCGCTTCCCGGTTTCCCGTATCGGTTTATTTCGGACTAATAGGATTCATACTCACCTACGCGGTGTGCGTTCCCCTCGGAGTAATGAAAGCCGCGCGAAGCGGCACTCGCTTTGACTTCGTTTCCTCCGTGCTGGTTTTCCTCGGATACTCTATTCCGGGCTGGGCGTTCGGCGCGCTGCTTCTCGTGCTGCTTGGAGGAGGAAGTTTTCTGAATGTCTTTCCGCTGGGCGGGTTTAATTCCGATGATTTCGATA
>CALGII010000127.1 GCA_937915485.1 uncultured Ignavibacteriota bacterium | reverse complement strand
TTTCATACTTCTCTGTCGGAATGCAAACCCGCGTTAGCGGGTGACATCGAATAGCAATGATATCAGACCAAGAAATAGCCCCGTAGGGGCGGCATCTAAATTACGTGCCTGTCAGGAGTTTCCAACAGTCTGTTTCATACTTCCGTGTCGCAATGCAAACCCGCGTTAGTGGGTGACATCGAATAGCAATGATATCTGACCAAGAGAAAAGCCCTGTAGGGCCGTAGGGTCGCCGAGCCGAAGGGTCGCAGTGGCGATGCGATGCGGCATCGAAATTACTTGCCCGTCTGGAGGAAACTCAATGACCCCCCTCCCAAATATGTCAAATCCCGTGAATTTATTTCAATCTCCATATAACGTATATTGAATAAAATTCTTGAAATGATAGTAATCGGCAAAAATCCAATACTCGAAACGCTAAAATCTTCCCCGAAAGATTTCAATAAAATAATATTCCTGAAAACCGTAAAACCTGAACCCAGACTAAAGGAAATACTCAGCCTCGCCGAGGAAAACGGCATACGCAGGATTTTTCTGAACAAATTCGACTTCGAAAAATATTTCCACAGCAAAAATAAAAAAGAAGGTATCGCGCAGGGTGTCATCGGTTTCATTAAGGACTTCGAATATACGCCTATAAAAAAACTTCTCGAGGATATAGAAAAAATTCAACTTCCCCTGCTTCTCATTCTCGACGAAATCACCGACCCGCATAACTTCGGAGCAATCATCCGCTCCGCTGTTTGCCTCGGCGCCGACGGCATAATTATTCCCCGCCATAATTCCGTGGAAGTCAACCATACAGTAATAAAAACCTCATCAGGAGCCGTGAATTACATACCGATTGCTATGGAAACCAATCTCAATAACGTAATAAAAATATTGAAACAAAACGCCTATACAGTGATAGGAGCCGATATACTGGCTTCAAATACGACTTTTGAATTCGATTTCAGGAAACCCGTCTGCCTTATAATCGGCAGCGAAGGAAAAGGCATCAGAAAATCTCTAAGGGATAATTGCGACGAACTCGTCAGGATTCCTATGTCGGGTGGATTTAATTCGCTTAACGCCTCTGTGTCTTCTGCCGTATTTCTTTACGAAATATTCAGACAGAAGAATAAAGTTTAAACGATAAAGTTTATATTATATATTTTTATGCGTGTTATGCTTATTTATCTTGAGCATTTTCCCCGTCTTTATTTTCCATCTTTTCGACAGGTTTTTCTACAAACTTCTTGTGCAATACCGTGACCGAAGTCAAAAATGTAATCAGAATTATGACTACCGTTGCCGCTATTATCAGGAACCAGATTCCGCTTTCATCCATATTATTTTATAATGTCTTTCCGAACCAGTTTAAGATTAATGAATATATTTCGGGATTCTGTACTATTAAATCTTTCCCGTGTTTGTCCGAATTGTATATCTTCAGTTCCATCGGATTTATAAGGAAATTGTCACGGATTTCCTTGTTCTCGCTCGCATGCTCGCCGTCACCGTCTCCCGCTATCAGCATTACATTTGAAATCCGCAGAAGCGGTCTCGACATCGTCATCATCCTGTCGTCATACCCCGTGAGCGGAGCGAATGTCAATTTCCCCGTCGATACCAGCACAGCCGATTTGCCGCCTTTGAGCCTACCGTAAAAACTAAGGGCGCCACCAATCGAAGTGCCCGCAAATCCGATTTTAGTCGTGTCCACTCCCTCGTTGTTAAACGCCCATTTCATCACCGCGTCAACGTCCTTCGGTGTCTGCTCGGAGTCTGTAAGAAGTTTATCAATCTCTACCTTCGCCTTGTCGGATTCACCGTGGCTCCGTAAATCAAACGCCATTACTTTGTAACCCTTTAAAACCAGGCTGTCCGTGAAATCCTTCGACCATTGCTCTTTATTCGAACGGAACTGATGAATCAGAACAATCAGCGGCTGACGCGTTTTTTCGCTGCCCGAAACGTAAAAATAGTTTCCCGCTAAACGGATGTTGTCTGAAGTGAACATCTCAATACGGTCGGTTTTTATCTCGACCGGTGCCTTCTTATTCACTTCGCTTACGTTGTTTTTCGCCGTCTCCCCGCAAGATAAGGAAATGAAAGCAAAAACCAGCGCCGCGCATATTATAGTTTTCATTGCTTTCAGATTTTAAATTAAAAAACCCGTGCCGAAGCACGGGTTAAGATAATCATATATAATATTTATTGCGATTTAAAAAGTAACGTGTATGTTCCAGTTATGCTTGTCATCGATTTCGCCGTACTGTATTCCCGTAATCGTATCGTAGAATTTCTGAGATACGGGACCTATTTTCATGTCGTTGATAATCATATCGTTTCCTTTGTACGTCAACTGCCCGACGGGCGATATTACTGCCGCCGTACCCGTTCCGAACGCTTCCTGAAGTTTTCCGTTCTTGTGCGCTTCGGTCACTTCGTCGATTGAAATGTTCCTTTCCGTGACCTTCATTCCCCATTCCCTTGCCAGCGTGAGGACAGTATCGCGCGTGACGCCCGCGAGCACAGTTCCCTTCTCGAGCGATGGCGTAATGAGTTCGCCGTCGATTACGAACATTATGTTCATCGCGCCGACTTCGTCAATGTCTTTCCTGTTAACGCCGTCAAGCCAGAGAACCTGCGAGAAACCCTTCTTGTGAGCGTCCATTCCCGCGTACAACGAAGCGGCGTAATTCGCCGCGGTCTTCGCTGCTCCGACTCCGCCCTTTACCGCGCGTACGTGGTCGTCGCTGACCATTATCTTCACGGGATTAAGCCCCGCCGCGTAATACGATGCCACGGGTGACGTCATCACTATGAGCATATATTCCGACGACGCCGTTACTCCGAGAAAATTTCCGCTTCCGAAAACAACAGGACGAAGATAAAGCGACTGACCCTTCTGATTCGGTATGAACTTGTTGTCAATCTTTATTAGTTCCTTCATTCCGTCTATGAGCGTCGGCACGTCGTAATTGGGAATGCAAACGAGCGACGCCGAGCGGTTGAGCCTCTTCGCGTTCATGTCGCCTCTGAAAAGATTCGCGCCTTTTCCGTCAACACGCCTGAACGCTTTCAGTCCTTCGAAAATCGTCTGACCGTAATGAAGCGTGCAAAGCCCCGGCTCCATCGGCATTTCACCGTACGGCATTATTTCACCGCCGTCCCATTTTCCGTCTTTGTACCTCGATATGAATATGTGGTCTGAAAAATATACTCCAAACCTTAAATTATTCCAGTCAATGCTGTCGTATCTTGTCTTTTTATTTTTTGTGATTTTGAACCCCATATTAAGTTCCTTTCCTATAATTTATTTATGGAAATTAACCCGCTTTCTTCATTAGTTCAGCGCCTACTTCAAGCGCTTTCCTGTTTATCGGAAGAAGGTTGTGATACCTCTCTGGCAGCACTTTCTTTAAAGCCGCCATTACCCCGTCAAGAGAAATTATCGGCTTCTTCTCGAGAAACGCTCCGAGCAGTATCATGTTCGCTACTTTCACGTTATTAAGTTTGTTCGCTTCATCAGCCGCGGGTATCGCGTAAATACCGATATCCTTTCTGTCTGAAGCGTGAAGTATGTTCGTTGATTCGTATACTATTATTCCGCCCGGTTTAATCCTGCTTTCGAATTTTTCCATCGACGGCTGATTCAGAAGTATTCCCGTATCAAATCTCGATACAATCGGAGAACTTATCGTCGAATCCGATACTATCGTTATGCAGTTTGCCGTGCCGCCTCTCATTTCGGGTCCGTATGAAGGCATCCAGGAAACATTCTTTCCTTCCACCATTGCGGCATATCCTAATGTCTGTCCCATCGAAAGGACTCCCTGTCCTCCGAATCCCGCGATGATTATTTCTTCGTTCAACATGTTATTTTATTCCCCTTTCGGCTTATTTTACTAATTCTTTTAAATCTTCCTTCGACGGTACCTTGATGTCTCCGACAGGATAGTATTTCAGCATCTCGTTCTCTATGAACTGATTTGACTGTACGGGCGTCATCTTCCAGTTTGAAGGACAGTTGGATACTATTTCGATGAAACTTGTTCCCTTGCCGAGTTTCTGGTATTTGAAACCGTTCTCGATTGCTTTCTTCGTCTTCCTTACAGCGTTCGGCGTGTGAACAGTCTGCCTCGTTACGTAGAATGCTCCGGGAAGAGGCGCTACAAGTTCGGATACCTTTATCGGATACCCCATCTTGTGTACGTCCCTGCCGTATGGCGACGTGGTCGTCTTCATTCCTTCGAGCGATGTCGGCGCCATCTGTCCGCTTGTCATTCCGTAAACACCGTTGTTTATGAATATTATCATTATGTTCTCGCCGCGGTTCACGCAGTGTATCGTCTCGCCTGTTCCTATCGCCGCGAGGTCGCCGTCGCCCTGATACGTGAAAACGTACCTGTCGGGAAGGCATCTCTTTATTCCCGTCGCCACCGCGGTTGCCCTTCCGTGTGCGGCTTCCTGCCAGTCGATGTGAAGATAATCGTACGCGAATACGGAACATCCGACCGGCGCTACGCCGACTACGTTATCCTGTATTCCCAGTTCCTGTATCACTTCCGCCAATATCTGGTGAGCAACGCTGTGCCCGCATCCCGGGCAGTAGTGAAGACGCGTGTCCGTCATAACGTGCGATTTCTCGAACACCAGATCGTATGTGTCTTCGCCGTCAACTATGCACTGAGGAGTTGTTAATTCTTTATTATCCATTGTCTAAATTTTAATTTTCTACTTAAAGTGTTTTGATGAATTTCTCGAACTGCTCTTCGACCTCTTCGGGACTCGGTATAATTCCGCCCATTCTTCCGTAATGCTCAACCTTAACTTTTCCGTTTACTGCGAGCCTCACGTCCTCTATCATCTGCCCCGCGTTGAGTTCAACAACGAACATTCCTTTTACCTTATCTGCAAGTTTGTTCAGCACGGGCGCCGGAAATGGCCATAAAGTTATCGGTCTCAAAAGCCCCGCCTTTATTCCCTTCTCCCTCGCCAGTTGAATCACCTTGTGGCTGATTCTCGCCGACAATCCGTACGCCACGAACAAATATTCGGCGTCTTCCGTCATTATCTCTTCGTACCTTATTTCATTCTTCTCTATCGCTTCGTATTTCTTTAAAAGTTCAAGATTCACTTTCTCCATCTTTTCCGGCTGAATGAACAGAGACGTTATTATGCTTCTTTCCCTGTCGGGAGTCTTTCCCGTCGTTGCCCAGGGTTTCGGGATTTTGTTTATTTCTCTATTGTGGAAAATAACTCTTTCCATCATCTGCCCTATCGCGCCGTCCGAAAGCATAAGCACGGGATTTCTGTACTTGTCCGCTAACTCGAAGCCGAGAAACACGAAGTCCGCCATTTCCTGTACGGAATTCGGCGCGAGAACTATCAGCCTGTAATCTCCGTGACCGCCGCCCTTCGTCGCCTGAAAATAATCGCCCTGCGACGGCTGTATCGTTCCCAGTCCGGGACCGCCGCGGTTAACGTTAACCAGCAGACACGGCAATTGCGCCGACGCTATGTATGAAACGCCTTCCTGCATCAGTGACCAGCCCGGCGAAGACGATGATGTCATTACCCTCGCGCCCGCTCCCGCCGCTCCGTAAACCATGTTTATTGAAGCAACTTCGCTCTCCGCCTGAAGAGCAAGAAAATTCCTGTTCGGCATCTCGCGCGTAAGGTACTCGAGCACTTCCGATTGAGGCGTGATTGGATATCCGAAATACGCGTCCATCCCCGCCTGAATCGCAGCCTCAGCCATAGCCTCATTGCCTTTCATTAATCTTATATCTTCGTTTTGTTTCATAATTTATTCCTCTTTTAATATGTCTTTTTTCAAATCTTTTTTAATTTTTATAGATAATCCATCTTCGACAGGTCTTCCATTGTCGGATTATCGAGTTTCACGTTCAAAGAATCCGTGACGTTCGAAATCGTCGCTACGAGGTCCTTCTTTTTACCCGACGTCCTGTAAACCTTGATGACGCCGTCAGG
>CALGII010000126.1 GCA_937915485.1 uncultured Ignavibacteriota bacterium | reverse complement strand
CAAAGCGGAGAATTTGCACTCTAAAATAAAAATATAAAATCATGATTCCGATTTTCATAGTTCTTTTAGTGGCTGTGGTTATTATAACCATAGTGAAAAAGCAGAATGCCGGCAATCAGCAGGCGGCGCAATCTATGAACATCGCGCGAATTATTATTATCATTGTCATGGCGTGTGTTCTCGCAATATCGTGTCTTGTTCAAATCGGTCCCGGTGAAATCGGCGTGCCGATTCTTTTCGGAAGCGTACAGGACAACGTTCTCAGAAGCGGCTTGAACGTTGTCAATCCGCTGGTTGATGTCGAGAAACTCGACACGAAGATTCAAACATATACAATGAGCGAAGTGAAGGACGAGGGAGCCATAAGGGGCGACGACGCCATAACCACGCTTTCTTCGGACGGACTCAGTCTCAGACTGGACGTGTCGGTCTGGTTCAAACTCGGAGAGAACGACGCGCCGAACCTGCTGAGGACAATCGGCACGGATTACATAGAGAAGATTGTAAGGCCCGCCACGAGGACGGCGCTCAGAGACGTGTCCGTGATGTTCAACGCTACGGACATATATTCGACGAAGCGCGACGATTTCACGAATCAGATAGCGAAGAATCTCGAGAAGTCGTTTGAAGGCAAGGGCATCATACTGGAGAAGGTTCTGCTTCGTAACGTCGAACTTCCCGAGAAGGTTAAAGAGGCGATAAACGAAAAGATAGCCGCGGAGCAGCGCGCGCAGCAGATGGTTTACGTGCTTCAGAAAGAAAAGCAGGAAGCGGAAAGAAAGAAAGTGGAAGCGTCGGGTATAGCCGAAGCGCAGAGAATAATTTCGAACACCATAAATTCTCAGTACCTGCAGTGGAAGTACATCGAAACGCTTAAAGACCTGATGAACTCAAAAAACAGCACGATAGTAATAACGCCGTTCGACCAGAAACTCACACCATTATTAAACCTGAATCAGAAATAATTTGGGAAAAAAACGGATTATAAATATTTTTCTTTTGTCAATTCTGTTTCCGGCGTTTTTCTTTCTTATAAACTGCAATACGAACAGGGAGAAAATTCCGGACAAAGATTCTGCAAACAAAACGGACACAATGAAACCGGTAACAAAAGACACGGGGTACAAACTCCCCGAAGACGCTTTCAAACTTCATTTCGATTCGGAGGTCGTTGATTCGCACAACGATTATTTATATCAGGTATTCAAGCGGGGCGCGGATTTCGGAAAAAAAGACGCGTTCACGCAATCGGGTCTGCAAAGGTTCAGAGAGGGCGGAATAACGCTTCAGTTTTTCGCAATCTGGATTCCTTCGAGCGAGGAGAAACGCGCGTTCAGTTTCGCGAAACAGCAGGCTGAACGGCTGAAAAAAATCGAAGAAGAATACGGCAGCGAATTCGGCATAGCGTATTCGTACGAGGATTTCGAGAAGATACGCGCGGAAGGCAAACTATGCGGTATGATGGGAATTGAAGACGGCGCGGCTGTTGGCGGCAGCCTTGAAAATCTCGAGACGCTGTACGAAACAGGCGTGCGGTATATTGGACTGACGTGGAATAAATCGAATGCAATCGGAACGTCGGCGAAAGACGAAAGCGGAAGTTCAAGAGGCGGAGGGCTTACGGAGTTCGGAAAGAAAGTCGTGATGAGAATGGAAGAAATGGGTATGATGATTGACGTTTCGCATTCGGGCGAGAAGACATTTTGGGATATAATCGAAAATACAAGCGGACCGATAATCGCGTCGCACTCCAACTGTTACGCGCTGAATCCGCATTACAGAAACCTGACCGACGAGCAGATAAAAGCGATTGCGGACAGGAACGGAGTAATAATGGTAAACTTCCTTGACGATTTCATCGTCAGCGGCGGCAAGGAAACGAGGGTTAAAGACTATTATGACAGGTATTCGAAAGACCTCGACCTTATTTTCGAGGAAAGTAAAGGCGATTTAATTACATTTAATAAAAAGAGATATAATTTTATCTTAGAGCACCCCGTGAAGGGCGGTACGACTCTTGATGATTTAATCGCGCACATTGATTACATCAGGAATCTTGTCGGAATCGATTACATCGGGCTCGGCTCGGATTTCGACGGAGGCATAACTCCTCCGATTGACCTTTACGACGCGACGTGTTATCCTTTAATCACACAAAGGCTTGCCGAGAAAGGATACACGGAAACGGACATCAGGAAAATTCTCGGATTGAATTTCCTGAGGGTTTTAAAGCAGGTTTGCTCCAAAAAAAATTAATTCAAATGGGAAAAGAAGCCATAATAAAGACTTTCAGAAAAACCATTGACAGCGTCGATGAAAACAAACTCGGCAATGTGTTGAGCAGGGAAAAATCCGTTATGAGCAGGCTCAGGAGGCTCGACCCGCGGGTTTTTGTTACGCTGTTCAGGCAGATAAAACTGGCGATGAACCTGCTTAAGGATTACAAGACAAAAAAGTATAGGGATATTTCCTGGACATCGGTCGCGGTAATCGTCGCGGGCATATTGTATTTTCTGAATCCGCTGGATGTAATACCCGACGTTTTAAGCGTGATTGGATTTACGGATGACGCGATTGTTCTCGCATTCATCTTCAATTCAATCAAGAAAGAATTTGACAAATACATTAACTGGAGGGGATTGAATCCCGAAGAATACGCGTAATGAGCAAAACAGTAAAAATACTTTTCATCGGCGATATTGTCGGACAGCCCGGATACAGAATGACAAAACTGGTTTTGCCGGGAATAATCGAGAAAGAGAATGTTGATTTTGTAATCGCGAATGGCGAGAACATATCGGACGGAATGGGAATACTGAAAAGAGATTCGGATGAACTTCTGGGGCTTCCGATAGATTTACTTACCGGCGGCAACCACACGCTTGACAAAATACAATCACATAAATTCATAAACGAATCGAGAAACATACTTCGTCCTTTAAACTATCCGAAAGGTGTTTACGGTTCGGGATACGGGATTTACACGACGAAGAGCAATGCAAAGATAGCGGTAATAAATCTGATTGGCAGAGTTTACATGAAACCGCTTGAATGTCCGTTCAGGGCGTTCGACAGAGTTTATGAAAAAATTAAGGGCGAGACGAACATAATATTCGTGGATTTTCACGCCGAAGCAACGTCGGAGAAAATCGCTTTCGGGTGGTACGCCGACGGAAAGGTTTCCGCGGTAGTGGGCACGCACACTCACGTGCAGACCGCGGACAGCAGGATACTTCCCGGCGGCACGGCTTACATAACAGACGTGGGAATGACCGGACCGTACGATTCCGTAATCGGAATGAAGAAAGAAACATCGATTAAAAGATATCTGTTCGGCACTCCTTTCAAGCACGAAGTCGCGGAAGACGACGTGAAATTCGCGGGCGTGCTGATTGAAATAGATACCGAAACGGGAAAATCAAAAAAAATAGAGAGAATTTTAAAACCTGAATTTTAAAATTATCGTTATGAACATAAAATATTTGGTCTTTGTTGCAATTGCCGCTCTTTCGGCATTTGTAATGAGTTGTGAGGTTCAGCAGGCAAGTTATGAAAGAACGGGCGTGGGAGGATATATATACGACTCGGCGACAAAGGTGCCGATTACGGGCGCCAGCATAAACGTTGAGCCGGACAACATAACCGTGCTTTCAGATTCTGCAGGTAATTATTATATGGAATTGAAACCGCCGTCGTCAGGAGGGAACTATGTTCTGAATGTGTCAGCCGATGGATACAAAAACGCCAGGCGTCCGATAATTCTTTGGGCGGGAGATACGACTGCGAGACATAACTTCGCGATGTTTTCGGACTCTCAGGATGTTTATGTTAATTTCAATATTATTGTCACTGATTACGTCAACGGTTATTCGTCAAGCGCTCTTGACCTTTACAATCTTGCGGCTGTTCAGGATACACTCTGGACGCGAAGGGACGCGAGATTCAGGGCTTCCGACCAGACTAATACGATTTACAGAATCCTGACAGGCTGGGAATTCTCTACAGGATACGGATACAAAACGCGATTCTCAAATCCGATAGGAACATACACGCGAAACGAGTTTGATACGTTGTCAACGGTATTCGGAGGAAGACCATTTGACCCGAACGGGGATTTCCCGAGCGATTTCACGAATGATTTTAATATTCCTTCGTCGCCTAATATGGTTTATTGCTACTATCTTCTTGGAAGAAATTCTTATTACGGAGAGCCTAAGGTATTCGGATTGATAAGAATCGCGGATGCTTACTATGACACAAACCTCGGATTAAACGTCGTCGTTGTCGATTTGAAGATCAACCGAAAGGGCAATAACTATTTCAACTTGTATTAGCGGAATTATTACTTTGAATAAAACGCATAATAATTGTAAATTTACTAAATTTATTAACTTAATGTAATATTATGATAAAACTATTTAGGTTTGCTCTACCAATTTCTGTCTTTTTTATTATATTGAGTATTTCAGGGTGCGAATCCGGGGGGCTTGTAAGCGAAGGCGCTTCCGTTATCAAGGGAAGAGTCATGGATTCAACGACTTCAAATTTTATTTCCGGCGCGACGATAACAACTCTGCCTGAGACATCGACAATTCTCAGCGATTCAATCGGAAATTACATTATAACGGGTCTGAGCGCGGGAACATTCACGGTTACTGCTGTGAAAAGCGGTTATTACACGCGTAGTATTACAGTCGACCTTGCGGATGAGGATACGGCAACGGTGAACCTGAAGATGTTCTTCACTAATGTGTTTACTTACGGACCCATTACTGTCGATGAATATTTCGGCGACACGTCATACAGCGGCGTAAACGTTTATCTCGGAAGGGCTGTCACGGAGGTTGACAACGCTAACAAGGATATACAGTTGAGAGATTCCGCGGGTACGAGCAGCAATTTCTATTTCAGGTCAGGAGATCTCGCCAAACTGATGGCAGGTAAGGAAACCAAGTTCACGGATTTTATTCAAAATCCGGCCGGAGGATACGATTTTACAAAAGTCCAGTTCGACTCTCTGAGAACAATATTCAACGGGAAAGTACTTGACGCAAATGATTTCCCGGCAGACAGAACGGTGTATTTCAACAGTCCGTTATCAACACGTTTCGTAGTCGGCGTTTAGATCGGAAGAGCGTCGTGTAGGGAAAGAGTGTAGATCTCGGTG
>CALGII010000125.1 GCA_937915485.1 uncultured Ignavibacteriota bacterium | reverse complement strand
AAACCGCGGAGAAGATTGACCCGAACGTTTTCATAACCGTCCAGCCTTCGATTCAACAGAGGGGCGGTTATGTGCAGATGCGAAAATAACGCAAGTGCAAACTTATTGCGATGGAGGGACACAGAAGGAGCGGATGTAACGGATAAGAGCGGATTTTTTTTTATACCCCGCGGGAAATCGCGGAATGACTTGAGGGCGCGGATTAAAGGGCAAGAACTATCAGCCACAGAACTTTTTGCCACTGATAGACACGGATTACACTGATTCGGAGTAAGTGTATTCACCACTATTCCTGTACAAGAAGGGACACAGAAGGAGCGGATGTAACGGATAAGAGCGGATTTTTTTTATACCCCGCGGGAAATCGCGGAATGACTTGAGGGCGCGGATTAAAGAGCAAGAACTAACAGCCACAGAACTTTTTGCCACTGATAGACACAGATTACACTGATTCGGAGTAAGAGTATAAGCCGCTAATTGACGCTAATAGCGTTACAAGAAGGGACACAGAAGGAGCGGATGGAACGGATAAGAGCGGATTTTTTTTATAGCCGCATATTTTTATTAGCCGTGATTATTAGTTGAATGTTACATTAATAACAGATATTTTCCATAGGAGGATATATGGACATTCAAGTTTTCAAATCAGACTGCAATACATTAAGACTGCTTTATTCATACTTATCCCGTTTATGTTTTATAATCAAGCAGCATAACAATTACCGGCATTTGTTCCGGCTTACAGTATTGACCTTGTTCATACTGATAAATTTATATCTTCCGAAAAATGCGGGCGCGCAGTCCTGGGTATGGAGCGTGCCAACAAAACTGACGAGCGGATATGTCGATAAGAATCCAAAGTTCAGCACATTTGACGGCTACGACAGGGTGAACGAATACAATTATCTTGCATTCGAGCGCTACTACGGTACGAATTCGAAAATTTGTTTATTGAGGATGAACAAATACGGACTCGTCGATTCAGCGATGAGCGTTTGCGATTCCGCTTTTAAAAACATTAATCCGAGCCACGGCAATGATTCGAGGTACGGTTACATTACGCACGTGTTCATTTCCTGGCAGAGGTGGGATTCATTGGCAGGTAAGTACGGTATATTCGGCAGGTATTATAACATATACAGCGGATGGTCGGGTATTATCACGATTGATACTGCAGGAAACTGCGCCGATCCGTATGTGCTCTGTCAGGATTCCACGAGGTTCAATATTCTTTACACGAGGAATAACGCGATTATCCTAAAACGCATTAACGGACCTACCGGTTCTGTTGTTCTCGATACTAACATGACCGAAGGAGATACGGCGACTTTCAGGAAACCGATGATGATGAAATACGAATATAAATCTGCGATTACATACGAGAAGAGACTGAGCGGTAACACGTTTGCTTTATGGGGCAGGTCGAGAAATCAAAACAATGCCTGGTCAAATCCGGTTCAGTTATCAGATAACTCCTCGTCAGAAAATCTGGGATTCGCGCTCGGAACTTTTAATAATGTATATGTATATTATGTGAACATATACGTTCCGTTTTACTATTCCCTGATAAAATGCGCAACGTTTGATCTTCAGAACAACACCGTGTATCGGGAGAACATTATCGATACATCCAGTCATTATAATTTTTCGTTCTCAAGAATGTTCGATTACCTCATAATAGATAAAAGTCAGAATCCCGGTCAATCAGTTTCAGTTTACTTATGCGACAGGAATGATGGGAATGTTTATGCAAGGTTTATTTACGGATACTACACAATACAGAATATACGATTGGGTAGCGTTTTTTCTAAATACAATATAACTTTGAGCAATAAGTTCCCTCATCTGCCTGTCAATCCGCCATATGAGGGTGTTTGCTCTTACTGGGGAGTTTACAATAAGGATTCGGCTGCCTATTCCTGTCTTTGGGGTTCTGTATCTACAAAAGTACTTTATGTAGAGGGAATCGAAAAAATCGGAACGGAAACGCCGAAAGATTTTTCACTGCAGCAGAACTATCCCAATCCTTTCAACCCTTCAACGAAGATACGATTCGCGGTTCCGGAAAAGGGAAAATATGAAAACGGAAATATCCTCATTAGAATTTATGACGTCTCCGGAAAGGAAGTCGAAGTGTTGGTCAACGAAAGTTTACGACCGGGTACATACGAAGCGGTCTGGGACGCGTCGAAATTCCCCAGCGGAATTTATTTCTGCAAAATGACATCAGGCTCTTTCTCCGAAACAAGAAAAATGGTTTTGCTGAAATGATGTGCTATCCCGGATTTGTAACCGCGCCGGTTATTCGGAGCCGGTTAGATAAAATCGATTCCGGAATTAGGAAGTATTTAGAAAAGAATAATTTGATTTTCAATTAATAAAAATTATAATTAATTTATTTTACTTTATTTCATTTATTTAATCTAAAATTCCGGGAGGATTAAAATGAGGAAAGCGGTTTTGTCAGTTATTTTTTTCTGTGTCTGCTTATTTATAAGCGTCGTGTTAAGTTCCTGTAATACCGGCACGGAGGAAGTTATTATAACGAGCACATACAATATCAACGGTAAGGTCATTAACGGTCCGCATAATGCAGGAGCGCCGAATGTACTTGTATCCATCGGAGACAAAACCGTTATGACGGATGCATACGGATATTTTTCCATCAATGATGTAAAAATGCCTTATGACGTTTATGTCAGCGATACACTGAACAAAACCGGTTCGTTTTTCGAAGGTATTAGTTACGGAACAGTATTGTGTCTTCCTAATTGCGTGAGCAATCATCAGACAAACATCCCGTCAGCGGTTATAAACGTTACGACAACATATCAGCATCCCGTAAACAAGTTCAAGGTTTATTTTTCTGACGGTGGCAGCATCAACGGAGTCGGGGAGAATACAACTCTGACCACAGGATCCTGTCTCGTTTATTTGCCTGATAACAAGCCAGTGACAGGTAATCTTGTTATATTTAAATATACAACAGACAATAACGGTACTATTTTGAATTACAACAGATTCGGGATACTTAGGGATTTTACTATTTCGCCGAATTCGAACCAGTCGGTGACGATACCGGATTCTATTTTCAAATCGAATCCCGGTACGAAAACTATCTCCGGAACAATATCAGGAGTTCCACAGGGCAAAATCATGTCCGCTTCGGCTTTACTGCTTTTAACAACGAGAGATAATTATTATAATACGCCGGATTGGTCGCTGATTAATAATGTACCCGCAACATTCAGCCTGCTTGTACCGACAAATCTATACATTCCCTTGCATGTTAATATTTACGGCTGGCCGATTCTGACAATAAATGTTTTCGACAGCACGAAGCAGGAAGCGGTAAGCGGGCAAATGAACTATTTTCTGGGCGCTGCTGAATTTAACATTACGTTTCCTCCTGAATCATATATAACATCTCCTCCGAACCAATCGGCAGTAGATTCGAATACAGTATTCACGCAAACGAATCCAAAATTCGATATGATATCCCATTTCACGTTTACAGATTCAGTCAGGACATTCAATGTTTATACTAAATCGGCATCCGTTACGATGAAAAATTTCAGAAAATTCGGATTTGGCATGTTTCCATATAACTCGACGGTCAAATGCACTGCGAGGAACATCGGAAGTTACGGGTCAATGGTTGATTTCGCAATTTTAAACAGAAGTATTCTGTACAAATATACAACTGTTCCGGCTGTGAACTCTTACTACTATCTCAATTAACATATAACGCTTAAGAGTATTATTGACGGAATAATATTTTTGAACGTCATAAGTAAGACAGACATTTTTTGAAACCGGCCAAAAATTTATGAATGATTTATTGCATTTATTGTATTCGATACGGTTTGCTAAATTTCAATAAATTAAACGGAGGATATAAAGCATGAAAAGAGCATTATTGTTCGCGGTTATTTTTTTGACAGCCGGATTATTGTCGGCTCAGACTCCTTTAAGCATCGGCGGCAACATCGGCTTGAACGTTCCGATAGGGAGTTTCAACGATGTTTACAAGAGCGGCGTTTCGGGAGAAGTCGCTGTTTTCTATTCAACGCCCGCGCCGGGTCTGGATTTTACATTCACGATAGGGTACAATGCATACACATACAAGAATGATTTCTTCCTTAAGCAGGTAAGCACGAATTTTTCGGGCTACACGACTGATTTCAATGCTGACTGGAAAGCGTCGGATATACCCGTAATGCTGGGTGTCAGATTTCATCTGCCGACGCCGGGTTTGAGTCCTTACGTTTCCGGAGAAATCGGTGTGCATATGATGAAGTTTTCCGACAGGTTTAAAGAAATAAGTATGAACACGTCTTCATCGAATCCGCTTCATATTGAATTAAACAATAATACCGAAGACGCGAGCGAGACAGGATTCGGGTTCGCAATCGGCGCCGGGATTGAGTTTACAGTCGCGCCTAAGATAGGTCTCGATTTAGGATTAAAATACAATTACGCGGGTGTCGTCTTCTCGAAGAAATATACAGTCGTGAGGAATTCGAATTCTTCTTTTACTTCAGAAGAATTGAAGAACGCGGGATACATAACGGCAAGGGGAGGGTTGATTATACACCTGTGATTCAATTAACAATTATTAATTAATAATTAGTAATTACATTACGAAGATTTTTTCGGGAGTTCCCGGGTTATTCGGGACTCCCGAATTTTTTTATACAAGTATAATTCATATAATATTAATACTAACGCCACGCTTTAGTCCGCAAATCTTTTTTGTTGAGGACTAGAGTCCTCTTGTCTTGTTTAACTATACCCCGCCTTAAAAGGCGGGGTTACATAAAAAGACCGAGAGTCCCCCGAACGGGGAGACTCCCGGATACAAAAATTTCTAATTACTAATTGAAAAACTACTGTCCGCTGCCGCTGACATCGGTGAAATTTGCGTCCTTTATGTCAGGCGGCGGATTTGCCGGTTCAGGAATCTTCTCGATTTCCTGTTCTGTATCCTTCTTCGTTTCTTTCTTTGCTTTCTTCCTGTCGAAAAACGCGTCGAATGAAATAACACCCGCTCCGCCGAACATAGTAGTGAGTGTACAGGCGAGCATTACGAGATGATAAGCGAATACGGGTATAGAATATGTTTCTGCGGTTTGAATGCCCGCTGAAGTAGTCAGAAAACTTACAATCATGATGCTCAGCGCCAGACTCGTGAGCGGTGTGAAGATTCCAATAATGTACAACGCCCCGAAGAAAATTTCGGCGAACGGGAGAATGAAACCGAATATGAACGCCATGTTTTGGGGAAGGACGTTCAGGCTTTTGACGTAAGATATGAATGATTCAACGTCAACCGCCTTATGAGCGCCCGCGACAAGAAACATTATACCGACAGCGAGTCTGATGAGCAGCAAACCGAACGAAGAACTGCCTCTTGCTTTAAAGACAATGCTCATGATAATAATTATTATTTAAAAAAGTATCTTACGCCTACAGCCGCGTTGAATGTAAATTCAGATTTCGGCGTCAGATCGAGCACGGGCACGACTTCGACGAATAAGTCGAGTTTAGGTTCCGGGAAATAAAAGACGACTCCGACCGGAACGCGCGCTCCAAGTCTGTTATCGGTTTCGTGCTTGTCGGAATTTTTCAGTTTAATTCTGCCTCCGACACCTGCGTAAAGCGATGCGGTGTTTGTATTGAATACATCCATATGGTAAAGATAATCGGCGTGGATGTGAAAATTCCCGTTATCGAGGAAGGACCAGGCGAGTCCTGCGTCAATGGCGTTGCTCGGGGCAATCCAGTGTTTAAGCGTCAGACCGGTCGGTTCGCCGACTATAATGCCGAGACCCGTGCCGTTTGTTTGAGAAAACAGATTTGCGGATGAGATGACAATCATAAAAAATAATGCTAAGGCTGCTTTTTTCATTTTAATATCCTTTCAAAATTATCATTTTATAACGCTTTAATAGATATAATATGAAACAATTGTCAAAATTAAAAGTTAACTTTTTTACGCAGAAAACCGTTTAGTAGTTTTATGAAGGCAAAGAATAAGATGACCGTTGTAGTAGCGATGAGCGGGGGAGTGGATTCTTCCGTCGCGGCGGCGCTGCTGAAGGATGAGGGATATAACCTTATAGGCATAACGATGAAGACGTGGGGCTTCGACGATTTTCCTCTGAAAGATTCGGGATGCTGTTCACTGGAAGCGATTTACAATGCGAGAAACGTTTCGACGAAACTCGGCATTCCGCATTACACGTTCGATTTCACCGAAAGGTTCAATGAAACGGTTATCGATAATTTCATAAAGGAATACATGGCAGGGCGCACGCCGAATCCCTGCGTGCTTTGCAACAAGACTATAAAGTGGGGAGTGCTGCTTGACAGGGCGAAAGAACTGGGAGCGGACTTCATAGCAACGGGTCATTACGCGCGGGTAAAGAAGGATGATGTGACGGGAAGATTTTTTATCTCGAATTCCCGGGACGCTAACAAGGACCAGACCTATGCTCTATGGCAGGTATCTCAGGAAGGGCTTGGCATGACGTTGTTTCCGCTCGGTGAATACGCGAAAACGGAAACAAGGAAGATTGCCGAGAAACTCGGGTTGAAAACCGCGCACGAGCCTGATTCGCAGGAAATCTGCTTCGTGCCGAACGATGATTACAGGGAACTGCTTGAAATACGCGTACCGGATTTGAAGAAGAAACTCGGTAACGGAGATATAGTATATCACGACAAAAAAATCGGTACTCACAAGGGATTTCCGTATTACACGATTGGTCAGAGGCGCGGGTTAAATGTTTCAGCCGGCAAGCCGCTGTATGTTTCAAGGATTGATTCGGAAAACAATACCGTGTACGTTGACGACGAATCGGGACTTTACAATATAACATTTGTCGCGAAAGATATTAACCTGATGAAATATGAAACGATCGAAAGCCCGATAAAGGCAAAGGTTAAAATCAGGTACAAGGACACGGGCTCAATGGCGACTCTCGAACAGATCAGCAGGACGGAAATCAAAGTGACTTTTGACGAGCCGAAAAAGTCTATTACTCCCGGACAGTCGGCAGTCTTTTATGAAGGCGATGATGTGGTGGGGGGAGGAGTCATATCAATTAACAATTAGTAATTAGTAATTAGTAATTGGAAAATTCTGAAAGAACTCAGAAAGAATTCAGAGATAAAGTTGGAAATACTCTGCTACGCATAGACTATTCAATTCATCGAACATGTAATACTATTCTAACGCACCCGAAGAATTAATTCGAAACAACTCAACAAATAATAATAAGAGACTGCACTTCTTTGATAATCAATTTTTGAGGACTAAAGTCCTTTTATCTCTTTTGCTTTTACCCCGCCTTAAAAGGCGGGGTTACTAAGAGAACCGAGAGTCCCCCAAAGAATGGGGAGACTCTCGGATACGAAATAAATTTTTACAAGTTCCAGGAATCAACTTTTGACCTGCACCGAGAGTCCCCCAAAGAATGGGGAGACTCTCGGATACGAAATAAATTTTTGCAAGTTCCAGGAATCAACTTTTGACCTGCACCGAGAGTCCCCCAAAGAACGGGGAGACTCTCGGATACATACTTCATATTTTAAGAAGTCTAACGAAAATCAGTATTTCGGTTATGGATTCCCGCTTTCGCGGGAATGACAAAACACGAGATGACAAAACACGAAATTATCGTGTGTTACAAACTACTACTTGATTCGCTGCTATTTTATTATGATGTCGGAGCGCGCGGGACCCGTTGACACATATTTTACGGGAACGCCGATATAATTCTCAATAAATTCAACGTAACCTCGGAAGTTTTCGCTCAATTCGTTATAAGCGGTTTTTCCTTTAAGTTCCGTCATCCATCCTTTGAAAGATTTATAAACCGGATTAACGTAATCAAGTACGAACGGATTCGAAGGAAACGTATCTATTATTTCCCCGTTGAGTTCATAGTGAGTGCATAATTTTATTTCTTCGAAAGAATCGAGCACATCCGATTTCGTGAGCGCGAGTTCCGTTACTCCGTTTATAACGACAGCATATTTAAGCGCAACGAGGTCGAGCCATCCGCATCTTCTTGGTCTTCCGGTAGTTGCTCCGAACTCTACGCCGATTTCGGCAATTTTTTTGCCCGTCTCGTCGAAAAGTTCCGTTGGAAAAGGACCTTCGCCGACTCTTGTAGTATAGGCTTTGACAATTCCTATTACGCCGTTAATTTTTGTCGGCGGAATTCCGGTGCCGGTGCAAGCGCCTCCGCTTGTCGGATTCGAGGAGGTTATGTATGGATAAGTCCCGAAGTCAACGTCGAGAAGCGCGCCTTGCGCGCCTTCGAGAAGCACGTTTTTACCTTCCGAGACGAGTTTGTTTATCAGATATTGGGTCTGAACAAAATACTTTTCGACTCCGGCGTAATTTGCGGAGAGTTCCTCGTACAACGTTTGTGCGTCGAGTGATTTCAGTTCATCCGAATCGGGAAATATGCCGAGAAGGTAATCAAGGTTCTTATATATTTTTTCCTTCAGCACGGCCCTGTTTTCGAAATCAGAGAATTTTATTCCGCGCCTTGCGTATTTATCATAATAAGAAGGGCCTATTCCTTTTTTCGTCGTACCGATTTTATCGCTCTTGCTTTCATTAATCGCGTCAATAATTTTATGGTAGGGAAGAATAATGTGCGCATCCTTGCTGATGAACAGGCGGTTTTCGAGATTGATACCGTCTTTTTCGAGAAGTTCAATTTCGTTTATCAGCGCGTCAGGATCAATAACAGTACCGTTGCCGATTATGCAAATTATATTTTCGGTAAAAATTCCCGATGGAATCAGATGGAGGACGGTTTTCTTTCCGTCAATTATTATTGTATGTCCCGCGTTGGCTCCGCCCTGATATCTGGCTACGACGTCGAAATTTTTGCTGAGCATATCGACAATTTTGCCTTTGCCTTCGTCGCCCCACTGCAACCCTACGAGTATATAGTTTTTATTTTTCATCCTTGAAGTAAATAAAAAAAGCCATCAGAAAATCCGATGGCTTTATGTATTATCGAAACAAATTCATACTTTGAAGTCAAAAATAAGGTCAAGTTTAGTAATTCTGAATATATTAAGAATTCTCTCATCCGCGTTAAGCATCTTAAGAGCGCCTTGTTTTGCTTTTACCCTGTTGAGTATGCCGATTAGAATGCCGAGCCCTGAACTGTTAATCGTGTTGAGTCCGGAGAGATCGAGCGCGATGTTGACGAATCCCGCGTTGAGTTCATCCTCTATTTTTTTCTTAGTCGCGCTGATGTTAGTAAGACCGAGGTCATCGTCATTCAGCGGGACAATTTTAAATTCTTTGCCTTCGATAATCATTTTGATTATGATTTAGTTGTGTTAACTGCAATTTTTCCTTTATGCTTATCTCCGAGAACGTGGTGTCTCCAGTCAACTACGATTGAACTCGATACGAATACGGAAGAATAAGTACCGGTAATAACACCAACGGCGAACGTGAACGCGAACGCTCTAAGAACCTCGCCGCCGAAAAGGAACAGGACGAGAACCGTAAGAAATACCGTACCCGATGTAATGATAGTTCTGCTAAGAGTCGCGTTTACCGATTTATTCATAACGTCCTCGATATCTTCATTCTTGAACAGTTTAATGTTCTCACGTATTCTGTCAAAAATGATGACGGTATCGTTAACGGAGAAACCTATAAGAGTCAGGAACGCCGCGAGCATCTGCTGATTGAACTCAAGTTGAAGCATAGGAAAAACCGCGTCGAAAATCGCGACCGCGGATATAGTGATCAGTACGTCGTGAAACAGGCCGATAACGGCTCCGAGAGCATAAACGAACTGAAACCTGAGCGCAAGATAAATCAAAATACCCAGCAGCGAAAACACGACCGCGTAAATGGCGTTCTTCCTGAGTTCCGCTCCGATTTTCGGACCGACTTTGTTGACCTGAAGCACCTGATAATTCTTGCCGGGCATGTTATCCTTTATTCCAGCCTGAATTTTATCTGCAACAGTCTGTCCTTCGCCCTGAAGGGGAGTCCTCAGAAGGTAGTCCGCTGCGGAACCCATCGATTTGATTTCCATACCGACAAATCCCGCTTTATCCATTGAATTTCTAAGTTCTCCGACTTCTATAGGATTGTCGAATTTAACCTGAATTTCCGTACCTCCAAGAAAGTCTATCCCGAGCGGGATACCTTTTATGAATAGAACGGTCATTCCGACAACAATGAATATTATTGAAACGAGATAGAATATCTTCCTTTTTCCGAGGAAGTCTATGTTTGTTTGCTTAAAAAGTCTCATTATATATTAAGTAATTTAATTTCAATTTAATTTATCAGCCAATGCTAATGTGTCTTCCTTTTTCGAGCATTATATCAAAAATAAAGTGAGTAATCACGATAGCGGTGAACAGGTTAGCGCCGATACCGAACAGGAGTGTAAGAGCGAATCCCTGAATCGGACCTGAACCGAACTGGTACAGAATGATACCCGTGATAATGCTCGTAACGTGCGAGTCGATGATAGCGGAAAACGCTTTCTTGTAGCCGATATCAACCGCCGTTCTCAGCGGTTTTCCCGATCCCATTTCCTCGCGGATACGCTCAAAAATAAGTACGTTGGTGTCAACTGCCATACCGAGTGTAAGAACAAGACCTGCGATACCCGGAAGCGTAAGTGTTGCCTTGAACGACGCCATTATACCCATAACGAAGAGAACGTTTATTATAAGAGCGAGGTCGGCAACTCCGCCGCCGACTCTGTAATAAACTATCATGAACAAGGCTACAAGAACGAGAGCCACGAAAGATGATGTAAGCCCTTTATTGATTGAGTCTTCACCTAGCGACGGACCGACTGACCTTTCTTCCGCGATTTTGAGGGGAGCGGGCAGGGCGCCTGCTTTTAATACGATTTCAAGAAGTTTTGCTTCCTGAATACTTCCCATTCCTTCAATCTGCGAATTTCCGCCTGTGATTTTAGACCTGATGACAGGAGCGGAATAAACGACACCGTCGAGTACGATTGCGCATCGTTTGTTAATGTTCGCGCCCGTGATTCTCGCCCAGTCGGCGGAGCCTTCGGTGCTCATCGACATTGTAACGATAGGCGTGTTATTCTGGGGGTCAATGTTAGATTTCGCATCTTCGATGACCTTGCCTGTAAGTTCCGCGTCTTTCTTCAGGCAGTAAAGCGTGTAAATCTTTTCTCCGCCTGTTTCGAACGACCTTTGCGACCATGCAAACATCACGTCCGTAGGAATAACGGCTTTAACATCTTCGCGTTTTAATATCAGGTCAACTTTTTCCTTATCCGATTCCCTAACGTATCCGTCGGCTGTTCCGCTTTGTTCGTTAAGCCTGACGAGGTAGAAGAACGGGAATTTCTGCTTGAATTCCTCTTCGGAAAGATTAGCGGCGGAAGTGTCGCTTGTTGAGCCTGTATCAATATTGCTCAAAGTATCTTTCTTTTTATCGGAATCTTTTTTCTTTGTGGTGTCGGTTGATTTCTTATCCGAGTCTTTCTTAGTTTTTGTAGTATCTTTTTTCAAATCTTTCTTGCCGGATGATTCTTTTAAAGACGTATCTTTAGAGGTAAGAGACTCCGTGTTTTTCTTTAAAGAATCTTTCTTCAGTTCGGCGGTCGTTTTCGTTGAATCGGTCACGCCCTTTCCGACGAGAACACTGTTTATATTCTGCATTACTTTAACCGCGGTTTCCGGGTCCTTTAGCATCTGGAACTGGAGCAAAGCGGTACCCTGCAGAAGTTTCCGTACTTCGTCGGGATTGCTGACACCTGGAAGTTCCACAACAATCCTTTTACCGCCGATTTTCTGAATCTGCGGTTCGGCAACGCCGTACTGGTCAACCCTGTTTCTTACGATTTCAACGGCTCTGTCGATAGCGTTATCGATTTCGGTCGAAAGTTTTTTCTCGACGTCGTTTTCGTCGTCGCGTATTTCACCGTAAAAAGATTTAAGTGTAAGACCTTTCTCTTTTAACCTTGCTTTCAAGAGGTTGAGAATGGGTTCGTCAGATGTTTCGGGAACGTTTCTTAAATCGTTCAATATCTGATTGAGAGTAGGATCATCCTTTTTCTTGGAAATATCCTGCAGTAATTTTACGACATCAACGTCAAGCACGACGTAAACGCCGCCTTTCAGGTCGAGTCCGAGTTTTATTCTTCCATCTCTTGATTTTCTTATCTTATCCGCGTTCTTAGTAACATAATCAAGACTGTCCTGTCCCGTCAAACCGTGCAATTCCTTGCTGATTTGCTGGTCCTGATATGTCGGATACAGATAAAGAATGGCTGCAGCGATGAAAACAACAGTAAGAATGATTCTAAAAAGATTCTTCTTCAAAATTTATCTCCGGCTTAAAATTCCTTAATTATTAATCAAAAATGTGCAAACTGAAAAATAATTTTATTAAAAAGCAAAGTCAATGTAGAATGAGGTGAATGTATTGTTCCTATTGAACTTGCGAAGACGCCAAGCGGTAATCGTCGTTGATGCATTCGCTTCGTTCAGAGATTCTAAACGGATGAAAACAGAAAAGGCTTCATTTTTTGATTGAGCCGGAAAATCTGCAATATTCGAAATAATCACATTTTTTCGGGATTCGGCAGTGCTCTCCCGTCAGGATGTCGGGAATCATACTTTTTTTCAGGATCTTGTGCTGATGATTTATTTTTTCTTCGATTCTATCCTGCAGAAAAACGATTCTTTCCCGAATGGATTGAATGTTATAATCCATATGCATTTTGTTTCCTGAATCTACCTTGGTATTGTAAGTAACTGTCAGGAAATCGTCAACGCGCACGCCGCATCTTGAGATAACAAAATACTGGTGCGCTCCCGAAAGAATCATTGTATCGTCGGATTCGCCTGAATTCCATACTCCGTATGATTTCCAGTAACCATTTTCCCTGTTCAGGACGTCGACGATGCAGAAAAGGTTTTCGTGAACAAAACAGGCGTTGTAAATCGTTTTGACGCTGTTTTGCATATGTTTCCTGGTAAGTTCGAATGAATCTTCGCAACTGCCCGTAATGTCAACACCGGCAAATACTCCTTCCGGGAACAGATGTCCGGTAAGTTTTGCCGCTGCCACTCTTCTTTGTTTGACGGAAGATTTAGGTTCGGTATCTTTGTCTCTTAGTTCAGGATAATTTACGTGAAGAAACAGAGACTTATCGCATTGTGTTCCCCTGAGAAAAGAAGCCGTTGAGAAAAATTCCAAAGCCATAATTTACTCCTTTTCAATTTGTACCCTGATTTAATATATAACATAGAATTAAAAAAAAACAGAGAAAAATCGATTGGCAGTTAGCAATTAGCATTTAACATTTAACAATGAGCAGTCAGCGGTTAGCAAATAGCGATTAGCAAATAGCAATTATCTGTAATAATTACGATTCGAAGGTCTGACACACAGTTTTATGGTTGTCAGGCGGAAACTGAAAATAAAAAATCTCTTGGTAGAAAAACCAAAGGGTTGATAAGTACGCCCGAATGGATTCGAACCATTGACCCACAGGTTTTTGGTTGTTAGCCGGAAATTGATACGCAAAAAAAACTTCCCAATCAGGAGACTGGGAAGCAAAAAGAGTACGCCCGAATGGATTCGAACCATTGACCCACAGGTTTTTGGTTGTCAGCCGGATATTTATACGCAAAAAAAACTTCCCAATCAGGAGACTGGGAATCAAAAAGAGTACGCCCGAATGGATTCGAACCATTGACCCACAGCTTAGAAGGCTGTTGCTCTATCCGACTGAGCTACGGGCGCATTTTCAAGAGATGCAAATTAACCAAGAGAGCCCAAACATTCAAACCAATTTTTGTATCACTTCATTCCTGTACGGATTCTCTCCGGCAGTAAACACAAATATTTTAAGGAAATATAATGAACTTAATATTATGGTATGTGTTTATTAAATAAAACAATAAATAAATGAAGACAACAACTTTTATTTTCGTACTGCTTTTATTTCTCTCATCCAATCTATCCGCTCAGAACTGGGTTTGGCAGAATCCATTGCCTGGGGCAAACGAATTATTTGCGTCGTATTTTTTTGACCAGAATACGGGTTACATCGGGGGTGAGATGGGAACGCTTTACAAAACAACCAACGGCGGCATCAACATCAGCGTTATTTCAACGGGATATAATTACAACATTAACTCCATAACTTTTTTGAATGCCTCGACGGGATACATGGCCTGCGGTTATAACGAGAAGGTGATTCTAAAAACAACGAACGGAGGGAATAACTGGTCCGCGGTTAATCTAGGGACTCCGTTCGCATTGAAAGACATCAAATTTATCAATCCGGCAAACGGTATAGCGGTTTCTTCTTATCAGATGATATACTATACTACTAACGGCGGATTAAACTGGACAGGTGTTGGCGGAGCGTCTCAATCCAATTACGCAGTGGAATACGTCACACCCTCGCTGGTTTACGCCGGTTCTTCCGGCGGTCTGATTCAAAAGTCGACTAACGGAGGTCTTAACTGGGTTTCGCAATCCGTCGCTTCAAGTTCTACCGCTATTTATGACATTCAGTTTCTTGATTCGCTTACGGGGTATGCCTGCGGAACAAATACAATCCTGAAAACGACTAATGGAGGTCTTAATTGGATTAACACAAGTCCATCCGGTTCAAATACAATTTACTCGATATCGTTTACAAATCCTGTGAACGGCGGCGCTGTATGCGAAAGCGGGAAGTTCTTGATGACGACTAACGGGGGAACGAACTGGAGCCAGCAATATCCGTCACCCGGAAATTACAACAGGTTGAACGCCATAAAATATTTTTCTTCGGGTACGATATACCTGTCGGGTATTTTCGGGAATAACATGAAATCTACCGACGGCGGTGCGACGTGGATTAATCTCGTGCACGGACCAAACACGTATATTTTCAGTTCCAGTTTCCTAAATGCAAGCACGGGATTCGCCTCTATGACGTCGGGAACGATACTCAAGACAACGAACGGCGGCACAAACTGGACCGAGATTTATACTCCCGCTACAGGAAACAACATAAGCGCGCTGCAGTTTACAGATGCGAACACAGGATACGCAATTGCAAGCGGTTCGAACGATATGTATATAAAGACAACTAATGCAGGCGTAAACTGGACCGTGGTGAATCCCGGAGTCAATTCCTGGATTACCGATTTGAATTTTATTAATGCGGGCACGGGAGTGCTTATTACGAATTACAAGACATACAGGACGACCAACGGAGGCGCAAACTGGTCGTACATCGATTCAGTCAATTATTCCCTGATGAAACTGGAGTTCACAAATTCGCTTACAGGATATATATCCGCTTACGTCAATTCGAGCACGCGTTTCAGGAAGACAACCAACGGCGGTTTGAACTGGTCTCTTCTTTCCGATTCCATTCCAAATACTTATGTGATGTCATACAAGTTCTTTAACGCCAATACCGGATACGCGGCAGGAAGCTTTCTATACGGTACGACGAACGGCGGGCTTAACTGGACACAACTTGGCATAACCGGCACAACGGTTCAGACGATGCATCTTTTTGACGCGAACACGATTCTCATAGGCGGAGTCTTCGGTGTCTTGAAAAAGTCAACCGACGGAGGATTTACATTTACAAACGTTCCGTTCGTGAATACAAATGCCATCACTACGATGAGTTTCATTGATACAAATACCGGATGGATCATGGGTCAGGGCGGAATGATACTGAAGACAAATAACATATTAACCAACGGAAAAATGAATAACCTAACAATGCCAGTCGATTACGAGTTATTCCAGAATTATCCGAATCCATTCAATCCGACGACAAAAATATCATTTTCACTCCCTGCATCCGGAAGAGTATCGCTTAAAGTATATGATATACTCGGAAGACTATCTGCGGAGTTAGTAAACGATTACAGAACATCAGGTACTTATACAGTAGAATTTAACGCCGGCAACCTATCGTCCGGAATTTATTTTTATAAACTCGAAGCAAACGGACGTAACATTGTAAGAAAAATGGTTGTGCTGAAATAATTGATTTGAGATAGTCGCAAAAAAAGCCCCGATGAACGGGGCTTTTTCTTTAAAATTATTTACAGGTTCTCAAGTTCAGCGTCAACTGTTTTAGATTTCCTGTGAAATTTTTCTTCGAATATGGTATAGAGCACCGGTACGAAGACGAGAGTAAGGAACGTGGAAGCCGTAAGACCTCCTATGACCGCGATTGCGAGCGGCGCCTGTGAGGATTCTCCGCCGATGCCGATCGCCATCGGAATCAAACCGAGGACAGTCGCGAGAGTTGTCATAAGGATAGGACGGAGTCTTGTTCTTCCGCCGCGCCGTACGGCTTCGTGAAGTTCGACACCTTTTTTCCTCAGCCTGTTTGTATAATCGATTAAGAGAATTCCGTTCGAAACAACAATGCCGACCATTACGATTACTCCTTCGAAAGATGTCACGGAAAGAGTTGTGTTAGTCAGGAATAGCATCCAGACGACTCCGACAAATCCGAGTGGAACGGTGAACATAATAATGAACGGGTCCACGAGCGACTGAAACTGCGAAGCCATAATCATATACACGAGAATAATCGCGAGTCCGAGAGCGATGAAGAGAGAACTGAATGTTTTCTTCTGCTGTTCTACGTTTCCTCTTATTTGCACATCGAATCCAGGGGGAATTTCAATGCCCGCGAGTTTTTGCTTGATTTCATCCGCGACGCTGCCTAAATCCCTGCCTTCGACGTTAGAGGTAATGCTGACGAGACGCTGCTGGTATCTCCTGTCAATCTGCACCGGCGATTTGGACATTTTTATCTCAATCAGGTTTGACAGGGGAACCATCTGACCTGTTGACGACAATATCGTAAGAGCCTTGATGTCGTCAAGGTTATCTCTGTAATCCTCATTCATCCGAACGAGAATATTATATTGATTGCCTGTTTTCGGGTCGCTGAAAAGCGACGCGACGCTGCCGTTAATAGCGGTAGTAATCGTATTGGCTATCTGCGCGACGCTTATACCGAGAGCGCCCGCCTTAACCCTGTCGACCGATATTCTCGCTTCGGGGAAATTATTATCGCGGCTGATTTTCACATCGGCCGTACCCGGAACGGTTCTCATCATATTGAAAATTTTCTGAGAGAGTTCGTTTGATTTATCGAAATCGTGACCGAGTACGGATATATCGATTGGAGCGCTCGAACCGAAGTTAAGAAGGAATTTAAGAAATCCGCCGCTGGAAAGATAAATCTGCGCGCCCGGAAGCGAAGTCAGTTTCGGTCTGACTGCTTTAACAATATCGAAAGAACTTCTTTCGCGGTCGTGGGCGGGAACGAGCGATACGTTAATGTTAGCGCTGTGGCTTCCCGAATTGCCGCCGAAAAGGCTGCCGCTTCGCGAGCCCGGCACGCCCATATCGGAAATCATTGTATTGATTTCAGGAACGTTATCCTTTAGTATCTTCTCGACTTTTTCGACAAACTTTTCCGTTTCCTCGATTCTTGTACCTACGGGCATTCTGACATTAACTGTAAATTGGTTTTCGTCCGCGTCGGGAAAGAACTCGCTTCCGATGAACTGAATGAGTATGAAAGACAAAGCCGAAAAGCCGACAATGCCGAGAATAACTTTCTTCCTGTTCCTCAGCGCGATGGCGAGGAATTTTTCGTATGACGCGTCGAGTCCGTCAAGTATTCTTTTCGTTTTCAACTGAAGCCTGTCCGCGAATTTTTTTGAATTCGGATCAACTTCTCTTTCACCCGAAAGCGCTTTATAGCAAAGCAGCGGAGTGACGGTTCTTGATACGAAGAATGAAGCGAAGAGCGACACTGAAATTGTAATTACAAGAGGAATGAAAAGAAGTTTCGCTATTCCCGAAAGAAACACAACCGGAAGAAAGACGATAACCGTTGTGAGCGTAGATATAAATATCGGAGAAGCAACTTCGAGCGCGGCGTCGAGAGTCGCCTGAAGTTTGGACACGTTGTCCCGCTTCATCAGCGTATAATGGCGCGATATATTTTCAAGTTCTACGATCGAATCGTCAACCAGCCTGCCAATACCGAGGGCGAGGCCTCCGAGAGTCATTATATTAAGAGACGTATCCGAGAAACGGAAGAAAATGAACGTAACAAAAATTGACAGGGGTATGGCGACGAAAATTATCAGCGTGCTTCTCGAATTTCTTATGAAGATAATAATGACGAGAACGGCGAGCATCGCGCCGAGAGCGCCTTCACGCATGAGTCCGGTAATCGATTCCCTTATGTACTGACTCTGGTCGAACGCGGTGCTTGTTTTCACCGTCGGCGGTACGTCGCGGAGGTCTTTCAGTTTTTCGTTAATCGAATTGACAACCTCGACCGTGTTCGAGCCAGGTGATTTCTGCACCCTTAGAATGACTCCGTGATTTCCGTTCGTTCTTATTATCTGCGTCTGCTCCATATATGAGTCTTCGACCTTGGCTACATCCCTGACTCTTATCGGCACATTGTTTACAGTTTTGATTGTAATGTCGCCGATGGGCTCAACAACATTGAACATGCTTTCGGTTTTAAGAGAGTAGTCGTAAAGACCTGTCTTTATGTCGCCCGAAGGCATTATAAGGTTTGAAGCCTGTACCGCCTGCAGCACCTGCTGCACGGAAAGGTTTGCCGCTTCAACTCGATTCCTGTCCATCACGACATGGATTTCGCGGATTCTTCCTCCGACAACCTGAGCGTAAGCGACACCGGGTATGTGCTCAAGTTGGGGTTCGATTATGTTGTAAGCCAGATCGTACAGTGAGCGCTCGTCCATGTCGCTGTTGAGCGCGACGGTTATGATCGGCATGTTGGTAATATCGAATTTCAGAACGAGGGGCTGCGACACACCGTCGGGAATCTGATTCATAACACGGTTAATCTTTTGAATAACATCGATGAGTCCGACGTTTGTATTCGCGTCCCAGTTGAAATAAAGTCTTACCTGCGAGGAGCCTTCTCTCGTAGAGGATTGAATGTAATCCAGGTCGGATACCGAACTAACGCCCCGCTCAATGGGAACGGTTACGCTCTGCTCCATATCGAGAGGTCCCGCGCCGCTGAAATACGTAACTGCCGTTACGCTCGGTATCTGTATGTTCGGCAGCATATCTATGGGCAGTTGAGCGAAAGAAACGAGACCGAGGATGAAAACGGCAAGAGATGCCATTAATGTACTTATCGGATATTTAAGCGCGAGTCTTGTAAGCCACATAGAATTTATTGAATGATTTGAACTTTAGTGTTGTCGTTAATCAGTTCCTGACCGACGGATACGACGTTATCGCTGTCGCTCAATCCCGATATAATTTCGGTCATATTATCCGAATTGTATCCTATCGTTACATATATTTTCTTCGCTGTATTTTCCGCCGTAACGGTATAAACAAAATTGCCTTTGTCGTCGTAAAGCACGCACTGCGAAGGCACCGTAAGAGCGTCTTCGTGCTTGCCGAGAATAATCTCAATTTTCGCGAACATGCCAGGTTTAAGCAGTCTGTCATCGTTTCTAAGCCTGATTTCCGCCTGCATAGTTCTGGTACTGAGGTCGAGTGATTGTGAAATCTTCTTGAAGTCCCCCTCGAAAGTTTTATCGGGATAAGCGTCTGTTCTGACAACAACGCTGTGCACGTTATCGACTGCCGCGATATTTTTTTCGGGAATATTGACAAGAATTTTCAGTGAACTTATATCAGATAATATGAATATTGTGTTCGACGCGGTTCCAGTGGATGTAACCAGTGTGCCTACATCGAGGACCCTTTTAATTATGTAACCGCTGAATGGAGCGGTTATGTTACAGTAATTTACCTGCAGTCTGGCATTTTTTAAATTTGCTTCCGCCGCTTCGACCTGACTCCTTGACACTTTGAGTTGCGTGAAGGCGTTGTCGTAATCGCCCTGAGGAGCGAGACCTTTCTCTACAAGTGTTTTAATTCTTTCGAGGTTCACCGTATTGTTTTCGAGCGACGCCTGATATTGATTCAACTGCGCTTCGGCGAGTTTAACAGATTGAATGAACGTTGATTTGTCAATTACCGCAAGGAGTTTGCCTTTCGGGACGAAATCTCCGATATCAGCATACAGGCTCTGGATGTTGCCTGTGATTCTCGAATAAATATTTGCCTGCTGATTTGCTGATATGTCGCCTGAAAGGAGAAGTTTATCGAAAATATCAGTTCTCTCTACCTGCGATATTTTTATACTTTGAACCTGCGAGCGTTGTTTCTGTGATGCTTTAAGATTTTCATTGATTCTGTAGGCAAGCAGGGATAAAAGCAGTGCAAGAACGACTATAGAAGCAATAATAATGGTTTTCTTGTTCATACAATATAGGAAACAAAAATCTTTCTAAAAAATTGAGAGTTATGCAAAAATTATGAAGCCTGCGCGTATAAATTCATAATACATAACTGAATAAATAAAATACGGATTTTTTATTTGAATAAAAATTATATAGATACTCTCTCGATATTAATGTATTTTTCGTCATGAAAAGAATCAATCTGCTGTTCGTACTGGCTGTTTCCGCCGTATTGTTGTACGGCTGGGGAAGCGCGGGACACAAAATAATAAACCGAAAGTCAGTTTATTCGTTTCCGAATACGATGCTTCCGTTTTCGTGGTGGCGGGACTCGCTTGCTGCTCACGGTTCAGACGCCGATTACAGAAAAAATACAGACCCGACTGAGGAGTACAGGCATTACATAGATTTGGAAGACTATCCGGAATTCATCGCGAACGGCAGGATTCCACAGAATCTCGATTCGCTGATTGCACTTCACGGGGTGACATTCGTGACGACGACAGGACTTCTGCCATTCGCGATAATGAATTACACCGATTCGGTAAGAAAATATTTTCAACAGCGGAACTGGCAGTCCGCGATGCTCAAAGCGGCTGATCTCGGTCATTATGTCGGCGACGCCCACAATCCGCTTCATAACACCACATATTACAACGGGTGGAGCACCTTTTCGAACGGCATACATTCGAGATACGAAACAGGGCTTATAAACAGAGACTCTGCATACATACAATATACATACGACAGCGCGCTTTACATAAGCGACAAAAACAATTTCGCATTTAATATTGTTTATTCAAGCAACGGTTATGTCGATTCAGTTTACAGGGCGGACAGTCTTGCTCACGTTATCTCGGGAAGCGTTACCAGCACGCTGTACTACCAGATATTCTGGCAGTATGCCGATGACTTCACGGTATTTTTATTCAAGAGCGGGTCGCGGAAACTCGCGAGTCTTATATACACCGCGTGGGTCGATGCAGGAAGCCCGCTTCCGACGTACATACAGAATGAAAACATAACACCCGTGTATTTTGAACTCAGGCAGAATTATCCGAATCCTTTCAATTCATCGACAGTCATCTCTTACAATCTCAAAAGAGCGTCGCGTATAAAGATTACGATATTCGATGCTCTCGGACGCGAGGCGGGGGTTCTTGTGAACGGGGAAATGCAGGCGGGCGAGCACGATGTTAAATGGGACGCTTCGGGATATTCGAGCGGTATTTATTATTGCAGGCTCGATGCCGGCGGGGTATCTCAGACAAAAAAAATGATATTAAAAAAATAGATTGGATTTTTGTATCTTTGTTCTGATATTATAAACTAAAACCAAGACGTGGAAGTAAAGGTAAAGGAAATTACGTGCAAGAAGGATTTGAAGGATTTCATCGATTTCCCGCTCAAGTTATACGCGGGAAACGATAAATTTGTACCTCCATTTTATTTCGAAGAAATTAATACGTTCATACCGAAAAAGAATCCCGCATTTGATTATTGCGAATCCAAACAATGGCTCGCTTACAGGAACGGGAGGATTGTCGGCAGAATTGCAGGAATAATAAATCACAAGTACATCGAAAAATGGGGCAAGAAAGCCGCGCGTTTCGGGTGGATTGATTTCACTGATGATGAGGAAGTGTCGTCTGCTCTTATGAAAACAGTTACAGACTGGGCTCTCGAAAACAAACTCGAATACATTCACGGTCCGCTCGGTTTTACCGATATGGATTACGAAGGTATGCTTATTGAAGGTTTTGAAGAAACGGGAACTCTCGCTACGATATACAACTATCCATATTACCCGAAGCATCTCGAAAAACTTGGATTCGAGAAAGAAGTTGACTGGGTGGAATTTGAAATTAAAGTTCCGAAGGAAATACCCGACAAAGCCGAAAGAATAGGCGAAATCGTCAAGCAAAAACTCGGAATCAGAATACTTAAAGCACGAAAAGCGAAAGATTTAATTCCTTACGGCAGGGATTTGTTTCTGACCCTCAACGATGCTTATAAAAACTTATTCGGGTTTGTTGAACTGACCGAAAAACAGATAGAAAAATACATTAAGCAATACATCGGTTTTGTAAAACCCGAATACCTGATATTACTTCTTGACAAGAGCGACAGGGTCGCGGGTTTCGTAATAGCGATGCCTTCTTTATCGAAAGCCTTGCAGAAGTCAAAAGGAAAACTTCTGCCGTTCGGTTTTCTGTACATTCTGAAAGCGCTGAGAAAGTCGAACAAATATCTTGATATGTATCTCGGGGCGATTCGACCGGACCTGCAGGGAAAGGGAGTTGACGCGCTTCTCATGACAGAACTGACGAGATCCAGCATAAAAAACGGAATGATATCAGCCGAAACGAACATTGAACTCGAGACGAACGTGCTTGTTCAGGGACACTGGAAGTATTTCGAGAACAGACAGCATAAGCGCAGACGCTGCTTCATAAAGAAAATCGGCTGAATTGAATAACGCTCAGGGCGAAAGCCTTTCGATAATCCACTCTTCATTTTGTTTTTTGTACCTTATTCTGTCGTGGAGCCTGTTTGCGCGTCCCTGCCAGAATTCAAACACATCGGGCTTCAGTAAATATCCTCCCCAGTACGGGGGAAGCGGAATCTCGATGCTGTGAAATTTGGAAAGATACATCAGAAATTTCTTAACTATAGTCAGTCTGCTGTTTATAACGGTGCTCTGATTTGAAGCCCAGGCTCCCACTTTACTTTTAAAAGGTCTTGTTTTAAAATAATTGTATGATTCTTCAGGTGAAGTTCTGAATACCCGTCCTTCAATCCTAATCTGTCTTTCCAGTTCTGACCAGAAAAAAATCATCGACGCCTGATTGTTTTCTTCGAGTTCTTTTCCTTTCCTGCTTTCATAATTCGTATAGAAATAAAATCCTTTCGAATCGAATCCTTTCATAAGGAGCGCTCTTGCCGACGGTTTCGCGTTCTTGTCCGCCGTGGCGAGAATGAAGGCGGTTGGCTCGAGAATATGCGACTTCAACGTTTCGTCGAACCATTTTTCGAACTGTGTAAAGGGATTGATCTCAACGTCCTTGACGCTAAGGGATTTCTGCTTGTAGTTTATGCGAATATCCTGTATTTGTTTCGAGTCTATCATTTTTCGTACGTCAGCCCGTGGCCGAATTTATAGTTTTCATTAATTGTCACAGGAAGTTTACCGTTAGGTTTAATGTCAGCGATAAGCGATTTAACAGCGGCGATAATCGAAGGTTTGCTGTCGCCGTAAGCGCAGATATAAGCCGGCACTTCAGGGAAGTTCTCCATCAGATAAGGATTGCCGAAAGAAATGACGATTACTTTTTTGCCGTTGTATGTAAGGAAATTAATGTAATCCGCCTGCGACTCGTTCATTCCGACAGTTCCGCTTTTCATTTTCACTTTTATGAACAGCGGGATTATGTAATAATCGAATTCGTCCATTTGTTTAAACGTCGCTTCCAGACTAATAATATCGCCGTTGATAGCCTTGGTCTTGACGATGTTGTTGAAAATACCGCCAGTTCTGCGCGTGAATTCTTCATAGAAGAACTGAGTATTTTCCGGTTCGTTTCCATAATACATCGATAGCAAAAGACATTTATCGTCGGTCCGCTTCTTCGGCAGGGGAAGAACGTCGTCGTTGCGGACGAGAGTAATCGATTGGTCGGCGATAGTCTGCGCGAGTTCGACCGCGTAAGGGCTGTTCACGACATCCATAACTTTTGATTCATCCGTGTATCTGTTTTCGAAAAGTTTGAGCCATTCTTTCGCTTCAAGAATTTTCTTAACGGAAATGTCTATGCGTTCTTCGGAAACCTTACCGCTGTAAACGGCTTTTTCAATCGCGTCTATTGTTTTCGTTTCGCCCTGAGGCATTAGTATCAAGTCAATGCCCGCTTCGACGCATCCGAGCGCTACCTGTTCGGTTGAAAAATATTTCGTTATGCCGGACATGTTAAGCGCGTCGGTAACAATCAGTCCGTTGAAGTTCAATTGGCTCTTTAACAGTCCGTTCACAACTGGAGCGGACATAGTTGACGGCAGGTTCGGAGTCTTGTCGACGGCCGGGAACGAGATGTGCGCTATCATAACTGACTTCACTCCCGCGTCAATCGCGTTTTTGAACGGAACGAGTTCGACGCTGTTGAGCCTGTTCAAGTCGTGCCTGATAACGGGCAGGTCGTTGTGGGTGTCAATATCCGTATCGCCGTGTCCGGGGAAATGTTTCGCAGTTGCGATTACACCGCCGTCCTGAATACCCCGAATCATCTCAAGCCCCATTTCACTAACCAAATTCGGTTCTTCCCCGAAAGAGCGAACGTTTATAATCGGGTTTTTCGGATTGTTGTTGACGTCAAGCACGGGAGAATAATTCTGATGCACTCCGATTGCCCTGCATTCTTTCGAAATTTGCAAACCCATCTTGTAAGCGAGTTCCTTGTTACGCGCCGCGCCTATCGCCATATTGTTCGGATAAATAGAGCCGTCCTCGATTCTCATCGCGGTTCCTCTTTCAAAATCCTGTGATATGAGGAGGGGAGTCTCGCTGAGCGACTGAAGTTTATTTATCAGTCTTGTTTCTTCGAGCGTTTTGCCTTTGAAGAAAATTATACCTCCGATTCTTTCTTCGGTAATAAGTTGATGCAGTCTTTTATATTCCTTGTCGGATTCATCAAGATAGTATCCGTCTGAGTATGTTATTACCATCTGCGCGATTTTTTCGCGCAGAGACATTTTTCCGAGCAGCATTTCAGCGCGCGAGGGAATTCTTGAGTATGAGTTGTTCAATCCGTTCTCCGTGAAGGAATTCACGATAATAAAAGTTATAAGAAAACAGAAGAAAGTTTTTTTCATAGAATTAACTGTTTAACGTTACGTTAAGATAATTATTCCTTAGTTAGATTCCCGCCGTGATTAAGTATTACGACAACAAACGGATAAACATATCCGTAAATACCAACGGTAATTTTAATTCCCTGAACATATTTGCTGATACGCTTGCCGCCCGGGAACAATGAACTTAAAAAATTATTTGCTTTCCATTTTATCGTTCAGGTTCTGGAAGTACTTCAGCATTTCCATCGGCAGCGGGATAATGAGCGTCGAAGTTCTTTCCGCTGCAATTTCAGTCATCACCTGCAGGTAACGCAACTGCATCGCATTCGGGTTGCTGCCGAGAATGTTCGCGGCTTCCGCGAGTTTAGCAGCCGACTGGAATTCTCCTTCGGAGTTAATAATTTTTCCGCGTTTATCGCGTTCCGCTTCCGCCTGACGTGACATAGCCCTAATCATTTCCTGCGGCAGGTCAACATTTTTCAGTTCGACGTTCATAACCTTGATGCCCCACGGTTCGGTCTCGCGGTCTATGAGTTCTTTCAGTTTAGCGTTAATCAGGTCGCGGTGCGAAAGCAGTTCGTCCATTTCGCTTTGACCGAGGACGCTGCGCAATGTGGTCTGCGACACGAGCGACGACGCGTAGATGAAATCCTCGACCTGAATTATCGCCTTCGCGGGATCGGTGACTCTCAGATACACTACCGCGTTGACCTTCACGGAAACGTTATCCTTTGTTATGATGTCCTGAGAAGGCACGTCAAGCGCGAGAGTTCTGAGACTGACCTTCACCATTCTGTCGAGGATAGGAATTAGAATAATGAGCCCGGGTCCTTTTATCTGCGAGAATTTACCGAGTCTGAAAATGACGCCACGCTCGTATTCGTTCAGTATCCTGAACGAACGGATAATAATAATCAGGAATATGAAACCGATGAAGAAAAGAAAAACTACAAAAACACTGGCGAGAGCATTCATAAATTTCTCCTTATTTTTTATTTATTTCAACTTTGCAATAATTTTCCTTAAACTCAAGCAATTTTTCAATGATAGGCTGTCTGGTTGAGAATTGCATCAGTTCAAGCCTGAAAGTTCTAATGTCCTTTAATTCCCTGAAATAACCCGAATAATGTTTCCGGAATTCAAGGACACCCTTTTTTTCGCCTTTTAGTTCGACTGCATTGTTAATGTGCTCGATGCAAACGTTAATCCTTTCCTCAATTGAAGGTTCTTCTTCCCTGTACCCGTTTTTTAGAAAGAATTTTGATTGACGAAAAATCCAGGGATTCGTTACCGCGCTTTGACCAATCATAACGGCATCAGGCCTGAAATTGTCAAACACGAACTTCACGTCTTCGGGTGTTTTGATGTTTCCGTTGAGAATAATCGGAATTGTTAAACCCGCATCTTTTATCCGTTTTACCCACGACCAGTCCGCGTCTCCTTTATTGCCCTGACCTCTTACCCTGCAATGAACCGTTAAAGCCTTTATCCCGATGTCCTGCATCATTTTCGCGACATCGACAATCACGATATTATTCAAATCCCATCCGAGTCTTGTTTTAAGAGTAACTGGCAATTTGACGTTGTTAACGACCGATTCTGCGATGAGCCGCATCTGCGGAAGGTCTTTTAACAGTCCTGCCCCAGCGCCCCGAAGCGCGACGTCTTTTACCCAGCAACCGCAGTTTATATCAATGAAATCGGGGTTTGCCTCTTCGGATATTTTTGCCGCCTGAATCATCGAATCTATGTTCCCTCCGAAAATCTGTATCCCGACAGGCTTTTCTTCGGGGTAATGAAAAAGTTTCGCCCTTGCCTTAACCGCGTCTCTGATAAGTCCTTCGGACGATATGAATTCCGTGTATGTGATGTCAGCACCGAGCCGCTTGCAGACGAGTCTGAAAGGTGGTTCCGTTACGTCCTCCATCGGCGCGAGCGCGAGCGATTTATTAAATATGTCATTGAATTCGGTCATTTTTAAAAATATTAAATAAATGCATCTAATAAAGTGCATATAATAAAATCCGGAGGCATAACGCAGAAAATTAGCATTTTATTTAGTATATTACATAAGTATATTAATTAAATTTCATAAATCTAATTTTCAAAAATGAAAAAAGCTCTTCTCTCCATGCTTTTGCTCATTTTGATGAGCAATGTATTGTTTTCACAAGAGCCGTGGTCAACTGTAAAACCTCCCCTCGGTTCATACATTAAGTTACCAAATAATTTTATTCCCTGGGACAATCCCAACAAGGCAACGACCTATTATTATACGCCCATGGGCGTAATGGCAGTCGGTCCGAACGTCAGGGTATTGCCAAACTCAAACCAGCAGGATGAAATTGTATTATGCAGTTGGACAGCGAACCCGAACGTGATGTTCGGTTCGGCGAATACGACTGTCGGTTCCTCATACGGTCAGGGTGTTTATGTAACAACAAACGGCGGTGTTTCCTGGTACGGCACGGATTTAATGCCGAACGAACCGAGTTCAACGAGCGATCCTGCTCCGACGATAGATAAAAACGGAACGTTTGTATTTACATCGCTGAATACGGTCGGTACGGCATTCATGTACGGACAGTATTCAACGAATTACGGTGTTAACTGGTCAACACCTTATACAATAACGAGTTCAAGTTCAGATAAGAACTTCACGGCTACTGACGATTATCCGTCGAGTCCTTATTACGGAACATCATATACGGTATGGAGCAACTTCGCATTATCCGCTCCGCCGATAGTAATTTCGAAAACCACTAACGGAGGCGTATCCTGGAGTACGATGACGCAGATAAACACACCTCCAGCATCGCATTACTCACAGGGCTGCGATATAATAGTCGGACCGGGCGGAGTAATTTACGTAACGTGGGCGGCGCCTAATCAATCAAGTCCGTACACCGAAGATTATTTCGGATTCGCGAAATCGACGAACGGAGGCGCATCCTGGACAGTAACGGAAAACGCTTTTGACGGAAACGGAATCAGAAGTTCGTCATACAACGGCTGGGGTGTAAGAGTGAATTCATTCCCGCGCATAGGCGTTGACAGGAGCGGCGGACCGTATAATGGTTACGTCTACGTCGTGACATCACAGTTCAGTTTAGCGCCTGCGGGAAGCGATGCGGACGTAGTTCTGCACCGTTCATCGGACGGCGGCGCGACATGGTCAGCAGGAATCAGAGTTAATCAGGACGGGATGAATAACGGTAAGGTACAATTCTTCCCGGCAATCAGAGTTGATGAAAACGGCGGCGTAAACGTGGTTTATTACGACAACAGAAACTATCCTTCAGTCGGCGATTCGTGCGAAACTTACATGTCACGTTCGATTGACGGAGGCACGACCTGGACAGACATTAAAGTCTCCGATCACAGATGGAAAGTAGTAGGAGAAGGCGGTTCGGGTAATTACATGGGCGATTATATCGGTATAACATCCGGCAACAACAAGATTTGGCCTTTCTGGTTCGATAACAAGACAGGTACGATGCAGGCGTGGACTGCGGCGGTGGACATAGGACCCGCGATAAACCATACGCCACTCGGGAACACAGAATTAATATCGGGCAACAGAGTCGTGAACTGCACGATTGTTCCCGCGGGAAGCGGTATCAATCCAAGCACGGCGAGATTATATTACGCAAAGAACAGCACTACATTCTCGAACGTGGCGTTAACGAATTCAGGCGGGATTAACTGGACAGCAAACCTGCCTCTTTCAGGCGCGGGAACATACAATTATTATTTAACTGCGACAGACTCGATGAGCAGAACCGCGACATCGCCTGCAGGCGCTCCGGCGGTATATTATTCCTTCATAGCGTCGACCGACACCGTGAAGCCTGTAATAACTCACACTCCGCTCGGTAACGTGCCTAAGGCAACGTGGCCGGCGACAATAACGGCGGGAGCGACCGATAATATAGGAATCGATTCCGTGTGGGTCAGATGGTACAAGAACAATACGGGCACGGGAATAAAGCATTTCAAATTACTAAACACAGGCGGTTCGACTTATGCCGCGGCATTTAACTCAATACAGGCGGACGTAAACTTCAACGATTCGATATTCTACAGAGTGTTCGCGCGCGATAATTCGTCGGGTCATAATACGGATTCGACCGCTCTAAATAAATTCAAGATTATTAATATCGTCAATGCCTGCATAGGAAACGGTACGGCATCATCGAACTATCCGTTCACGACATACTGGATGGACGGAAGAACTCAGATGTTGTTCACCGCTTCGGAACTTACAGCCGCCGGAGTCGGCAACGGTAGCGCGATTACAAGACTCGGTTTCAACGTAATCACTGTCGGCGGACCCGCGATGAGCGGTTTCTACGTAAGATTCCAGCATACGACCCAGACGTCACTTACGGGATTTGTTTCTTCAGGCTGGACGACCGGTTTCGCGGGAACATATACGGTACCGGCAACGGGCTGGCAGTACATCGATATGACGGCTCCATTCTTTACATACAACGGAACGAGCAACCTTCTGATTGAAGTATGCTACGACAACTCGGCATATACTTCGTATTCGCCTGTATATTCGACAGCCGCATCGGGAATGACGTGGGGCTACTATACAGATAATTCAAGCGGGTGCACGATGACAGGCGGCTCGGCGCAGGCTAACAGGCCTAACGTATGCATTGTTACGACGACAGGCGCAGGAAACAACACTTCGCTCATTCCGAGCAAGTTTGAATTGAGCCAGAACTATCCTAACCCGTTCAACCCGACGACGAAGATAAACTTCGCGATTCCGAAACAGGGATTGGTAACAATGAAGATTTATGACGTACTCGGAAGGGAAGTAAGGACGCTTGTAAACGAAGTGAAGCAGGCAGGAAATTACTCTGTTGATTTCAACGCTACGGAATTCGCCAGCGGCGTTTACTTCTACAAACTGACATCGGGTGATTTCAGTGACATAAAGAGAATGATACTGGTGAAGTAAGACAAGGGTAAATATTAAATATATTGAAGAGGCGGTTATACCGCCTCTTTTTTATTGCTAAAAACTGTCGTCCTGACGGGATTAATCGTATCGTAATCGAGAGTCTCCCCGATTCATCGGGGGACTCTCGGAAGGGCGAGAGCAGAGCCCTGATTTTATTTCATAAAATCAGAGACTCTCTGATACGCCGATGGAATTCAATAAAATCAGAGATTTACCGAAACTTAGAAAAATTGTGTAATATTAGAGGCTTTAACAGCAAAACATAATAATTTTAATACATAATATATGTTGAAAAAGATGTTTTTATGTGATATTTTTAAATACACATAAGATTTACTATCAAACGGGACAAAATATACTCTCTCCTATTTTTTGTAACCAAAAATTTTATCTATATGAAAAAAGTAAAACTAACAATAATCGTGTCTCTGGCAATATTATTCCCTATAATTTTTCAGGGATTCGGGACACAGAATTCCTCAATAACAAATTTCTATTACTATAAGAGCAAACCGTTTTACGTTGACTTAAGAGCAGATAAGGTCTTCATAAAACTTAAAAAACAACTCACGGCGTCGGAAGTAAAATCAAGTCTTAGCAAGTACATTCAGGTATCGCCGATGTCGGTATTTTCAGGCAGTGAATTGATGCAGTTTGTAGATTTGACTAAACCGTTAAATCCATCCGAATTGGACGGGCTGATGAATCAGTTGAAAAGCAATTCCGACATAGAGTATTCATCTCCGGTTTTTTCGCCGAGAGAAGGCGAAGGCAATACGAAGGTATTGCAGGGCGTGACGGATGAAATTTTAGTTCAATTCAGAAATGATGTTTCCTCCGAAAGAGTCAGGGAGTATCTTATAAAAAACAGTTTCGGAATAGTGCAGACGCTTGACCTGGGCGGCGGGACGTCATACGTGCTGAACGTTCCTGAAAGTTCCGGAATGTCAACGATGGACGCGGCGAACCTGGTTTACAGCAGCGGTCTTGTAAACTGGTCCGAGCCGAATTTTTATTATTCAGGATTGCTTACATTCACGCCTAACGACCCGTTTTATCCGAGACAGTGGTCAGTAAGAAATACGGGCAATAATATTCCGGACGGTATCTCGGGTGTAGCGGGGTGCGACATGAGAGTTGACAGCGCCTGGAACCTTACGCTCGGAATTCCGCAGTGCATAGTCGGGATGGTGGATTCGGGTATCGATACGACGCATGAAGACATAAAGGCCAATCTCATTAATTCAAAAGGTTATGACTTCATCAACGGACATCCGCTGCAGACGGATGACATGAATCACGGCACCTGCACTGGCGGCATAGTGGGCGCGGTAGGTAACAACTCGCTTGGTGTCTCCGGCATTGCTCCGAACGTTAAGTTGATTGGTATAAAAATATTCAACGCGGGAGGAAGCACGACAACCACAGCTCTGACAAACGGTCTGATATATTCCTGGCAGCAGGGAGAATGGATCTCAAGCAATTCCTGGGGAGGCGGGTCTCCCGTATCCGCGGCGGACCAGGCAATTCTTGACGGTGTGACCAACGGCAGAAACGGGAAGGGAACTGTCTTTCTAGTCGCAACGGGCAACGGCAACTCTTCGCTTCAGTGGCCTTCCACTAATGCGAACGTTATTTCAGTCGGTGGAGTAAGCCCCTGCAACACGAGAAAATCAACGTCAAGTTGCGACGGCGAAACGTGGTGGGGTTCAAATTACGGGACAGGCATCGACATAGTCGCTCCGTGCGTAAAAGTTTTCGCGCCTGACAGAATGGGATCCGTGGGATACTCATCGACAAATTATGACAGCACGTTTAACGGAACATCAAGCGCTACTCCGAATGCAGCCGGCGTGTGCGCGCTTGCACTTTCGCTGGATTCCACTCTGACGTGGGATACTTTGAGAGTAAGGCTTAACAGAACCGCAGATAAAGTGGGAACGTATTCTTACACGAGCGCGGGACCGATATCTGTATTAGGCAACACCTGGAACAATGAGATGGGCTACGGGAAAGTGAATGCATACAGGCTTCTGCAGTCGATTCAGCAGTTGCAGGGACCCGTAATTACGCACACTCCTCTTTCGAACACGGAACAGACAACAGGAACGAGGCAGGTTAACGCAGTGATTACTCCCGCTACCGTGCCCATAGTTACTTCGTGGACAAAAGTATTTGTATTAAAACTTCCGGCAAGTGTTTATGACAGCGTTCAGATGACAAACACGGGCGGGACGAACTGGTCGGCAAATATCACGCTCAGCGGAGCGGGAACGTACAGGTATTATTTAAGAACTGCTGATAACGCAGGAAAGATATCTTATTCTCCGATGGGCGCTCCTTCGTCTTACTATTCATTCATTTCATCTTCCGATACGGTGAAACCTGTAATCTTGCATACGGCATTGGGCAACGTGCCGAAAGTCAACTGGCCCGCTTCGGTAACGGCAAGCGTGACGGACAACATCGGAATAGATTCGGTTTGGGTAAAATGGTACAAGAATAACACTTCGACGGGCTGGAAACAGTTCAGACTGAATTTATCGACAGGAACAAATTATACGGCAGCGTTCAATTCCGTTCAGGCTGACGTGAATTTCAACGATTCAATTTTCTACAGGGTATTCGCACGTGACCTGTCTTCGGGACACAACATGGATTCCACACCATTGAATAAATTCAAGATAATAAACCAGTTCAACGCGTGTGTCGGGACGGGAACCGCATCATCGAACTATCCCTTCACTACTTACTGGATGGACGGAAGGACACAGATGCTGTTCACGTCAACAGAACTAAACGCTGTTGGAATGACCGCCGGGACGTCCATAATGAAGTTAGGCTTCAACGTCATTTCTGTCGGCGGACCCGCGATGAGCGGCTTCAATGTCCGCTATCAGTTAACCACACAGACATCTCTTACGGGATGGGTTACATCAGGCTGGACTACGGGTTACTCCGGTACTTATACGGTAGCAGGCACGGGTTGGCAGTACATCGATATGGCATCGCCATACTTCGTTTATAACGGCACGAGCAATCTTCTTATTGAAGTGTGCTACGACAACTCGGCATACACTTCTTATTCTCCGGTCAATGCTACATCGGCATCAGGAAAAACTTGGGGTTATTATACCGACAACGTAAGCGGATGCACGATGACGAGCGGCTCTGCGCAGACTAACAGACCGAACGTTTGCTTCGTGTTGACGGCAACTGGCGCTGGCAGTATTTTGTCGCTCATTCCGAGCAAGTACGAACTGAGCCAAAACTATCCTAACCCGTTCAACCCGACGACGAAGATTAACTTCGCGATTCCGAAACAGGGATTGGTAACAATGAAGATTTACGACGTTCTCGGAAGGGAAGTCAGAACTCTCGTAAACGAAGTAAAGCAGGCAGGTAATTACAGTGTTGATTTCAACGCTATGGAATTCGCCAGCGGCGTTTACTTCTACAAACTGACATCAGGCGATTTCAGCGACATAAAGAGAATGATACTGGTGAAGTAAGACAAGGGTAAATATTTAATATAAT
>CALGII010000124.1 GCA_937915485.1 uncultured Ignavibacteriota bacterium | reverse complement strand
TTCAAAAGATATCACGCGGAAATGGAGATGATGCGTTACATAAAATCTCTCGAGAATAAAGACCTGTCTCTTACAGGTTCGATGATTCCGCTCGGCTCGTGCACGATGAAACTGAACGCCGCGACTGAAATGCTCGGCATTACTTATCCCGAAATCGCGAACATTCATCCGTTCGCTCCCGCCGACCAGTCGAAAGGTTATGCGGAAATGATTAACGATTTAGGGAAGGATTTATGCGAGATAACAGGCTTCGACGGAATTTCATTCCAGCCGAATTCGGGAGCGCAGGGTGAATATACAGGACTGATGGTTATCAGGGAATATCACATTAAGAGGGGAGACACGCAAAGGAACATAATACTGATACCGCATTCCGCACACGGAACGAATCCTGCAAGCGCGGTAATGGCGGGAATGAAGGTAGTCGTAGTCGAATGCGACGACCACGGGAATATCGATATGGAAGACCTGAAGAAAAAGGCCGATGACAACAGGGAAAACCTTGCGGGCATCATGGTTACTTATCCTTCCACTCACGGTGTATTCGAAGAATCGATTGTTGAACTCTGCGATATCATACACAAAAACGGCGGTCAGGTTTATATGGACGGAGCCAATATGAATGCTCAGGTCGGACTTACAAGTCCCGGCAGAATTGGCGCGGACGTTTGTCATCTCAACCTTCACAAGACTTTTTCGATTCCTCACGGAGGAGGCGGTCCGGGCGTTGGTCCTATCGCGGTAGCGAAACATCTGACGGAGTTTCTTCCGGCGCATCCTTTCGTAAAGACCGGCGGCGAACACGGAATTTCTTCTGTTTCATCAGCGCCGTTCGGAAGCGCGGGCGTTCTGGTTATTCCTTACGCTTACATTAAAATGATGGGCGGTGAAGGACTTACGGAAGCGACTAAGATGGCGATTCTGAACGCTAACTATGTTAAGGATAAACTACAGGGATATTATAAAGTACTTTACACGGGCAAGAACGGCAGGGTTGGTCACGAACTTATTTTTGACACGAGGGAATTCAAGCACAGCGCGAAAGTTGACGTAATCGATATCGCAAAGAGATTAATGGATTACGGCTTCCACGCTCCGACGGTTTCTTTCCCGGTCGGCGGAACTCTTATGTTTGAACCGACAGAAAGCGAATCTAAGGAAGAACTCGACAGGTTCTGCGAAGCGATGATTAAGATTCGCGAAGAGATTGACGAGGTTGAAAAGGGCATTGCCAGCGATACTGATAATGTTCTTCATAATGCGCCTCATACCTGCGAATCAATCTGCTCGGATAAATGGGAGCATCCTTATTCGCGCGAGAAAGCGGCGTTTCCTGTTGATTCGCTCAGAGCGGGAAAATTCTGGCCCACAGTCGGAAGGATTAACGATGCCTACGGAGACAGGAATCTTGTATGCAGTTGTCCTCCCGTTGATGATTACCTTTAATGTTTAAGAAAGAGCGTTTAGTTTTGTTTACTTTTACATATTTAGAATCCCCTCACGTGAGGGGATTCTTCTTAAGTCGATGTTTTCATTAATCGTGTTTAATTAATTTGATTGAAGAGAATAACTTTCATATTCTTCGCCATTTTTACTGTAGCCAATCTGTATTGGGTTTTATCTCTTCCGCTCTTGCCCTTTACCGACCTGCCTTTTCACCTCGCGGAATCGTTTATCGTTAAAAATTTCAAAGACGGCGGTTTTTTATTTAATAAGTTCTATGCAATACCTTCATTCCTGAAATCGAATACTTTTTATACGTTCTTCTGTTCGGCAGGAATATTTCCGGACGTTGAAACAGCGAACAGGATTTATTATGCGCTGTATGTTGTCATTCTGCCGCTGTCACTTCTGCTTTTTATCCGCCTGCTCAACGGAAACATAGTACTCGCGATTTTGTCATTTCTGTTCGTCATACATTACAGCGTTCATTGGGGATTTGCGGGATATACTATGTCGGTTCCTGTTCTGTTTCTTATTTTCTCACTCCTCTACCTTTACTGCGTCAGAAATAAAATTCTGTACGCGTTTGCCATACCGCCTTTGCTTCTGATTCTTTTCACGCTCCATTTTCAATCCGCGATATTCGCGGCGCTCATTTTTACCGTTATGCAATTCGTGTATTCGTTCAAGCGGATTCGTTCCTGGATTATTTTTTTCGTGACGCTTTTTCCATTAACGGTTGTTATGTATCTGGCGTATAAAGTTGATTCGCAGGGCGGTTCGTCTTTGGCGGCGTTCCTTACTAACTATTACCTCAACGATTTCGCGGGTTCTCTGTTGCGAAGAATTGGAATATTTTTCATACTGGACAATTTCTTTCTTTTCAAAGGCGCGGCGGGAATTGTATACGCGGTGTTTGTATCTGCTTCGGTTATTGCAATATTTGCATTCTGTATAAAAAGGTTTTACAAAGGACAGGATGAAAACCTCAAATACGTTTTTGTCCTGCTTGCGGTATCGGCCGCCTGTTACGTATTTCTTCCCGATAATATCAACGGGCAGAACATAATTTTCGAAAGATTCTCTGTAATCATTTTTCTGCTCATGATTGCCGCATCGGGCGCGCTTTTTCCGGCAGGTAAAAACGAAGTTCGCGCGAAAAGGTATGTGACGGCTTTTGTATTTATTATCGTATCGGTTCATTCTGTAATATTACTCGATTACATGAACGACTTTCGCAATGAATCCCATGATTTCAATGAAGGGATTTTCCCTTCGGGAAGGGAACTCGTTCTTGCGGGCGTTATAAAGGACAATGATTTCCGGGGACGTAAGATATGGACGCATTTTCCTATGTACTTTACCGTGTGGAAAGGAGGGATTACAACCGGTCTCGTCGATTATAAATTCGGGCTTATCAAGCGCAATACGCCTAAAAGCATTTTACCTCAGTACAAGGAATGGCTCGACGGAAACGATTTTAATTTCGGGAGTTATTATTCTGCAGCGGATTACCTAATATTGCGAAGCGAAATCGAAGATACCCCGAATAACTTTAATTTAATATCGGCTTCCGGAAAATGGAAACTCTACAGAAACATCGTCAGGACTTGTCCCTGACAAAATGCTTCATCTCCCGTGGTATTTCGAAAGAAAACTCGACAAATCCGCTGTACTCGCCGTCAATGTTATAAGGTGATTGCAAAATAAGTTTTTTCTTCTCCGCTTTTTCAATCGTATATACGTTCTTAGTTCCGTTTTTAAGCATCCCGGACAATTGTGTACGGGACGGTTCGGGATGGCAGTCCAGAACATTCGTACCGATTAACTTTTCTCCTCCGTCATCCTTGAAAGTGCTGAGGGCCTTATCATTCATCGAAAGTATTACACCGTCTTTTCCGCAAACAGTTATCGCGATGTCGATTTCCTTAATCCAGTAGTTCATTTTCTATATATTTTTTTAGTAAATTTAAGGTAATTTCGTTGTATTTTATATAAAATAATATGTTTAAATTTATAGAATTTAAAATTTTGCAGAAATGAAGAAAGTACTATTACTCGGTTTATTACTCGCTGCCGTAACTTTAATATTCACGGCAGTAAAACCTTACAACAATAAAATTTCCGAACGGCTTCAACACGTTATTAAAACATCACAGGAAGACAAATTGATAATATATGTTTATTTTGACGACAAGGGACCCGATGTGCAAAAATATCTTTCAAATCCGTCGTTGCTCGTTTCGGAGAAATCGATTGAAAGAAGAAGGAAAGTCCTTCCTTCAGGCTCGCTCGTTGACTTTACGGATGTTCCTTTATACCAGCCGTATGTGAATGAAGCTGCAGGACATACCTTGAAGGTTCGAAATCAACTTAAATGGCTTAACAGCATATCCGCGGAAGTCACAAAATCTCAGGTTGATGAACTCGCCGCGCTGAAATGCGTCAAGAGTCTTGATATTGTCGAAAGATTCAGAATGACTAAAGAAGAACTTCCTGATAACGCTCCGGAAACTTTTTCTCAGCCGCAGGAGCCCGATAATCCTAACGTTGATTCAATGAATTACGGCTCGGCTGCCTGGCAGGTCGTTCAGATTAAAGTGAATTACGCGCATAATCAGGGTATTTACGGTCAGGGAATAATCGTCGCGAATTTTGACGCTGGATACCAGAACCTGAACCACGAAGTTTTTTCTACTTTGCCGACTAAGATTTTAAGGAAAAAAGATTTTCAGACAGGCGACACGGTAACTCTCGCATCGCATTCTCACGGTCAGGCTACTTTCTCGTTATGTGCAGCGTATAAACCCGGTCAGATGATTAGTCCCGCTTTCAGATCGAGTTACATTCTTTGCAGGACTGAAGTTGACCCGACGGAAACACCTGCCGAAATGGATCACTGGATCGCGGCGGCTCAATGGGTTGACAGTCTCGGAGCGGATGTTATTTCAAGTTCGCTCGGCTATCTTACTTTCGATTCGCCTTATACAAGTTATTCCTGGACTGATATGAACGGCCGCACGATGCCGATTTCTCTCGCCGCGGTTATTGCCGCGCGGCACGGGATACTCGTCAGCAACTCGGCGGGTAACGACGGATATAACTCATCACATAATACTCTCGGAGGTCCCGCGGACGCGGACAGCATTCTGACCGTAGGCGCGCTCGACAGCGCGGGTAACAGGGCGTCGTACAGTTCCGTCGGTCCGACGACTGACGTTCCTGCCCGCATAAAGCCGGACATAATGACAAGAGGGTCGGGAAATAAGGTCGCAACTACGAACGGTTACAGCACGTTCGGAAGCGGCACGTCCTGGGCTTGCCCGATGAATGCAGGAGTCGCTGCTCTGATACTCTCTGCTAATAAGAACCTAACCCCGATGCAGGTAATCAACATAGTTCATAAATCCGGAAGCAATTCATCTTCACCCAATAACTCAATCGGATGGGGAACGCTCAACGCTCAGTTCTGCGTCGATACGGCGAGAAAACTTGACGTTACCGCTCCGACGATTCTTCATACACAACCGTTCACTACTACTACCGACACGAGTTACAAGATATTCAAGGCAAAGATTACTGATAACGGCATAATAAGATATACAAGGTCGAACGAAGCGCCGAGAATTTATTACAGAAAAAATTCAGGAAGCGGCTGGAGCGTTTATTCGCAGGCAAATTACTATTATACGAACCTTGATACGTTCTATTTCAGAATTCCCGGAAGTCCTCTCGGAACTTCCGTAGAATATTACATCGCAGCGCAGGACATCGCGCTCCCTAATCCTCTAGTTAAGACTGCGCCCGCCGGCGGAAGCGGCGTCAATCCTCCCGGCTCGACCGCCCCCGGCACGCGTTACACGTACACGGTGCAGGTGACTTCTGTAATAAGCATAGGTTCTGACGTACCGAAGAATTTCAGTCTCTCTTATAATTATCCGAATCCGTTCAATCCTTCTACTCTGATAAAATTCGATATTGCGAAACCTGAATTCGTTACGCTGAAAATATATGATGTAACCGGCAGGCTGGTAAAAACTGCGGTTAACGAAAATCTAAAAGCGGGTTCGTATCAGTTTGATTTCAATGCTGAAGGTTTGTCCTCAGGCTTGTACATTTACAGAATTACTGCGGGCGATTTCGTTCAGTCGAAAAAGATGCTTTTAGTGAAATAAATTTTTAATTCCAAAAATATGAAAGCCCGCTTAAAGCGGGCTTTTCCATTTGCGTCTGTTCAAAATTTCGATAAAGCGGAAACACTATCTCGTCAGAACTGCCTTCTGTATAACAAAAACAGGATATGATTTTACCTCGTCGTCGCCTTTACCCGTCACGTTCGGAGTGTCGCTCTTGCACGAGAGTACCTCGAAAATAATGCTGCTGCCATTGTTCGTGTAAATGGAATTCAGAATTGACCCTTTGACTTCAAACAGGCTGTAAAAAACATTGTCCGTTAAAAACTGGTCGATTAGTATTTCGTTGTCCTCGTCGAGAATCCACTGACCTTTAGCCTCATCTTTGGCGTAAATGAAATATTTTTTCTCCAGCGTCTTTGGCGCTTCGCCGTAAACGGTCTTCCAGGAATATCTTCCGGGAGTTTCAGTTTTTGAAATTTCAAGCGATATGGATACTCACTGCGTGCTTGACGGATATACGATTTGCAAAGTGCCTTTCCAGACACCGAGCCATTTTTCCTCGCTGAATTCGTGAACGCCCTGAGCATAAACTCTCATGCAGGGTATAAGAAACAGAATTAATAATATTTTTATTCTCATATTTGGTCTTTCTTAAAAATTATAATAATGACGTTTTGAAACAATGAAAAAAATACGTTGATTGTGTATGAAAAATGTTTTAGATTTCTTTATGAAGCAATTTATTGTGTTCATATTGATGCTTTTTCCTCTCATTGCTTTCACGCAGATAACCGTTGATACTTCGTTTGAAGGCGCGAACGCGCGCGTTTTGAGCGTTGACAATACGAATAATGTGATTAAAGTCGAGTCAGTTCTCAAAAGAGGGGATACGCGCAATGTTGTTTTCTTTTTCAGGGTCTCAGGCATCGATTCGACGAGGACCTTCAAGATTCGCGTTCAGTTTTCCCAATCCTACTATCCTCCCGTATATGCCGTGTACAGTTACGATAGAATTACCTGGTACAGGATATTGGGAACGATATCCGGAAACTACAAGGAATATTCCGGCATATTCAACCGTAGGACGATTTATTTCAGCCACGGATATCCTTACGTTTATTCGGACCTTATAGCGCTTCAAAACAGGCTTGCTGCCAGCCCCTTCGTGAATGTTTCAAACGTCTCGTACAGCGAAAGCGGCAGAGCGGTGAAGTTGTTCCGAATCACAAATCCATCCGTTTCCGATTCAGGAAAGTCGCTTGTCTGGGTGCTCGGCAGAAATCACGTGATGGAATCAAACTCGAATTATGTCGTGGAAGGTCTTATTGATTATCTTGTTTCTTCCGACGCGGGCGCTGAAAGATTAAGAAATCAGGCGATTGTTTATCTCGTTCCTGTTATGGACGTGGATATGGTTTTCGTCGGGGGAACGGGAAAGGACCAGTTGCCGGTTGATTTCAACCGCGACTGGGATAGTCCGTCTTATTGGAATGCCGTACGCGACGTCAAGACGAAGATGCTTCAAACCGCCGCTTCGAACCGCATGCGGATATTTATTGACAGTCATGACCCCTTCCCGGGTGAAACCGATACAACCGGGAGACTGTTTTTCTATTCGATGCAGTCTGCGGGCGTTAAGTTTCAAAACCTGAATAAATTCAGAACGATGCTCTTTAACGCGGGAGGTTATTATTGGGGCAGGAAATTACTTTACCCTACAAGCGGTCAGTCTTCATCTAAATGGGCTGATTCCGTATTCACGAATATTGACTTCTCCGCGTCGCTTGAAACAGGCTGGATACAGCGTACTGATAACGCGCTGTGGTCATTGCCTCTTTACAAACTGAACGGGAAAGTTCTGGGTAAAGGAATCAGCGAGTATATTAACCAATCAACATCAATAAACGGAAATGAAATGCCCGTGCGGTTTTCAGTGGATGTCTTTCCGAATCCCTTCAACGGTAAAGTGATATTCAGAATTTCGTTAGAAAAGATTTCCGTTGTCAAAATCAAAATTTATGATGTACTCGGGAATAATTTAGCCGCTGTTGATTTCGGAAAAATCAGCGCCAACTCGCATGACTTCATATTCGATGCTTCTTACTTTTCGTCAGGTATCTATTTTTACGAGATAAATGCGGGAAATAATTATCCGCTAAAAAAAGGAAAACTTGTCCTGATTAAGTGATTTCATACTCTGCAAAGTTCGTTGCTACTCATAGCATTTCTTGACGCTTACCATCTGATTTTACAAAAATAATCATAGAAATTCAAATAAATTTCGATTATGTTATTGAATAAATTAATTGGAGGCGATTTGAAAAAAATATTATTGCTTTTTTTCTTTCTTTCAATTCTTTCTGCTGCATTATTTTCACAAACTACAGGCAGACATAGTGTATATAAGAATATGTACGGCATAAATACTGAAATGCTTATCACAGTTCCGGAATTGTGTGAAAACAGCGTCCAGTATAGTCAAAACCCGCCTTTCATTCCTTCTCCTGATTACAGCAACTCATCATACGTCCGGTGGAACTTGTCGGAAGCGACAGGCATCGGAAACGACGTTGCCGTATCCGGAAACGGACTGATTTCCGCTAACGGCTGGAGTCTTAACAACCAGCACCTTGATGTTTACGGCAACGCGAACAATACTCCGCTCTGGCAATACGGCCTGTATCCGTCGGGATACAGGAATTACGTCGCCACATCCGATACGGGAGGACTGATTGCTGTAGGCGCTTACAAGAACATTCTGTTCTTCGATAAAGGTTCGAATACGCCTTTCTTCAACTTCGACCTTACAACGACGGGAGATACCGGAACTGCGAGTTTCCTCGACGTTACTTCAAACGGTTCTTTCGTAGTAGCGGGCGCGAGCAGGAGCGATTCGAGCAAGATACTCGGTTTTGCGAAAGGCTCATCCACATATTCCTGGCGCGTGTATATACCGGGAGGACAAATATACGGAGTCAGGATTTCGGGCAACGACTCGCTTGTAATCGTCAGCACTTACTCGAATTATATGGTTCTTAATACGTTCACCGGCGTCGTCAGGGCGCAGGGCACTATATCTTACGGAACGCAGTGCGCGCAGGGAATCAGCGGTAACGGGAACATAATAGCCACCGTTAACTATCACGGTCAGGTCAGGGTGATGCAATGGAACGGCTCGGCATACGTTCAACTTTGGCAGTATCAGGAACCCACCGGAACCTATTATAACTGGATTAATTGTATAGATATTTCAAACGACGGTAATTATATAGCCGCCGGAACACTGAATTTCCTCACTTCAAGCACTTATGACGGCAAGGTGAGATTCTTTAAGGTTTCAAACGGGAACACGCCTATATGGTCTTACCAGAACACGGGTGACGAAATTTCTGCTATTTGTTTTTCGAAAAACGGAAAAGTCCTTGCTGCAGTCTCGTACGGTCCGATGGATTATTCCAAAGATAATATTTTCGTGTTTCAGGCTAATCCCGGAGACGGAATTCCGGTTTTCACGACAAAATCTTCCGGCTCCCCGTTCGCCTGCAGCCTTTCAGACGACGGTACAACGCTCGTAACCGCCGGTAAAGCCGTGCACGCGAGAATTATGGGCTCGGGCGGAAACGTCTATAATATTTTTGTCGATACGAATTTCACGCCGAGCGGCATTATCAATATCCCGGGAGTGATTCCGGCCGAATACAGTCTCCATCAGAATTATCCTAATCCCTTCAATCCTGTCACGAAAATTAAATTCGATGTCCCCGTTTCAGGTTCGATTAGAATTTCGGTATACAATTCAACGGGCGAACTTGTCAGGACGTTAATGGACGGTTATGTCAAACGCGGCAGTTACGAAACATACTTCGACGGCTCGGGTCTCGGAAGCGGAATATATTACTCGGTGATGGCTTCCGGAAACCGCAGGGAAGTAATTAAAATGGCTTTAATCAAATAATAATATAAATGAAACAAGCATCGTTCGTTCTTATTTTTATTCTGGGTTTTATTGCTTCGGCTTATTCTCAGTTCGCGGTATCATATAAAAACCCGAAATATAATTACAGCATTAACCTTCCGAAATTGATGGAGGTAAAGCAGTATCCTTCGGATAATGACCCCGATACTGTCGTGGCGACTAATTCGGACGGCTGCGAATTCATTATAGCGGCGGGAAAAGACCCCGTTTATAAAGGAGTCAACGGAAGTCAGTTGGTGACAGGCACATTCATGCCCGCACTGAAGTTCGCTTATAAGCAGATAGAACTCCTTGAGAATGATTATACTGACCTCGGAGGCGAGCCCGCGCTCTACATGAAACTGGCGTACAATAACGGGGAAGAGGAAGGCTTCATATCGCAACTCGTGCTGATTCGGAATGAAAAACTCCTTATTCTTAAGATACGGGCGAAAAAAGATTTGTACGATAAATTCTTTTCGGAACTAACGGGATACATATATACGTTTCAGTTTACAGAGAGTTCGGCAAAGGAATTTTATAAGAATGAATTGTATTCATTTGTAATGAATTTCCCGTCGGGCTGGCAGTTTGACAGAAATACATTTCCTGTTCAGGCGAACAGCCCTAAAGGCTCGAGCCTTTACATCGAGGCTATTAAAAGTTCGGAATACGCTGATATGACAGCGTATGACCTCGAGCCTGAAGTAATGCTTGAAGCGCTAAGGGATAAGTTTACCTCGATATCGATTGCCGCAAAAAAGAAAATGAATTTTGACGGTAATCCTGTATTGTACGTGAAGTACAAATGGGTGCAGTCCCAGACCGGAAAAGGAGATTCGTTCTATATAATACATTATTACCTGATTAAGAAAACCGTGCTGTTCGTTTTACAGGGGATGGTAAGGGAAACGGATTCAAAGGAAGAAGAAAACCTGATACAGCAATCCGCGGAATCATTCCAATTTACAAGGTAAATATTTTAAAAAAAATAGGGAGATAGAAATGAAAAGAACAATTTTAGTTCTTCTTGTATTGCTTTTATCGTCGGGCGCTCAGGCGCAGTTCGACGATTTATTAAAGAAGGCTACGGATAAAGTTGCGAAAGTTGAACTTCTCGAGGAGAAAAACGTCACGACCTCGATAGACGACGCGATGCCCGTTGCGTTCTGGCTTAAAGACCTCAATGAATTCTATGAGCCCGTCGAACCAACGGCGTATGATTTTAATCTTGAACCTGGATATTACAGGTTTATTGTTCAGTCGTACTGCCTGAAAGCGGGAACCCACGGTCCGACGAAAGGCTCGGGATACCTTCTCGCGCCGCTTAAGGGCAAGAGGTCAGATATCGTTTACAACATAGTTGAGCGTTCGTCGGCTTATCCCGAAATCGACCAACGCGATATTCAGGTGCTCCTCTGGGGAATAATCTACGGCTCTAAGTTCACAGATTATGATATAGCGTTTCAGAATAAGGTTCGCCCTCTTCTCACGCCCGCCGAGATAGCGGATTTAAGCCTCGACCTGATGAACGTTCCGCTCGACGTTATGCCCGAGGACGTGAAAAAAGTCGCTTCGTTTTACAAGGACTTCCGGACAAAACTTACGAATCCCTCGGCTACATATACCGACATTGAATCGATGGCGATGGTGAACGGAGTTCTTCCCGAAGACCCGTTTTCCAAGTATGTACAGAAAGGTCTATGGGCATATATAGGCGACGGTTTTTACGGCAGGGGAATGCCCGAAAGTTATCCGAAAACAATTTATGAAGTTTACAGACCCGAAAAAATTAATTCGACGCGCGACGCCAAGAACAGGCTGTCCGTGCTCGAAAAGAACGGATACAGCATCGAGATTGTCTATGACGATGAACCCGGAAGAGATGTAATTTCTTTCGGCTCAAACGGAAACTATCCCATCTGGAGAATGAAATCGATTAAACTCAAAGGTGTAAATCCCGAAGAGGAGTACATTCTCGAAAATTCAGGATGGATTATTAAAGATAAGGGCGAAAAAATTAAAAATTCGGGACAGGGTTTCAGGGATGCCGTTGCGACTGATGACCCCGCGTACGGAGATTATAATTTCAGGCTGAATAACGGAAAAAACTCGCTTAAGAATTACGACGATTATATGAAAGAGAAAAAAATGCAGTCCCTGAAAAGCAAGCAGGATGAATACTGGGCTGACTACCATACAATGGAAGGCCTGAGAGTCGCGACAAATCCTTTAAATAAAAAAGGTCAGATGGGATGGATTGAAAAGACGCTCAAGATGGTGACTGAATGGTGGAACAGCGCGTCGAGCGCTCTTGCCGGTGAAGAAAATACGAACCAGGGTCCTTCTAAGGTTGATATAAGAAAAAATCCCGCGGTTCCCGCGACAAACGGTATGCAGAGAATAATATCTTCGCACAGAAAATATAACGAATAACCGAAGCAATGAATTTTTACGGCGCCCGGTTGTATATGGGCGCCTTTTTTTATAAAACTATTTAACTTTTATTCAATTCTCACAATTAATAAATTATACGTTTGACAAATGGAAACAAAAGAAATTCTTCAAAAATATAAAATAATTGCGGTCGTTGGTTTTTCAGATAATCCCGACAGGGATTCGTACGGCATATCGGATTTCATGAATAGAAACGGTTATAAGGTAATAGGCGTGAATCCGCGCCTCGATGGAAAGACAATAAACGGAATCGTCTGCTATTCGGCTTTGAAAGACTTACCCGTAAGAGTCGATATCGTTAACATTTTCAGGAAGCCGGAGGCTGTTGAAGGTATTGTGGAAGAAGTGCTTCAGATGAAAGAAAGACCCGCGGTTGTTTGGGCCCAGTTGGGTATTACCAATGAGGAAGCGAAAAAACTCGCCGGGGAAAACGGCATTATTTATATTGAAGACAAATGCATCTACGTGGAACACAAACTTAATCATATAAATTGAATATTCTCGCTAATAAAAAAGTATTTTCGGTACTGTCGTTTCTGATACCGTTTTCCGTTTACGTGCTCACGCTCGCGCCGGGACTGTATTTTATTGACACAGGAGAACTCGCAGCGGCTTGCGTGAAACTCGGAATCGCGCACCCCACGGGATATCCGCTGTTTACGCTGATTGGCAAGGTGTTTACACTTCTGCCGGCTGGGGAGAACATATATAAATTAAATTTAATGTGCGCTTTCCTTACGGCTTCGACAGTATTCATGATGTTTCATCTCGTTCATTATGTTATCTCGGATATGGACCTGAATGAAACCGGAAATAATAAGGGCGTCTTTAAAAAGTTTGTATCGAATGAGTTGCTCATAAACCTTGTATCTCTTTCCGCTTCTCTCGTTCTCGCATTTTCGAATACGTTCTGGAATGTCGCGAACTCACTCGAGGTTTATTCGCTGCATACTCTTCTTATCGTGACAGTGATTTTCGTATTTCTTAAAGCGTCGGATATTTATGTTCACGGAAAAGGAAAAGATGACCTTAGATACTGGTTCCTGTTCGCGTTCGTGCTCGGCCTTAGTTTTACGAACCACCTTACGACTATTTTCCTCGGAGTGGGATTCCTTTATCTTTATTTTGCCGTAAACGGCTTAAGAAAGCAATCATTCATAAAGATATTGTATATGGCGGTTCCATTCGCGCTGGCGTTCTCCGTTTACGCGTACTTTTTCATCCGCGCCGATAACAACTCAATCAGTTGGGACTATCCCGCGAACCTTAGCAATTTTTACAGACATATTTCGGGTAAGCAGTTCAGCGTTTGGATGTTCTCATCAACGGAAGCGGCTTCAAAGCAGTTCTCTCATTTTGTTTCCGTCTATCCGAAAGAGTTCTTCTATTTTCCGGTGATAATTGCTCTTTTCGGACTCGTGTATTCGTTCTTCCGGCAGCGCAGGTTCTTCTATTTCACGTTGCTGCTGTTCGTGTTCAATATTCTTTACGCTATCAATTACGACATTCACGATATAGATACCTATTTCCTTCTGGCTTATATCATTACTGCCGTTTGGTTCGCTCTCGGACTGATTTTTATCGTTGATAAACTTAAATTAAATAATGCGATTATTGTTATTCTCGCGGTTTTTCTTCCTGCCCTCTGCGTTTACTCGAACTTCGAGGAAAATGACGAAAGCAAGAGCGTTTATGTGCGTGAATATACGGAAAATGTCTTTAATTCAACCCGGAATCGTTCTATCGTGTTTTCTACACAATGGGATTTCTGGGTTTCGGCTTCATTCTATCTTCAAATGACAGAAAACTACCGCCCGGATGTAGCAGTGCTCGATAAGGAATTAATGCGCCGTTCGTGGTATATGAGGCATATAAGGATTCATTATCCTGAAATATACGAGAGAAGCAGACAGGAATTTGAGGATTATAACATAGAATTGCTGAAATTTGAGAAGGAAACAGACAGGTACACAAACCCGAAAACGGAATCGGATAAGCAAAATCTCATAAAAATACAGAATTCATTCGCAGCGCTTCTGAACAGTATCGTCGACAGAAATTATAAAGACTACAACGTCTATATGACATTCGAGATTGATGATACAAAAAACGAGAGATTCGCGCTGGGGTACAAGAGAATTCCTGAAGGTCTTCTGCTAAGATTGACGGAATCAACGGATTTCGATTCGACTTATTCCGACCCCGAAATAAAATTTGTTAAAACCAACAGAACGGATTATTATCATTCGTTCCTGATGAATGCCTATTATATGATGTTCCTGAACAGAGCAAGTTATCTTATGAATTTCAGTAAACTCGATGTCGCGGAGAACTACGTGAAAAGGGCACTCGAATTGAAACCGAACGACAAAACAGGCATGGGGATGCTCAGAAGAATTAATGATTTACGCGGTCTGAAATAATGCTTAAAAAATATACTATAATCGTATTTATATTATTTAATTTAATATGCATAAAAATATATGCATTAAATGATACGCTTAAAGTTGATTCAACAAAGATAAAACTCATTGAAAAATTCACCGTTGGGAGAATACTTTTAATCGGAAATGATGTTACGAATGACGATGTAATACTCCGCGAGATAAAGACCAAAGAGGGCGGGAAATTCAAACTTGAGATTCTGGAGAATGATGTAAAACGTTTGTATAATCTCGGACTTTTTAACCGAATTGACGTAATTCCTGCCCCGATTAGCGATACAACGTTGAATCTTGTATTTGAATTTGAGGAATTATTCTATTTCCTGCCTGTGCCTCAGGGCGGCATAAAGGAGGGCTCTTTTAAAAAGATTTGGGGCGGCTTGAATTTTCTGTGGAAGAACTTTAGAGGGATGAACGAAACATTGAACCTGAGTTTTGGCGTCGGTTACGAACCTTTTATTTACGCCGGTTTCAAGAATCCCTGGATATTCGGAGATTCACACCTTTTTTATCAGTTCGGCGTGAAATATTCGCGCAGTTATCCCAGGAGTACGGGCATTTCAACGGACACAACCGTCAGGATATTCAATAAAGACGATGTTCCGACCTATACTCTCGATAATTTCCAGTCAGATTTGAGAATCGGCAAGTATTTCGGCGAATATCTTTCTTTATCAGGAATTCTGATGTATAACTCATTGTCAACATCGGATTATGAACCTGGGAAAACTTTAAATGAAAACGGTAAAGACAGGTTTCCAACAATATCCGCCGATTTGACATACGACTCGAGAGATTATATGAAATTTGCGACTTTTGGTTCATATTATAACGTGAACTTCTCAAGAATCGGATTGTTCAGCAGCGTTTTCGATCTGAACAAGTTTCGAGTCGATTTAAGAAAATATGTTCCCATCAGAATTTCGAATGATTATTCCGTTACGCTTTCGGCAAGATTCAATACAGTATTGTCATTCGGCGGAGGCGAATTCCCGGTTTATCTGAGGGAAAGCATAGGCTATATGGATATGATTAGGGGATGGGACAATTATGTGCTCGAAGGCGAGGACAAGTTGATTGGTTCTCTCGAATTAAGAATACCCGTTGTTAAACCGTTTTATGTAAAGGGGAAGGACCATTTCATCGTAAAAAAAATGCCCGTGTTCAAGTATTTATCTTATCGTTACGGATTGTACGCTACTATGTTTTTTGACGTCGGAGGCGTATGGGCTATGAAGGAGCAGCCTGTAAATACGCGTTTCAGAAACGGGTTCGGAGCAGGTCTGAATTTCTTGCTTCCGCTTGATTTTGTATTCAGAACCGACCTTGCTTTCAGAAAAGTTCGTGACATTTATAAAGGTCAGATAATTTTTTCACTCGATTCATCATTTTAGTCATGGAGTATTATTACACTAATCCCGAAAATATAGACGAAAAGAATGCAGTTCTGACTGTATCAGGACAGGATTCGAAGCACATCTCAAGAGTCCTGCGGAAAAAAACCGGTGATATAGTTAAGATTACGGACGGCTGCAGGAACATTTTCACCGCGAGAATCGTAGAAATTAAAAAGGATTCGGTGCTGTGCTCGATTCTTGAGAAATCTTATAACCTGTTCGAGCCGGAAATGAATCTTATGTTGTTCGCGGCGCCGCTCAGAAATCAGGACAGATTTGAGTTTCTCGTAGAAAAAGCGGTTGAAATCGGCGTAGGTGAAATTACACCTGTAATCACGCAAAATACGGTTTCAAAGTCGGTGTTCTCGGATAATAAAATTGAAAGGCTCAAGAAGATTATGATTCACGCGATGGGGCAGTCACAAAGGTGTTTTCTGCCCCGTCTGAACGATGCCGCAACACTTGATGATATTGTTAAAATGACTGCAATTTTTAATAATAAGATTGTATTTTACGAATTTGCTGAGCCGGCGGGATTAATTAAAGCAGATAACGATAAAGACGTATGCGTATTGTTCGGACCCGAAGGAGGATTTGACAAGAAGGAGATTGATTTGCTTGTTGAAAATAACTGGCAGGTCTGCTCGCTCGGCGAAAGAAAATTGAGGTCGGAAACGGCCGCGATAATAGGAATTTACGAAATCATTAATAAATAAAAGAGAAGGACATGAAAACAAAAATTCTTTTTGTAATTACTGTAATCTTATTTGCTTTTGCAGCACAGACGTACGCGCAGTTCGATAAATTTTCTTTCCAGATAAGCGCAGGACTCGCGAATCCCGACAAGCAATTGCACGGGAATAGTTATGTGAACTATTCGAACACCTATCATTACGTTAACGTGCCGCTTGGTGTCGATACTGTTTTTACTTTTCCGTATGAAGTTTCATACGTTGATTCGTCTTTGATGACGAGAAATTACGGTGCCAAGACAGGATTCTTCGTGCAGGGGATGGCAAAAGTAAATCTCGACAAGTATGAAACAGTTCGGTTAATAGGTACAATCAGTTTTAACGCTTTCAACGCTTTTGAGGGCTCAAAATCCGGATACATACCCGAATTCGGAAGCCAGTATATTTCTCAGACTCCCGTCGATTACGATTATAATTTCAACAACTTCGGGCTCGGTATAGGCGTTGAGGTCGCTCCGCTTTCGTTTACAAAAGTCGTTTCTCCTTTCGTGAACGCGCAATTGACATTTAATTTTATGAGCGCGAGCCTGTCGAAGGCTAAAGGTCTCGACACTACAAAAATTGATTTCCTTGGATTCAGAATGGGCGCGAATGTCGGAGCAGGCATTGAATTCAGGGTAAATCCGCAGTGGGGATTGATGCTGGGCGCTAAATACGATTTCGGAAACCTTCTGTTCAAGAATTCCGCGAGAAACGAAAACCTCGAATGGGGAAGAACAAATGCTTCTCTGAACGACGAAGAAGGAAACTACAATGCGACTATTTACGATCCGCTCGGAACGCCCGTAAGGCAGAACATTAAATCTAATCAGAAAGACATAAACTGGGCGACTTTCTACATCGGAGTTAATTTCTATCCGAATTTCGGTACGACTACAAAGAAGAAATAATATTAAATAAATATTTATGAGGCTGTCTGATACTATCGGACAGCCTTTTTATTTTTCAGGAATTTTTTGCTTGTTACATTGTTTTACTAATAAATCGTAAAAATATGAAAAAATACTATTTATTTGTTTTATCCGCCGCGCTTCTTATAAGCGTCTCGTCTTGCTCGAAAAATAATGAAACGGCGGATTTGAAGAACGATAAGAATTCAGCCGGAGATATCGTCGCGAAAGGTAAAGAACTTTTCTATACCTCTTCAAAACTGACCGGACTTAAATGCGCCGACTGCCACAGCGACGGAACAAATAAGGAAAACCTCAACACGAAGTACTTTGCTGACGTAATCGGAGCCGATAAAAGACAGACCGTCTTCGCGGGTACTATTACAGGCGATGAGGTTAAGAATACGGGCGCGGGCTCAAGCGTTTGCTGGGAAACATTCGTGAAAATGGGAAGACCGATTACAGCCGAGGAAATTCAGGCTTTCAACGCTTACTTCGGGTCGCTATCGAAAGGGGAGTCGAACGTCGTGAAACTTACTACAATAGCCCTTCCTAAACCCGACAAGGCTAAACTTAAAGAGGACCAGAACAGAATAGCCGCTCTTACACCCGACATTAAAAACGGTGAAAGAATTTTCAAGGAAACCTGTAATTTCTGCCATGGAGGAACGACGGTTAAAAGAGTGCCTTCATTGTTCGAGGATTTCGAGGGTAATCTGAAAAGTATAGTGTATCATATCAGAATCGGAGCCAAGTTCATGCCATTCTATCCGTATGAACTAATTTCCGACCAGGATATCGCTGATATCTCAGAATACATACTCAAAAATCAGAAAAAGTAGAATTACTACTTAAACAGGAAGAAAAGAATTATTCCGATTATACCGGTGATTGCGAGGGCTGCATAATCCTGAACGACACCGGTTTGTAGTTTCTTCCAGTCCAGACTGAACCGTGACGCCGTGTTTGCTACGCCGTTCACAAAACCGTCGATAATCTTTATGTCGAAAATCTTCCATAGGAAACTTTCAGATGAACGGAATACCGGATTCACGACTGCTTTGTCATAAGCCTCATCGACATAGTACTTGTTCCCGACAATCTTCCCGAATCCTTTTTCTTCCTCGAATTTTTCCTGCTTCGAATACTTCCTGAATGAAATAATAATCGCTGCGGCAGCCACCAATACCGACACGATTAATAATATCCATTCTGTCAATGCAGGATGCTCAACTACAGGCTCATACATGCTTACAGCAAGATTCGCGTTCCTGAAGACAGGCTCAAGCCAGTGTTCCAGAACGTTAAATCCAATTATATGAGGAAGGCCGATGAAACCGCCGATAGCGGATAATACGGCGAGAATGATTAAAGGAACCGTCATTGCCTTAGGCGACTCGTGCGGATGAATATGATTTTCATCGTATCTCGGTTTACCGAAAAATGTGAGTCCCGCGAGTCTGAACATGTAAAATGCGGTGAATCCTGCCGTTATAAGCACGAGTATATACGGAATGACTCCGGCGCCGATGAATGTCTTGTATAAAATTTCGTCTTTGCTGAAGAATCCCGAGAGGGGAGGTATGCCGGATATCGCGAACGCTCCTATTAAAAATGTTATGTAAGTAACTTTCATCTTATCCTTTAAACCGCCCATTTTTCTGATATCCTGTTCCTCGTGCATTCCGTGAATTACAGACCCGCTTCCCAGAAACATCAGCGCTTTGAAAAACGCGTGCGTTACGAGATGAAATATTGCAGCCACAAAAGACATCGTTCCGAGTGCAATAAACATAAAACCTAATTGTGAAACAGTAGAATATGCTAGAATTTTCTTTATATCATTTTGTTTAACCGCTATAGTAGCCGATAAAATAGCCGTTGCAATTCCAATAATTAATACTATATTGGAAGCGTACGGTGCGAGAGCATACAAAAGCGATGTTCTTGCTATTAGATAAATGCCTGCCGTAACCATTGTGGCGGCGTGAATGAGAGCGGAGACAGGCGTCGGACCCGCCATAGCGTCAGGAAGCCATACATAAAGCGGAATCTGAGCGGATTTTCCGGTCGCTCCAAGGAAGAAAAGCAACGCTATTGCTATGAGAAGGGCATTATTCACCGGATATCTGGCGATTTGCCCCAGAAATGAAGATACTTCAAGCGTGTGGAAATTTGTAAAAATAAAGAACATTGCGACTAAAAACCCGAAATCGCCGATTCTGTTCACGATGAACGCTTTTTTCGCCGCGTCTCCGGTGAATTTCTTCTCATACCAGAATCCTATCAGAAGATAAGAACATAAACCGACGCCCTCCCAGCCTAAAAACACAAGCAGGAAATTGTCTGCAATGACGAGATGCAGCATCGCGAATATAAACAGATTCAGGTACGCGAAAAACTTAGCGTATTCCTCGTCTCCGTGCATGTAACCGATTGAATAAACGTGTATCAGGAAGCCTATGCCTGTTACCACAAGTATCATTACAAGCGAAAGGGGATCGATGAAGTATGAATAATTTACCGTGAGTGTTCCGGCCGATATCCAGTCGAAATAAGTGAATATGATCTTCCTTGAATCTTCTGGAAGGCTCATCAACTGAAATAACGCCGCCACGCCTATCAAAAACGGGACTAAAACGAAAACCGAAGAAAGCCATCCTGAAAATTTTTCAGAGTTTATTTTCTTACCAAATAAAATATTTATAAGAAAACCCAATAATGGCAGGACGGTGATTAAAATGAAGTAATTCTGCATCTGCATCACCATTTTAAGATGTTTATTTTATCTATATCGAGAGTCTCTTTGTTTCTGTAAAGCGATATTACAATTGCAAGCCCGATTGCCGCTTCCGCTGAAGCGACAGCCATAACAAAAAATACGAACATCTGTCCGCTTTCGTTACCTAAAAAACTTGAAAATGAAACGAGCGAAAGATTTACCGCGTTTAGCATTAATTCAATGCACATGAAAATAATTATAGCGTTGCGTCTCGTCAGAACACCGATTACTCCTATCGTAAACAATAACGCGCTCAATACAAGATAATAATTTAAATCTACCATAAAATGTAAAATTGAAAACGAATTTAAATAATTCCCGTTTTAAATGAAATTGTAAAATAAGTTCGTAGACGTTGATAGGGCAGTTGTGAAATCCGGCGGCTTTTAATTAGTGCAATAAGATATTAAGAAGATACTAATATACAACTTTACATAATATATATTATATAACAAGTTTATTAACTTTTATCCGTACGGGTTCATTTCAGCCGTCCCTTATTCACCCCGTATTTGTCCTCTTCCAACGACTTTGCAATTGTAAATTGGTTTAATCATTATTATTTTGATTTAATTTGAAATTAATTGATAAGTATATACTCCGGCATTTCATACTGAACTTTCTGTTCGGGCTTCTTTGCTTTGTCCTGATTTTCATAATGGTGGATTTGTTTGAGAATCTCGACAGGTTTATCGACAGAAAACTAACCATAGGAATGCTTGCTTTATATTACACTTATTTCATTCCCGACATATTAAAACTAATTATGCCGGTTGGAATGCTCCTTGCTTCGCTGTTTACTGTGAGCCGTTTTGTCAATTATTCGGAACTGACTGCAATGAAATCTGCCGGCATATCAATTTACAGGTATTTGCTCCCGATTTTGACGTTTGGAGTTATAATTACGGTGTTTGCCGTTTATTTTAACGGCTGGGTTGTTCCGCAGTCCAACAGGCTCAAGTACAAATTCGAGCGTGAGGTGCTTGGACGCAATACGGTATCCGGAAATATTGCGAATATCTATATTCAGGATAAGATAAACCGCATAATTATTATAAATAATTATGAGAAAGCCACGCAAACCTGCAGTAATACATCAATATTTATTTCAAGTAAAGATACACTTACACGCATAACGAGGAAAGTTGATATAGTGTCAATGAAGTGGGATTTTGAAAAGAAGGACTGGAAGATAACAACCGCATATTTGAGAGAATTCAAATCCATAGACAATGAATCGCTGAATATCATAAAAGACGTATATTTATCCTCCATTCAGAACATCGACAAGATAAATCTTGATCCACAGATACTTGAAAAGAAGCAATTGAAGCCGGAAGAACTGAATTTGAGCGAATTTAAGGAGTTTATCGACAATCTTGAAGCGAGCGGACAGGAAGTTTCCCGTGAAAAAGTCGATTATTACTCGATAATCTCCTTCCCTTTCGCGAACATAATCACGATAATCTTCGGAGTATCGATTTCTTCAAATAAAAGAAAAGGTGGAGCCGCGCTTCATTTCGGCATAAGCCTGATAGTTAGTTTTATATATCTCGGCTTCGTAAAGATATCGCAGGTTTTTGGTTACAACGGAGATTTGAACCCAATGTTTACCGCCTGGCTTGCCAACATTTGTTTTCTTGCCGTCTCACTCGTGAATTTCTACAGATTAAATAATTAGTTCACCTTTTCGCCGTCCGGTTTTACGGGAATCTGAAATCCGAAAGCGTGGTCTCCGGGTCCGTTAAACAGTTTGATGTCGCCGTACTGGTTTTCATACCTCTCAATGTTATCTTTAAGCGCGTTAAGAAACATCTTGCAGTGCTGCGGAGTCATTATTATTCTCGAATGAACTTTCGCTTTTGGTATTCCGGGAAATATCCTCGTAAAATCTATTATGAATTCCGCTCCCGAATGGGATATTATCGCGAGATTCGAGTAATTCCCTTCCGCTTCTTTCTCGTTGAGTTCAATGTTTATCTGCTGCTGCGGTTGTTAGTTTTCTTCCATTTTGTTTTTTAATTTAAGACAAATTTAATCAATGCGGAATTAAATGAAAGTCAAATAAAATAATTAATTCCGTTTCATTGATTTCCAATTTCATTTCTCTTTATAAAATTAAAATATATTTTTGAACGAAATAAAACTAAAAAATTACAAGATGAGTTTACTCGTTATTGGTTCACTGGCATTAGATACAATAGAAACACCGTTCGGCAAGGCTGAATACACGCTCGGAGGTTCCGCGACCTTCATTTCGACAACGGCAAGTTACTTCCTCGAAGGAGTCAGGCTCGTGGGAATAGTCGGAAACGACTTCCCCGCCGGCGAAATCGATTTCCTGAAATCAAGGAATATTGACATTTCGGGTCTTGAAATCTCGAAAACGAAAAAGACGTTCCACTGGCACGGAGTATATCACACTGATATGAACCAGAGGGATTCGATAACAACGGACCTGAACGCGTTCGAGGATTTCGATCCCGTAATACCCGAAAATTTCAGGGACAGCGAGTTCGTTTGTCTGGGCAACGTGAATCCCGAAATACAGAAAAAAGTTATACTGCAGTTGCGTAAACCGAAATTCGTGATGATAGACACGATGAATTTCTGGATTGAAGGAAAACTTCCGCAGTTGAAAGAAACGATGAAACTTGTCGATATGATGGTCGTCAACGATTCGGAGGCGAGGATGCTTTCTGGTGAAGACAATCTTATAAAGGCGTCGAAGAAAATTTTTGAAATGGGTCCGAAGATGCTGATTATAAAGAAGGGCGAACACGGCGCTCTGCTTATCACGAAAGATTTTGTTTTCATCGTTCCCGCGTTCCTGCTCGAAACCGTATTCGACCCGACGGGCGCTGGCGATACTTTCGCAGGCGGTTTCATGGGATGGCTTTCGAAAACCGGCGACCTCTCCCCTGCCAATCTTAAACTTGCGGTCGTTTACGGAAGTGTGATGGCGTCGCTCGCCGTTGAAAAATTTTCTCTCGACGGAATCAGAAATCTGAGCAGGGAGAAAATTCTGAACAGGCTGAATGAATTCAGGAACCTTACTCATTTTGACTTAGTATCAATTTAACGAAACAATTTAATGATTTTGAACGTATGTCTAACATAAAAACTGATGCAATAGTGCTGAACGGTTTCAAATACGGCGATACGAGCAAGATTGTGTCCCTTATGTCGGATGCGTCGGGTAAATTTTCCGCGATAATCAAGGGCGCGAGAAATACCAGGTCAAAAATGGGCGGTGTTTTCGAGAACATGAATCATATCAGCGTTATATTCACAAAAAAGGAGAGCAGGGACCTTCAGATTATATCGAAAGCGGAATGTATTTCTTCGTTCGGCAAATTAAAAGCCGACCTCGACAGGCTGTCCGCGGCATACAGAGTGCTTGAACTTACATTCAGATCGACGTATGATTATCATTCGAGTCCGGAAATTTTTAATCTGTTAAAAGATTTTCTTTACGGAATCGAAAAATGCGAGAGAAATTTTGAACTCTTGTTCCTGCAGTTTCAGGTGAGGCTTTCCGTGCTCCTCGGAATCGACCCGTTCGAAGGTTTAAGAAATTCAAATGACAATAATTTTGTTTTAAATGACAGGGAAAGAAGGCTTCACTTCGGAAGCCTCAGCGATTCCCAGATTGACTTTCTGCATGAATTATCCGTTATGGACGTTAAACAAATCGGAGCGGCGGATTGTCAAAATATAGATATAAGCGCTATGCAGAATTCCTATGAAATGCATTTTCTGCAGAACACTGGAAAATACGGAGTTCTTAAGAGCAATCAAATTTTTAAAGAATTAAAGAAAGCGAATTAATTGACCTTTGTTTACAACTTATTAAGTAAAAGTTAAAGCAAAAGGAGATATAAAATATGTCAAAAAAAGCAATCTTTGCAAGCGCGTTTCTGCTTGTGTTCGCGCTCGCATTCGGAGCAATCATGGCGGTGAATTTCAGCAACGTGAAAAGTCTCGTTGCGAATTCACAGATAGATTTCAAGACCGATCCCCCTGTTAAGACAGGAACTGATTTAAAAGGTCTGAATGACGCATTCGTTGAGATATCGAAAACGGTGACTCCCGCGGTGGTGTTCATCGACGTCACGAGCAACGTGAAGCAAAAAAATGACGACAAGAACTTTCAGTTCTTTTTCGGTCCTGATTTCCAGATGCCTGAAGACATGCCACAGCACGGCTCGGGCTCAGGCGTCATAATAAGCAAGGACGGTTACATAATGACGAATAACCACGTCGTCGCGAATGCTTCCGATAAAGGGATAAAAGTAATTCTCAGCGATAAACGCGAATACACGGCGAAACTTATCGGACGCGACCAGAACACGGATATTGCAGTTATAAAAATTGAAGCAGAAGATCTGCCTGTCGCTTCTGTCGGAAATTCCGATAACGTTCAAGTCGGACAATGGGTGCTTGCGATTGGTAATCCTCTCGGTCTCAATAACACAGTAACCGCGGGTATAGTGTCCGCGCTCGGAAGGAACATCAACATCGACGGCAACAGTTACGCGATAAATAATTTCATACAGACTGACGCGGTGATAAATCCCGGCAACAGCGGCGGCGCGCTCGTTGACATTAACGGACTCGTAGTCGGAATTAACGCCGCGATAAAAACGACGACGGGATATTATCAGGGTTACGGTTTCGCGATTCCGATGAACATAGCGAAGAACGTCGCGGCTGAACTCATAAAGAACGGCAAGATTGAAAGAGGCTACATCGGCGTCTCTATAAAGGATGTGGATTCGAAAGACGCCAAAGGACTCGGACTCGATAAGGCGAGAGGCGTGTTGGTTCAGAATGTAATCAAAGGCGGAGCCGGTGATGAAGCGGGACTTAAGACCGGAGACGTAATTCTCTCGGTTGACGGAAAAGACGTCAACGCGGCTAACGAACTTCAGACAATCGTCGGCTCAAAACGGCCTGGCGAAAATGCCGCGCTCGTGGTATTCCGCGACGGAAAGAACATGGACGTGAACGTGAAACTAAAACCCCGTACGGAGGGTGATATTTCTCTGAATAATCAGAGTCAGGAAAAGAACAACAGCGAATCCGAGACCAATTCGAAAAAATTTGAATCGCTCGGATTGCTGGTGACTGAACTTCCCTCTTCGATGAAACAGCAATATGACCTCGATTACGGCGTGCTGATTAAGGATGTCGCGCATTTTTCGGAGGCTTTTAACCGCGGAATGCGGTCAGGCTACGTCATCGTCGAGGCGGATAAACAGAAAATCAACTCGATATCCGACCTGGAATCGGTTCTTGGAAAGAAATCTTCGGGCGATATTGTGGTTTTCAAAGTCGTTACGCAACAGAAAGACCTCAGGTTAATTGCGGTTGAAATATCCTGAGAATAAAAGTGTGAAAAAGGGCGTTGCAGCGCCCTTTTTCTTTAAAAAAACAAGGAACTTTTACTTTGTTACGCTTGTATAAATTGTAAGTTAGCCTTAAAAATATATATTGAAATTTCGAATTAAGTTTATTATAATAGCATAGTGATGAAAGGATTAAGTAAAATATTATTGTTAGTGTTTATTCTTTCCGGTACATTAATATACGCCGGTAATAATAAGCATTCCAACATCGATCCGATTAACCTTGGCAATACGTCAATGCAGCAGTCGGATGACTACAAACTTTATCAGAATTTTCCAAATCCATTTAATCCCGTCACGCGAATAAGTTATAAGATTCAGAGGGAAGGTTTTGTTTCCCTTAAAGTCTATAACCTTGTTGGACAGGTCGTGGGATCGCTTGTAAACGAGAAGCAGTCCGCGGGCACGTACGAAGTTGAATTCGACGCTTCGGACCTTACCTCGGGCGTTTACCTTTACAAACTCCAGATTAACGGTTTTTCTTCCGTTAAGCGCATGACCGTCATTAAGTAATTTTGAAATTAAATATTGACAGAATGACAAGAATTGTAAACACTATTTTTATTGTTCTCTGTTTCGCTGCAACGGCATTATCTCAGGGAAATATTTACAACGATTTTTCGAAAAAGGATTTAAGCAAATGGATATGGGGCGGTATTGATATGAAATATTCCCATGAAACCGATAACAAGGAAAACGGTTTCGTGGAAATCTTCACCAAGACTCCCGTCAAGTCTAATTCTTACCTCGGCAAGACCGCGATGTATCAGGACATGCTTTTTTCCGCGGGAAACTACATCAACGTTATGCTGCAGGGCGTAAGCAATGATGTCAGCGTGAAAATCGAACTAATGTACGACATCGACAACAACGAAAAATACAACGACGACAAGGACATTATGCTGATGTCCAAACCCGTTTCCCTGAACTTCAGCGGATGGAAAGAGATTAAAATAAAACTCGACCAGGAGAACTTCAAACTGATTTCGAAGTTCGACGACGACTTCACCGTTACCGAGGAAGACGCTCTAGCGATTCAGTTTGAGTTTGAAACAGGAAAGAACTACAAGGAAAAGAAATTCGAATCGGGCATCGCATTGATATCCGAAATACCGAACAAGGAAAACCTCGTTTCGAAGGAAACCGAATCACAAACAACCGAGAAGGAATCCTATTTCGACGCGAAAAATTATCCGAATCCCTTCAACCCGGTAACTACAATTAATTACACCCTTAAAGAAACTTCGTTCGTGAAACTTACTGTTTACGACAGGCTCGGCAGAGAAGTGAAGACACTTGTTGACGAGAATCAGAACGCGGGAACGCATACGGTCGAATTCAACGGCAGCAGCCTCCCAAGCGGAATTTATTTCTACAGGATAAAAACAAACGACAAGACTGAAGTTCACAAAATGATTCTGGCAAAGTAAAAGGTTAAAACAATTTATTAAAAAAAAGGACGGCCGCAGCCGTCCTTTTTTATTATCTGATTAAAACGCAATTCGGCTCGAAATCAATAATCTCATTCACGAATTTCTCAGGCAGAGCCTCCGGCAGGTTCGTTAAAGGATTTACGTTTACTATTATCCCCTTCCCCGTAGCCAGAACCTCTTTCGTGGCGTGCCTTTCAATGTAATGCTCGAAACAGAAACTCGAGTTCTTTATCCACGATACGCGCGTGTAAACGTCAAGCAAGTCGTCAAGTACCGCGATTGAGCGGTAATCAACTGAATTGTGCACGACAAATACTTTCAACCCGTCGTTGAATGTGCCGTCGGGACTCAGGTCGTAACCGTAACGGCGCCTGTATTCGATCCTGCCTATCTCCATGTATCGAAGGTAGTACGAGTTGTGTACTACCCCCTGCCAGTCCACTTCCCAGGTTCGGACGCGCAATTGAGCGCAATGCCTGAACAATTCTTTTTCAAGTGTATTTTCCATTGAAATGATTCGTTTTTTGAAAAACCGATGTGTAAGATACGGGAAATTCACTTAAAAATTAATATTAAAATTCTTATATTCCTTTTTGCATTTCTAAAAACCAAAAAACAATTTTAAAGTAAAAAACTTTTTTATGGACAAAATTAAAGTTCTAATTATGGGTGCCGCAGGCAGAGATTTTCATAATTTTAATGTAGTCTATCGTGATAATCCGAGATATGATGTTGTTGCCTTTACAGCAACACAAATCCCCTACATAGATGATAGAAAATACCCCGCAGCTTTATGCGGAAAATTATATCCAAAAGGAATTCCTATCTTTCCAGAAAGTGAACTTATTGGTTTAATAAAGAAACATAAGGTTGACGAGGTCGTTTTCTCTTATTCCGACTGCAAGTTTGAATATGTAATGTCGAAAGCCGCCGAAGTCAACGCTGCGGGCGCGACTTTCTCGATGCTCGGAGGGGAACCCACTATGGTTAAATCCAAGAAACCCGTCATCGCGGTTGTCGCTAACAGGACAGGCTCGGGTAAAAGCCAGACCTCGAGAAGAGTCATCGAAATTCTCATGGAACTCGGAAAGAAAACCGTAGCCGTGAGACATCCAATGCCCTATGGCGACCTTGTGAAACAGAAAGTCCAGAGATTCGCTACCATAGCCGACCTGAAGAAACATAAATGCACTATTGAGGAAATGGAAGAATATGAACCGCACGTGGCTAGAGGAAACGTGATTTACGCGGGCGTGGATTATGAAGCGATTCTCCGCCAGGCTGAAAAGGAAGCGGACGTGGTAATCTGGGACGGCGGCAATAACGATTTGCCTTTCTATAAGTCCGATTTGATAATCACCGTTACCGACCCGCATCGTCCGGGACACGAACTGAGTTATTATCCTGGAATGACTAACCTCGTCCTCGCCGACGTGGTCGTTATAAACAAAATCGATTCAGCCGCTCCTGAAAATATTCAGACAGTAAGAGACAATATCCGCAAATGCAACAGCAAGGCGACTATCGTCGAAGCGGCATCGCCTATCTCTCTCGATAATCCGGCGGACCTGAAATACATCAAAGGCAAGAGAGTGCTCGTTGTCGAGGACGGTCCGACTCTCACGCACGGCGAAATGAAGTTCGGCGCGGGCGTTATAGCGGCTCAGAAATTCGGAGCGAAAGAAATCGTTGACCCGAGAAAATACGCAGTGAAATCTATCGAGGAAACTTACAGGAAATATCCGAATATCGGAACGCTCCTTCCCGCAATGGGCTACGGTCCCCAGCAGGTAAAAGATCTCGAAACTACAATCAACAGAGTCCCCTGTGACGCGGTCATTATAGGTACCCCGATTGATTTGAGGAGACTCGTTAAGATTAAAAAACCCGCTCCCAGAGTCGTGTATAATCTGCAGGAAATCGGTAAACCCGATCTGTATGACATCATCTCGGATATGTTTAAAAGGAAGAAAAAATAAATTCAAATAATTTGTCATTCCTGCGAAAGCAGGATAAAAAAAGGGCTGTGAAAACAGCCCTTTTTTATTATATTTACTGAATCAAGATTATTTCATCTTCGATATCTTTTCGTACTTTTCCTTCGCGTCTTTCAGTTTCTGTCTTTCTTTTTCAATGACGTCCGCAGCCGCCTTTTCAAGAAAATTCTTGTTGCCTAATTTCTTTTCGATTCCCGTGATGTATACTTTCAGGCTTTCAAGTTCCTTCGTCGTTTTAACGCCCGCGTCACCGTTTTTAAGTTTTGGCGCCGCGCCTTTAAAATCGAATTTGACCGCGAAGTAATCTCCGCTCGTTCCTGCGAATTCGCCGGTTGTGTGCTCAATTGCCGTTCCGCCTTTGTTGTTTATAAGCATTTGCAGCGAATCGGTAAGTTCGTTTACGCTTTCCGCTGCCGTCGTATTGAGCGGCTTTATGCGTATATCAAACTCATAATCGTTTATTCCCGCGTACTTCGCCCTTTCGTTCCTGCTTGTCGTGACAAGGTCCTTGAATATTTCGAATAATTTTTCGGAGTTCTCGTCGTACTTCGTTTCATCCAGCGCCGGGAATTCGATTTTTGAAATCGTCTTGCCTTCCCTGCTTTCGTCAAGTATATGCCAGATTTCTTCAGTGACGTATGGAATAACGGGATGGAGCAGTTTCAGTATGTTTTCGTATATGTCCATAGCCCGCTTGATGGCTTTTCTTGATGTTGACGCATTTTTGCTCAGTTTAACTTTCGTAAGTTCAATGTACCAGTCGCAGAAATCACTCCATACGAAAGCGTAAAGAGACTTCGTGTAGTCGTTCAGCCTGTAAGCGTTCAGGTAAAACTCTATGTCACGAATCGTATCGTTGAATCTGCTGTCAATCCACTTTTCCGCAAAATCATACTCGGGTTCTTCGTCTCCGGAAGCGCTGTCATTCATTATCCTGTCATAATTCATCTTTAGAAATCTGCCGGCATTCCATAATTTCGTTATGAAGTTCCTGCCGATTTCCGTATTCTTTTCATCGAATAATACATCGCTGCCCAAAGGCGCGAGATATACAATCGTGAATCTCAATGCGTCCGTGCCATACTGGTCCATAAGGACAAGCGGATCGGGTGAATTTCCGAGAGACTTTGACATTTTTCTTCCCTTTCCATCGCGCACCGTGGAATGAAAATATACATCCTTGAATGGTATGTCGTTCATATACTCAAGACCCGAGATAATCATTCTCGCAACCCAGAGGAAAATGATTTCAGGTGCTGTCGAAAGGAAATCCGTCGGATAATAGTAGTTCAAATCTTTATTCTCTTTATCTTTCGCGCTGTTTTCCCATCCAAATACGCTGAACGGCCAAAGCCAGGACGAAAACCACGTGTCCAGCACGTCGGGGTCCTGAGTCCAGTTCTCAATATCCTTCGGAGGAGTGGTTTCACAATAAATTTCACCTGTTTCATTGTGGTACCATATCGGAATCTGATGCCCCCACCATAATTGGCGTGAAATGCACCAGTCTTTCACGTTATCCATCCAGTGAAAATACGTTTTTGTCCATTTATCAGGATGAAATCTTACTTTTCCTTCTTTTACGACCTGAATCGCGGGTTCAGACAACTTTTTCATCGAAACAAACCACTGGTCCGATAAGAACGGCTCAATAACCGCTCCTGAACGCTCGGAAACCGCTACGTTATGAGTATAATCTTCCTCTTTAATAAGATATCCGTTCGCTTTCAGGTATTTTAAAACATTCTTACGGGATTCGTTGATTCCCTGTCCTTTATATTGTAACCCGTTTTCGTTTATTTTTCCGTCTTTTGTAAGAATATTTATCGCCTCTAAGTTATGTCTCTGTCCGACTTCGAAGTCGTTCATATCGTGTGCAGGTGTAATTTTCAACGCACCCGTTCCGAATGACATATCAACGTATGAATCAAAGACTATAGGTATTTCTTTGTTTACAACAGGCAATATCACCTTTTTTCCTGCAAGATGACTATACCTTTTATCAGCCGGATTTACTGCAACCGCGGTGTCACCCAACATCGTTTCCGGTCGTGTTGTAGCAATTACAAGCGCATCATTACTATCTACTATAGGATACTTGACATAATAGAGTTTATCTCTTTTTTCTATATAACTTATCTCGTCATCACTTAAAGCGGTTTGTGTTATATTGTCCCAGTTGATTATACGCTTACCTTTGTATATGTAACCCTTCTTATATAGGTCGACGAAGACCTCTCTGACCGCCCGTGAAAGCCCCTTGTCGAGTGTAAATCTTTCTCTCGACCAGTCCACGGAAACCCCAAGTTTGCGCAATTGCTTAAGTATTATTCCGCCGTATTTTTCCTTCCAGTCCCAGATTAATTTTACGAACTCTTCCCTACCGAGGTCATATTTCGATTTGCCTTCGTTTTTCTTCAGTTCCTGTTCGACTTTTATCTGTGTCGCGATTCCGGCGTGATCCATACCCGGCACCCAGCAGACTTCGTAACCTGCCATTCGTTTCCACCTGCAGTATATATCCTGAATCGTATTGTTTAAAATATGTCCGATATGAAGCATTCCCGTAACGTTCGGAGGAGGAATGACAACTGAATATTTTTTCTTTTCTGAGTTCACTGATGATTTGTAAATACCATCGGCTTCCCATATTTGCCGCCATTTTTCTTCTATGCTGACGGGTTCGTATTTTGACGGAAATTCTATCATTTCTTAATCGTTTATGGTAACTTTATTTTTATTTATAATTTCGTACGCGAGGTCCATATAAGCAAGAGCGCCTTCCGAGTTAATTTTATACAGACACAAAGGTTTCCCGTAGAACGTCGCTTCATTTAGCAGATTAGTAATTGGGATTGTGGTTTTCAGCATATAGTCTTCGTATTTCAACCTGAGTTCCCTCTCTGAAATTTCGGTAACACGCGAGTTCTGCTCGTACATAGTCAATAATATTCCCTCTATATCAAGGTAAGGATTCGATACTTCCCTAACCCAGGAAATATAATCGAATAATTTATCTACGGCTTCAAGAGAAAAATGTCCTGACTTGACAGGAATTAAGACCGAATCCGATGCTGTCAGAGCATTTAACGTTATTCCTCGAAGTGTCGGCGGACAATCAAGTATCACAAAATCATACTTATTCCTGATATCTTTCAAAGCATTCTTTAATACAACCCTGTTCTCTGTCATTTTTGCGAACTTCTCATCGTTTTGAATCGAATTAATGTTCGCAGGAATGAAATCGAGGAACGGAATTTCTGTGTTGTGAATTGTATATTCGACTGACTTTGAGAAATTGAATATATCCGAAATCCCGCCTTTTATCCTGTCAGGTGTGAATCCCATCGCAACTGCGGACGAACCGTACGGGTCAACATCCACAAGCAGAGTCTTTTTCTCCGATAAAGACAGAGACGCTGCAAGATTTACGGCGGTAGTTGTTTTACCGACGCCGCCTTTTGATATGCATATGCTTATTATCTTACCCATCGACTTCAACTAATAATTTCAATAAACCATTTCCAAGTGTTGCTTCCAGCAAGTCTCCGGGATTAACTTCACCTACGACTACAGGCGTACCGGTGAAAATCAAATCGCCCTTTTGTAAAGAGAATATACTGGAGATATATGATATTAACTTATATATATTAAAAATCATTACACTTGTATTACCAAACTGTTTTCTAATATTATTTATTTTTAATTCCAAATCCAAATTCATTGGATCGATTGAATTGTTTCTACGGATTACCTCGCTTAAAGGGGCGGATGTGTTAAATCCTTTTGCCGTTGTCCACGGATATCCTTTTTGCTTTGCCTCGTTTTGTATATCTCTCAATGTCATATCAAGCCCGATTGCATAACCAAAAATATGTTCCCCAGCCCTATCTTCTCTAATGTTATTACCGTCCCTGCCAATAGCGACAACCAATTCCGTTTCGTAATGCAGAGATTTTGAGATTTTTCTTCCTTCATATTCAGGAATCGATATTTTTTGGCCTGATTCGATTATAGCAGAATTCGGCTTTAGAAATACAACAGGTTTTTCCGGTTTTTCAGTCTGCCCGAACTCTTTTATGTGGTCTAGATAATTTTTCCCGATGCAAAATATATTATTTACTTCGAAAAGTTCATCCGAGTCCTTTATTTTTACGCGTTTCGACATTATAAATCCGAAAATATTATCTGTTTATTGTTCACGACGGCAAAAGGCTTACACCTTACTGAAAATCCGCCGAAAGGCGTATTCCTGCATTTTGTTTTAAATCTTTCAGGATTGATTTTCCATTCTGCATCGAAGTCAACAATCGTGAAATTCGCTTTCTCTCCTTCGCTGATGACTACTCTCGTCAGGTTCAGAAGTCTTCTCGGATTGTCAGACAATTTTTCTATCCACGTCTCTTTTGAAATAACGCCGTTTTCCACAAGATACGTATAAGAAAGACCAATACACGTCTCGAGACCGATTATCCCGAACGGAGCCTTGTCGAGTCCGCTTTCCTTTTCAACAATTGTATGTGGCGCGTGGTCCGTGCAAATCACTTCTATAGTACCGTCCTGAAGACCTTCTATAATCTTCGTCACGTCGGACTGACGTCTCAGAGGAGGATTCATTTTCGCGTTCGCGCCG
>CALGII010000123.1 GCA_937915485.1 uncultured Ignavibacteriota bacterium | reverse complement strand
GGAAAGTATTCAATAACATCGGGCGTATATTTCTACCTGATGAAAGGCGCCACGACTGACAACAGGGAAATATTCCTCGATACAAAGAAAATGATACTTCTGAAATGAAAATACGTTTTTGGAAATACGCGTCTTGTGAGTTTGAAAACAGTCATTTCACACGAAAAATAAATATTCATATTTAACATTTTGCATTATTTTCATATATTATAAAAAGATTTGTAATACCTGCAATAAAAGTTCTTAACTGAAATAACTTATTCTACGGCTATGAAAAAACTAATACTTCTTGAGTTGTGCCTATTGTTTCTCGCCACGACGTTTCAGGGCGACAGGCTGACAGGCTGGGTTCAGCAGACTTTGCCTAATAATGCGCCAATAGTTGATTTACAATTTTTAGATACTCTTACCGGATTTGTTACTTCAAGGAAAAACGCGTCAGACAGTTCTTTTATATTCAAAACAACAGATGGGGGAAATAATTGGAATACTGTATATCAGAATAATGTTTTTTTGTCATCCATACATTTTGTGGATAAGAATACAGGTTATTCCGTCGGAGCCACAAACTGGGCATTAGTATTAAAAACAACAAACAGTGGAGACAACTGGTATGCTCAACCCGGATTTACCGCAGGTCAATTGAATGATGTAGTTTTTGTAAATAAGGATACGGGTTGGGTATGCAGTACCCATTCAATATACGGCGGTTTGTGGCGCACGACAGACGGGGGATTAAGTTGGCAGCAGGAGATGAACGCAGGTAATAAGCCTCAGAGGATATTCTTCGTCAACGATACTACAGGCTGGGTGATTGGGAATAATTATAATATTTACAAAACAACGAACACTGGAGATGCTTGGTATTTAATTTATAATTTTTCTAATACGGTTGCGGATATCTTTTTTGCATCCAGCGATTCGGGTTGGATTATTGGCGGTGGGGCAAACGGAATGATGAGAACAACGAACGGCGGTACTAACTGGCATGCCGTAAATAATCCATCTTTACCATATGAGACACGAATGTATTTTATTAACAATACAACAGGTTGGGCGGGAATTAATCAATATAAAATATTGGCTACAAAAAATGGATTTGATTGGGGAACTCAAAACTCGCCAATAGTTCAAAACTATTTTGTATCATTTGCAGATACGCTTCACGGCTGGGCTGGTTCTGTCGGACTCGTCCATACTTCAGACGGAGGCGGACCGATAACGTATGTCGGCATAAAACGTAACGGGGATTTTGTGCCGTCGTTCGAACTCGGGCAGAATTATCCCAATCCGTTCAATGCATCGACACGCTTGAAATTCTCTATACTCAAGCCCTGCTATGTTGACCTTGTAATCTATAACATCGCGGGAAAAGAAATTGCGAGAGTCATATCGGGGAAGAGGTATGACAAAGGCGATTACAGTCTGTACTTCGACGCGGGAAAGTATTCAATAACATCGGGCGTATATTTCTACCTGATGAAAGGCGCCACGACTGACAACAGGGAAATATTCCTCGATACAAAGAAAATGATACTTCTGAAATGAAAATACGTTTTTGGAAATACGCGTCTTGTGAGTTTGAAAACAGTCATTTCACACGAAAAATAAATATTCATATTTAACATTTTGCATTATTTTCATATATTATAAAAAGATTTGTAATACCTGCAATAAAAGTTCTTAACTGAAATAACTTATTCTACGGCTATGAAAAAACTAATACTTCTTGAGTTGTGCCTATTGTTTCTCGCCACGACGTTTCAGGGCGACAGGCTGACAGGCTGGGTTCAGCAGACAATACCGAGACCGGATTTGGCGGTGAAGGATTTATGTTTTACCGATACTCTTAATGGATTTTATATTTCTTCAAAATATACGCCGTCTGACAGCGGATTTATTTTCAGAACATCAGACGGCGGACAAAACTGGTCGGCTGCATTCATTGGCAAAGTATATTTGACATCAATTCATTTTGTTAACAACCTGACAGGATACTGCGTTGGAAGAGATACGATACCAATAAACGGTTTGATAAAGAAGACAACAAACGGTGGACTAAACTGGTTTAATTGCACCGATATTTATAATGCGGGCATACTGGAGGACGTCTTTTTCCCGAACAATGATACTGGCTGGGTATGCAGTACTGATTTGCAATACGGCGGTTTGTGGCGCACGACAGACGGGGGATTAAGTTGGCAGCAGGAGATGAACGCAGGTAATAAGCCTCAGAGGATATTCTTCGTCAACGATACTACAGGCTGGGTGATTGGGAATTCGGGACAATATTTATATAAAACTTCATCCTGTGGTGAAAACTGGTTCGTAAATTACAATTTCAATAGTAATTTTATAAATGATGTCTTTTTTATAAATAATGACACTGGTTACGTAATAGGTGGAGGAGGGGGTAATGGAATAATGAGAAGCACAAATGGAGGATATAACTGGTACTCGTGTAACAACCCAATTCCGTATGGTGATTCCAGAATATTCTTTATAAATAATAAAACCGGATGGGCAGGTAGCGGTCTTAGTAAAATTGTAGCTACTAAAGATGGATATAACTGGGGGCACCAGTTTTCACCCTCATATTCTAGTTACAACATTAGTTTTGTTGACACGTTACATGGCTGGGCCGGATATTCAGGTCTCGTCCACACCACAGATGGCGGCGGACCGATAACGTATGTCGGCATAAAACGAAACGGGGATTTTGTGCCGTCGTTCGAACTCGGGCAGAATTATCCCAATCCGTTCA
>CALGII010000122.1 GCA_937915485.1 uncultured Ignavibacteriota bacterium | reverse complement strand
TAGTCACGGAAAGATTTATAGGCAGAGTGAACTTGCCGGATACATTTGCCTTTCTGAATAAGCCCGTCGATAAGGCATTAAGATATCTTGACAGCAGGTTGTCAATTACTATGTTTATCTTCATAATCGCAGGCGTTGTCCTTTCAACGCTTCACCAGTCGTCGCTGGGCACGCTTATGATTATTGCAGGGCAGAAAATGCATCCGCTGTGGCAGACGCCGATTCTGCCTCTGTTGTTTCTTTTATCCGCTATCGCCGTCGGTTTCCCTATGGTAATATTCGAATCGCTAATCGCTTCGCGCAGTTTCAAGATGAAACCGGAGATGCACGTTCTGTCGCGTCTCGGCGGGATGATATCACCGATAATCGGAATTTACCTCGCGTTCAAGATAGGTGATGTTTTCATCCGCGAAACTTTCAAGTACATTCTTGTATTCGATTCGACGTCGTGGATGTTCATATCTGAAATGGGTCTGATGTTTGCCGCGTTCTTCCTTTTTCTATCGCGCAAAATAACGAATTCCCCTCTGGGTTTATTCATCGCTTCATCGCTTGTAATAGCGGGAGTACTTCTGAACAGAATAAATAATTTCATTGTCGCCTATCAGCCGTACTACAATCCCGTCAGGTATTTTCCTTCAATTGGTGAGATATCGGTTACCCTGGGATGTATTGCGCTTCTGGTTCTCGCGTACAGGGCTGTCGTGATGATATTTCCGGTAATTAGCCGGGAAAAGAGGGACATAATAAAGAACATTTAGTAAACGGAGTGTATAATGAAAAAAATAATTTTAATAATCGTGCCGTTCCTGCTGATAAGCCTCGTCATTGCTTCAGGTTCCTTATTCGGTACGAAGATTCAATTGCCTGTCGAAAAAGAAAAATCTGTTCGACAGGATAATAAAAAAACAAGTACTAAGATTCGGATGCCCGAAGACCATTCCAAACAGGGCATTAAATGCACTACCTGTCACGAAGGTGAATACCCGACGAAAAATGACCCGATGCTGAGAGCGTGTCTGAGAGAATCGGTGCTTTCCGAGTTTAACTATATCGGTGAAGGTCCCGGGGAAATTTTGATTGACGGCATGTCCGAAAATTACGGCGGAGTAAGGTTCTCGCATAAGGTGCACGCTCAGATGTCCGCGATGTCCACGGGTTGCACGGGCTGCCATCATTACAATACATCCGTGCCGATACTGAAATGCGCGGACTGCCATAATAAAGATAGAATGCGGGAAGACGTTTCAATACCCGACCTTAAAGCCGCGTTCCACCGCCAGTGTATGAACTGTCACAAGCAATGGAGCGGCGAAAACGGCTGCAATACTCAGTGCCACGTGAGAAAGGGAGAAACAAAACCGCAGAAGTCTGATAAACTGTTGTCTCATCCTCCTCTCACAGAACCCGCTAAAATGCAGTGGGAAACAAATTACGAGCAGGGTAAGATTGTAACATTCTTTCACGATGAACATATCAAGTTATTTAAGATTGACTGCAAGACCTGCCACAGGCAGGACAATTGTGTAAAATGCCACGATAAGACAAGACAGACGGATTCAGACAGTAAATATAAAAAATCTTTGAGCGAACATCATAAACCGTGTATAAGTTGCCACAACGAAAACAATTGTCAGAAATGCCACAGGGACGGTGAAATGTCTCCGTTTAACCACGGAAAATCGACTGGATGGACGCTTAAATCATATCATAGCAAACTCGCCTGCGCTAATTGCCACGGAAACCAAATGCCGATTAGGAAACTTGACAGAAACTGTACGAACTGCCATAAGAATTTTAAAACGGGTTTCAACCACGGCGTGACGGGCTTGGTGCTTTCTGATACTCACAAGGATATGGACTGCAAGAGTTGCCACGCGAATCAGGATTTCTCGAAACAGCCTGTTTGCAGTGAATGCCACGACGATAAATCTTTCCCCTCAAGTAAACCGGGAAAGAAATGATAAGTTGCAGTATATTGATTTTCGTAAGCGTAGGTTAATCGATATGGCTTTTTAATACGGTAAATATAGATTATTTTGAGAATGGGAGACGGGATATCGTCTCTCATTTTTTTATTCACGCTTATTATGAGCATTTGAAAGAGTGGAAGCATAAATCAACGGTTTTAAAGTCTAAGAATCCCTGGTGGGAGTATAGATTCGACAGGTGCGTAATTCCAAATGGTAAGGAATATGAATATCATTACGTCCATACAGGCGGCTCCGCGATGATAATTCCCGTTACTGAAGACGGCAAAATAATACTTGTCAGGCAATTTAGATATCTGAACAGAAAATTCAGCGTAGAATTTCCCGCAGGCGGAATCAAGGACGGTCAGAATCCGGATGACATTGCGAGAAAAGAACTTATTGAGGAAACAGGATTTGACGGTGCACTGGAAAAAATCGGTTTCTTCAATCCGTATAACGGAATCACGGACGAAATATGCCACGTATATCTTGCTTCGAAACTTTTGCCTTCAGATAAAGAATCCAAAGATGAGCAGGAAGAGTTTGAATATCTTTTTCTGACACCGGATGAGATTGATGAAAAAATCTTTGACAATGAAATTTATGACGGAATGACTATGGCGGCTTGGTCCGTTGTAAGAAAATATTTTAATGAAAAACATTAACTTAATTTCAAATTATTTTAAACTTTTTACGCCGGGAATTTGTCTAAATTAGAACAAGACGGATTTACAATTTTAGAAACCATTTAATTAGATGAAAATCAAATATTTATTTATTCTATTCCTGCTTGCGGCATTCGCAGGCTCTTCTTATTCACAAGACGGAGAGAATCAACAGAAAAAAAGAGATTTTTCGAATATAAAGACAAAGTTATCGGGCAGGGTGCTCGATACTGAATCGGAAAAACCGCTGGAATCTGTCAATGTTCAGTTATATTCAATGAAAGATACTAATAAACTCGTAAAAGGTATCGCGACTTCTAATGACGGAACATTCGTGCTCGATGGATTCAGACCGGGAATGTATCAACTTAAAATCTCATACATAGGATATAACACCGCGATAAAAAATAATCTCGCTTTTACTCCCGCTGAACCTGAAATAAGCCTTGGCGACGTGAAATTGAAAATCGGTAGCGAGATGGTTACCGCGGAAATCGAAGTGACGGCTGAGAGAAATATGATGGAGATGGGTGTCGATAAAAAAGTATTCAACGTCGATAAAGACATTAACAGCCAGAGCGGTTCGGTAACCGACGTATTAAAAAATATTCCTTCCGTGACGGTTGACAGCGACGGTAAAATAAGTCTTCGCGGAAGCGGTAACGTCAGGATACTCTTGAACGGAAAACCGTCGGGATTGCTTTCCTCCGACCCCAACGCCGTGCTCGACCAGTTGCCCGCTAACACGGTTGAAAGAATCGAGATTATCAATAATCCCTCCGCCAAATACGACCCCGAAGGAATGGCGGGAATCATAAACATCGTTCTCAAAAAGTCCGCTTCCGAAAACAAGGGCTATAATTATAACCTGAACCTTAATGCCGGAACGGGCGACAGATATTCCCTCGCTACGGGACTCGCTTACAAAATGGGCAAGGTCAGCCTGTACGGAAATTACAGCCTGAGATTGTTCCATATGAATTTTAATAGGGATAACGACAGGTATAATTTCCTTAGCGATTCCTCTTACCATCTTCTGTCCAATTCGAATTCGAGGAACAATATGCTCGGTCATATCGGAACCATCGGTATGGATTATGATATAAGCAAGGACGCTTTTCTCGGCTTATCTCTGAGTTACAGCAACAGGGACAGGAACAGGAGCGAGAAATCCGACTCGAGGAACTTTACGCTGTCCGGAATTCCGAATAATTTTTATAATTCCGCTAACTCTGATGATGAGAAGGAATATGGCGTCGATGCTAACTTGAACTTCAGGCAGAAATTCGGAAAGAAATTTCAGGAACTCAACGCCTCATTCCAGTTTTCGAATTCATTCGAGAGAAACACGCAAAACCTTAATACATATTACACCGATATATTCGGCAATCCCCTCAGCATTAATCCTGTAAAAATGAACGATTATACGAATGAAAAATTCGATTCATACACTCTGCAGGCGGATTACACCCACCCTCTGAAAGAAGACGCCGAAAACACTTATAAACTTAAAAGCAAATTCGAAGTCGGATTCAGGAGCGTAATAAGAAGAACGGATAATTATTACAGAGCGGAAAATTACGATTATAACGTTAACAGGTTCGTTGAAGATATTCTTCTCAGCGATAACTTCCGCTATAACGAGCAGGTTCACGCCGTTTACGGCACTTTTGAAAACAGTTACAGGAAATTCGGTTACCAGTTAGGTTTGCGTCTCGAACAGTCATATACTAAATCCGAGCAGGTCGAAAGCGCGGCAAACTATGAAAATAATTATTTCAGTTTCTTTCCCAGTTTGTTTCTTAAGCAGGGGATTACAAATACTGTTGAAGCGCAGTTGAGTTTCACGCGGAGAATTAATCGGCCGAGACTCGGATTCCTAAATCCGTTCGCCGACCGCTCCGACCCTCAGAATATAAGAATGGGAAATCCTTA
>CALGII010000121.1 GCA_937915485.1 uncultured Ignavibacteriota bacterium | reverse complement strand
TCGTTGATGATTCCGGTTTTATTGTGAGGATGGGAGGAATCGAACCTCCGACCCATCCCGATTAAATCGGGATTGCTTATCAATTCGCGATACATCTTCAGTTTTGACGAAAATAAAAAACCGGAATCGTTGATGATTCCGGTTTTATTGTGAGGATGGGAGGAATCGAACCTCCGACCCACTGCTTAAAAGGCAGTTGCTCTACCCCTGAGCTACATCCCCTTTCCATATGGATCCCGGCCTTTGCCGGGATGACAAACTTATTTAAGAACGCCTGCGACTTTGAGTCTTATTCTTGCTCTCTGAAGAGAGAATTTTGCTCTTTCTCTGTCGATGTTTTTTTCGCCGGAGCCGAGTCTTTCTTCCGCTCTTTTCATCGAATTCTGCGCGCGTTCAACGTCAATATCGTCTTTCGCTTCCGCGGTATCGGCGAGTATTGTTACTTTATTTTTAAGAACTTCGGCGACTCCGCCGCGTGTAGAAAAATTTATTTTATTTCCTTTTTCATCCTGAACCGTTATTACTCCCGCCTCGAACATCGAGACCATCGGCGCGTGCATGTTCAGCACCTGAAACAATCCGTCAACGCCTGGCACGGTTACAACCATAGCCAATCCTTTATAAACCAACTTTTCGGGACTTAGTATTTCTATGTCCAGTATCTTATCCAAGTACTAATCCTATGCTTGAAGTTTTTTGGCTTTCTCAACCGCTTCATCAATCGTGCCGACCATCATGAACGCCTGTTCGGGAAGGTCGTCGTAATCGCCGTTAAGAATCGCCTTGAATCCCTTTATCGTATCTTCGAGTTTCACATATTTTCCGGGAATGTTCGTGAACTGTTCTGCGACGCTGAACGGCTGCGAAAGAAATCTCTGTATTTTTCTCGCGCGAGCGACGATTAACTTATCGTCGTCGGAAAGTTCGTCAATTCCGAGAATATTTATAATGTCCTGAAGGTCTTCGTAATTCTGAAGAATTTTCTTCACGCCCTGCGCGACGTTATAATGCTCATCACCCACTATAAGCGGGTCAAGAATCCTCGACGTCGATGTAAGCGGGTCAACCGCGGGATAAATTCCAAGCGATGAAATTTTCCTTGAGAGTTCCGTTGTCGCGTCAAGGTGGGCGAACGTGGTCGCCGGCGCCGGATCCGTGTAGTCGTCAGCGGGAACGTAAACTGCCTGAATCGAAGTAATGGAGCCTTTCGAGGTAGAAGTAATTCTTTCCTGAAGGGCGCCCATTTCCGTGGCGAGTGTCGGCTGATAACCTACCGCCGAGGGCATTCTTCCGAGAAGAGCCGATACTTCGGAGCCCGCCTGCGTGAACCTGAAAATATTGTCAATGAACAGAAGTATATCCTTGCCGAGTTCATCCCTGAAATATTCGGCAATTGTAAGTCCCGTAAGACCTACTCTTTGTCTTGCGCCCGGAGGTTCGTTCATCTGACCGAAGACGAGAGCGGTATTTTTAATAACGCCCGATTCGGTCATTTCAACGTAAAGATCATTACCCTCTCTTGTTCTTTCACCAACCCCGGCAAACACGGAATAGCCTCCGTGCTGTTTTGCTATGTTATGGATTAATTCCTGAATAATAACCGTCTTACCAACACCTGCGCCGCCGAACAGGCCTGTCTTGCCGCCTTTCGTGTAAGGCTCGATGAGGTCAATAACCTTTATACCCGTTTCAAACATTTCCCGTTTAGTAGTAAGGTCTGTAAGTTTTGGCGGGTCGCGGTGTATGGGATACTTCATATTGGTAACGATAGGTCCCTTGCCGTCTATAGGTTCTCCGATAACGTTAATAAGCCTTCCGAGAACTTCCTGGCCAACGGGAATCATAATCGGCTCCATCGTATCAACGACTTCCATACCTCTTACGAGACCGTCCGTCGAATCCATCGCGACAGTTCTGACCCTGTTCTCGCCGAGGTGCTGCTGAACTTCCGTAACGAGCATTTCCTCGACGCCTTCGAGGTTCTTCCTTTTAATAAGCAGAGAACTGTTTATTTCGGGAAGATGACCTTCGCTGAAGTCAACGTCAATAACGGGTCCGATAACCTGAACAATCTTTCCAATATTTTCGCCTTTACCGGGCATATCCAAGAATTTTTTAGAAATTTTAATAAAGAATTATAAATATAATTAAAGTATCGTAAAATTTCAAATTAGAAAACAATGCACATTGCGATTTTTTCCGAAAAACAGAGGGGAAAACGCCTGTACAGCAAAAACTACATTACATCAAACATTAAATTTCTTTAAATTGTTCAATAAATACAAATTTAATTTAATTTTTTATGACAAGGATTCTACCTCTTCTGATTCTCCTTACGTTTCTGTTTTCTTCCCGGTCTTATACGCAGGAACTGAAAAGTTATGAAACGCAGAAAGCGAATGTCGAGAACAGTCTCAAAACTTACGGAGAACTTTATTTTAAATTCAACGTCAACTCAAAGGATAAAATAAACGAATTAGGAAGACACATATCAATAGACAACGTAACGGATAAAATCATCTACTTCGAAGTTCACGCATACGCGTCGGCGAATGAGATGGAATATTTCTCGAAGCAGAATATAGATTTCGCGCTTCTGAAGCATCCGGGTGATGTCGGTGAAGTGAAGATGTCGGATAACATAAAAGAAATCATGGCGTGGGATGTTTACCCTACATATACGGGATATCTCTCGATGATGTCAAACTTCGCGGCAACGTATCCGAATCT
>CALGII010000120.1 GCA_937915485.1 uncultured Ignavibacteriota bacterium | reverse complement strand
TATCAGTTTTAGGAGCAGGCGGGTGGGGAACTACACTCGCCATTTTATTATACAGGAACGGTCACAGCGTAACCCTTTGGGAATACGACAAGGACTATGCCGGGACTCTTAATGAATACAGGGAAAATTTCTACTATCTGCCGAAAGTAAAAATCCCGCGTCAGATACACATAACAAGCGACGCAGAAGAAGCATTGCACGGGAAGGAAATATTATTATTCGCGGTTCCGACACAGTACATAAGAAACAGTTTCAAGGACGTAAAAGGATACGACCTTACGCGTTCCACTATTATAAGCGCGTCGAAGGGCATAGAAATCGGAACTTATCTGCTTGTTTCAGATGTGCTTGCGGACATATTCAAGGTCAAGAAAAGCAGGCTCGCCTGTATATCAGGTCCTTCGCACGCGGAGGAAGTATCACGCAGGATTCCGACGACGGTAACCTGCGCGGCGAACGAAATCAAGACCGCGTCGCACCTGTCAAGAATATTTTCAAACGATTACTTCCGCGTGTATTCAAACAACGACCTCGTAGGAACTGAACTCGCCGGAGCGTTGAAGAACATAATCGCCATCGCCGCGGGAATTTCGGACGGAGCGGGATTCGGCGACAATACGAAGGCGGCATTGATGACGAGGGGAATGCGCGAAATAATGCGGCTCGGAATGAAACTCAAGGCGAAGAAAGAAACGTTCTTCGGGCTAGCGGGAATCGGAGATTTGATTGTAACCTGTTCATCGAAGCATTCGAGAAACAGATACGTCGGAGAGCAGATAGGACGGGGGAAGAAACTCAGTGTCGTATTGAAAAAAATGAAGATGGTTGCCGAGGGCGTCCCGACGACGAAGTCGGCGCACGAATTGTCGAAGAGATTTGGGATAGAACTTCCGATAACAGAGATGGTTTACAGGATATTGTTCAGGAACACGACTCCTCACAACGGTATGCTGGAATTAATGCGGAGGAAGTTGAAGACCGAGCACGAGATTAAAGATTATCATTTGACTTGACTTTTAAAGTATGGATTATTCAATTGCAAAAGAGAAGTTAGAAAAAAGTTGAAATTTGAGAAATAAATGTATTGACTTTTCACAAGAAAGTCTCTATATTTGTATTTTACACAAAATTAGAAACAAGTTCTTTAACAAATAACGAACCCAAAAATACACAAAGAGTATAAAGTAGTGCGATCCGGGATTAAGAATCAAAGTAGTCTAAATCATAAGTTTGATTTACTACGGAGAGTTTGATCCTGGCTCAGGACGAACGCTGGCGGCGTGCTTAATACATGCAAGTCTACGATTTTTAAAGTAGCAATATTTTAAAGAGAGTGGCGCACGGGTGAGTAACACGTAGGTAATCTGCCTTTAGGTCTGACACAACTCGTCGAAAGACGGGCTAATATCAGATAATGCAGCGATCCGGCATCGGGTTGTTGTCAAAGCTTCGGCGCCCAAAGATGAGCCTGCGGTCCATTAGGTAGTTGGCGGAGTAACGGCCCACCAAGCCAACGATGGATAGCTGGTCTGAGAGGATGATCAGCCACACTGGAACTGAGACACGGTCCAGACT
>CALGII010000119.1 GCA_937915485.1 uncultured Ignavibacteriota bacterium | reverse complement strand
CTGGCTCAGACGGTCCTGGAAAAATTTATTTCGATGATTTTAAACTCACTCAGTCTATAGGAATTGTCGCGCTTGCCTTTATTATGTTTTCGGGCGGGCTGGAAACGAAATGGAGTACGACAAAGAAAGTCTTGTGGAGCGGTGTCAGCCTTTCATCACTCGGTGTGCTGATTGCTGCCGCCGGTGTTGGACTTACAGCACACTTTTTTCTCGGAATTGATATATACTACAGCCTGCTTCTCGGAGCGGTAATATCGTCCACGGACGCGGCCGCGGTTTTTTCCGTGCTTGGTTCCAAGAATATCAACCTTAAAGGTAAAGTTAAACCGCTTCTTGAATTCGAATCGGGAAGCAACGACCCGATGGCGGTATTCCTGACAATAACATTGATTGAAGTAATTGTTAACAAATCAATCGGCCCGGGAGGTATACTATTCAGCGTTATAACCCAGTTCGGCATCGGCCTTGCTGCTGGCTATATTCTCGGCAGACTCCTCGTTGTTTTGATGAACAAGATGCATCTGCAATTCGAGAATCTTTATGTTGTCTTTACGATTGCCTTTGTGACGTTTATATTCGCCCTGACGACGTTCCTGAACGGAAGCGGCTTTCTCGCCGTTTACATCGCGGCTATCATAGTCGGCAACAGCGAATTCGTGCAGAAAAAATCGCTTAAGAGATTCTTCAGCGGTATCGCGCAATTGAGCCAGATAGTTATGTTTCTTGCGCTTGGACTACTGTGCTTCCCGTCGCAGTTAATGGCTGTGATTGTTCCTGGCTTGATATTCTCGGCAGTGCTGATGTTTGTCGTGCGGCCGTTCAGTGTTTATGTCTCTCTTATGTTTTCAAAGTTTTCGTTAAAAGAGAAATCTTTCATTTCCTGGGTTGGACTCCGGGGTTCCGTTCCTATTATACTTTCGACCTTTCCCGTAATTGCAGGTATTGATAACTCGATGATGTTGTTCAATCTGATTTTTTTCATGACTATAACATCCGCGCTCGTGCAGGGCTGGTCGATTCCTTTTGTAGCAAGAATTCACGGATTGGATTCGGATGAAAAAGAGGAAATTAAAATGCCTCTCGAAATATCGACTGATGTAAAAACAAAGAATGAACTCGTTGATGTGATAATACCTTTTAATTCAAGCATTGCCGGAAAAAACCTTGCCGAGCTTAATTTCCCGGAAGGCTCTCTGATAACAGTCATCTTCAGAGATAATGAATACATCGTTCCGAGCGGAAGTACCTCTCTCGAGGAAGGAGATGTCGTACTTATTCTGCTAAACAAAGAGAACAGGAATGAAGCAATTCGGATTCTTACAGAAATAAAATAGCCATTCCAAAATGGAAATTGTCCTTTGTTTTTCTTATTACACCGGAAATAAAAAACCCGTTCAGCGAACGGGTTTCTTTATCTGAATACAAAGTTATTTGACTAAGAATATTTCTGAATGACTTTTTTCCTCGTGTATGGAATAAGCCCGCCCGCTTCGACTATCGCCATTCTTGCCGCCGGCAGGGGAATAGTGCTGAATTCTTTTCCCTTTGTCTTGTTGATTACCTTATCGCCTTTCAATTCTATATCATCGCCGGTTTCCGCCTCGATATCGGGGCAGGTGATGAGATTAAGACCGAGGTTAATTGCGTTCTGTAAGAATATTCTCGCGTAGTTCTTCGCGATTACGATGAGCCCGTGTCCGAGAATCGTCGATGCCGCCTGCTCGCGCGATGAGCCGCAGCCGAAATTGTTGCCGCCGATTATAACGCTTCCCTCGGGATATTCTTTTGCAACGAGTTTCTTGTTCAGTTCCGTGTAATCTGCGAAACAGAACTGCGGTGTTTCGGTCGGCAGCACTGTCGCCATGTATCTTCCCGGATAAATCGCGTCCGTTGAAATATCGTCTCCGAATATATAAACTACTTTAGACATTTTATTTTACTCCTTTCTCGGGGCTCGTGATGTATCCCGTTACGGCGCTTGCCGCTGCCGTCGCTGGAGAGCAAAGATATACATCGCCTTTGGGATTACCCATTCTGCCTTTAAAATTCCTGTTTGTCGTTGAAAGAGCCGTTTCACCGTCGCCGAGCGCGCCCTGATGAACTCCAAGACAGCAGCCACAGCCCGGATTCATTATTATCGCTCCCGAATCCGAGAAAATTTCGAGAAGTCCCTGCTTCAATGCCTTCTTGTAAATGTTCCATGACGCGGGAAAAATCAGCATCCTTGTGTCTTCGGCGACTTTCTTTCCCTTTAGAATGGAAGCGGCGATTTCAAGGTCGTCGAGCCTTCCGTTCGTGCACGAGCCGATTACAATCTGGTCGATTTTTACTTTGTCAACTTTGCTGATTGGCTTTACATTGTCAACTGTATGCGGTAAAGCGATTTGCGGTTCGAGTTCATTCGCGTCGATTTCTACAATCCTGCAGTATTTCGCGTCCGCGTCAGGGAGAACGTTTTCAATCTTGTCTTTAACTCCCGCTTCTTTTAGATAACGGGCTGTTTCTTCGTCGCCTGGAACGATCCCGGATGTCGCTCCAGCTTCAACCGACATGTTGCAGAGAACAAGCCTTCCAGACATCGGCATATTTCTTATCGCCTCGCCGTGGAATTCGATTACCTTGAAGTTCGCGCCCTGAGCCGTCAACTTTCCTATTATGTAGAGAATAAGGTCCTTGGGATATACGTTGTCTTTGAACTTTCCGTTTACGACTACTTTAATCGTTTCCGGAACTTCGACGTTAAGTACCGTTCCGAGTGACCATACACTCGCCATTTCCGTAGCGCCTATTCCGAATGAGAACGCGCCAAACGCTCCGTGAGTTGTCGTGTGACTGTCTGTGCCTACGACAACGTAACCCGGTCTGATGTATCCGTATTCGGCAAGTATCTGATGGCAAATGCCGCCTTCATCTGACCGTATGTCGTGAAACTTCTTTATTCCGTTTGCTTTAACAAAATTTCTTATTTTTTTCTGGTTTGTCGCCGTCTTTGAACTTTCCGCGGGAACTCTGTGGTCGAATATTATCGCTATTCTTTCAGGGTCCCAGACTTTGGGCGCTATGTTCGTGCCCTGAAACACTTCGTTGAACTGATTTATTACAAGCGCAGCGTTTTCGTGTGACATGGCAACGTTTACTTCGGGTTCGAGAACGTCACCGGGTTTTACCGATGCCTTTCCTGACGCCTTCGCGAGGATTTTCTCGACTATTGTCATACCCATTAGATTACTCCTGTTTTATTGTTAAAATGTATTTATTTAATGTTAAGTCTTTCCATGATTTTTTCCATTTCGGTAACCAGGTCGCCGAATCTCTTGAACGCTTTTTCATAAGGATCTTTCGTGGTCATGTCAACTCCCGCTTTCTTAAGAAGTTCAACCGCGTAATCGCTGCCGCCCGATTTGAGCAGCGTCAGATACGCGTCCCTTTCCTTCTCTGTTCCGTTCGATACCATCTCCGCAAGCGCCATCGATGAAATTATTCCTGTGCTGTACTGGAAAACGTAGAAGTTATAGTAGAAGTGAGGTATCTTGCTCCATTCCACCTGAATGTAATCATCAACCTTGCATACTCCCTTGTCGTGACCGTAGTATTCTCTCGTTAATTCAAGGTACTTGCTGTCAAGCCAGTCCGATGTAAGCGAATTGCCTTCTTCAACTCTTTTGTGCATCGCGAGTTCGAAATCTGAAAACAGAGTCTGTCTGTAAAGCGTGCCCCTTACCTGATCAAGATACGAATCGAGCACGTACAGTTTGAACATGTCGTCGTTGTCGTGCTTCAGGAGATATTCCATCAGCATGTTCTCGTTGAATGTCGACGCGATTTCCGCTATGAACGTGGTGTAGCCAGATGTCGAGAACGGCTGATACTTATCCGAAAAATATGAATGCATCGCGTGTCCGAGTTCGTGCGCCATTGTTGATATCGCGTCATACTTTCCGTTATAATTCAACTTTATGTAGGGATGCACTCCGTAAACACCGCCTGAATACGCTCCGCTTTCCTTGCCCTTGTTCGGATAAATGTCCATCCACCTGTTATCAAAGGCAAGATTCAGATAATCCTGATATTCCTTTCCGAGCGGCTTCAGTGATTCCGATATATATTTTCTGCTGTCATCGAGTGTGAATGTCTTGCTTACCGATGGAACCGCTGATGCGTATATATCTTCGTACCTGTAAGTATCGAGTTTAAGCAGCCTCTTCTTGAGATTCAGGTATCTGTGAAGCGGTGTAAGGTTTTCCTTCACACTGTTCACGAGTTGATTGTAAACTTCAGCGGGAATGTTATCGTCGAAAAGTCTTGCCTCAAGACAGTTATTGAAATTTTTTATTTGGGCACTGAAGAAATGCGTTTTCACGGCGCCGTCCTGAAGTATCGCAAGCGAATTCTCGAACTTCTTTCCGTGTTTCCAGAATTCCCTCATTACCATGCTTCGAACTTCGGGATCCTTGTCGCCGCGGTATTTCACGTAGTTGGCATAGTTTAATTCAACTTTCTCGCCTCTGATTGTAACCTCAATTGACGGCAGTTCCATGTCGTTCAGCATGGATGAGGTCTTCGAGGGCACGCCTGTGAACAATCCGGTTAACGAAACTATTTTCTGCTTGTCTTCGGGAAGTATGTGCTCTTTGCTCCTGAGTATATCTTCAACCATGAATCTGTACTCGGCGAGTTTTGGCTCTTCTTTAAGATATCCTTCGAACTTTTCTTTTCCGAGGGCGAGAACATCAGGGCTTATAAACGCGAGTTTCGCGTAGAAGTTGACGAAAATCGACTGAAGTTCGCCTTCCATTTTCTGATATTCCGTGTTGCTCATGTCAACTGCCGACTGATGCGATGTATATCCGTATAGCCTCGCGGATTTCAGATTAACAGTGTTTATCAGTTCGAGCATTTCAAGCATATTTTTCGAGGATGCTGTCCATGATTTGGATTTGTTGTCTACTTGAGAAATAAGGTTTACGACATTTTCCTTATCTGCGGTCCAGTCGCTCTTTGATGCGTAAAGATCCTCGATTTTCCACGTGAACTCGACGGGAATGTCTTTCCTCTCGGTTGTAGAATAATCTTTTACTTGTCCGCTTGTTATTCCGGGATTAAATACCATAATACATATTAAAATTATTGCGAGAATTTGAAATTTAAACATACTTATAATATTATTAATTATTTGAGGGTTCATAAATATAAGTCATATAAAACCCATATGAAATTTAAAAAAATAGCGCATTTTTAATGCCCTTCCCTCTATTTGTAAATTTTTATTTTTTGAATCATGGTTCTAATAAAGATTATTAGTTTTTGTTCTGAAACTTTGATATCGACGGTAAACCATCAGTCAAATTGTCGTCGTTGTTTTCGATATACGTTGAAAAAGTCTCAAATTATTGCTAAATTAATCTTTTACTCAAACAAATTTCAATTAATGAAAAAAGTTAAAGCGAAAAACAATTACAAACTTACTCAGCAGATCGCTGCTAAGAAATCGACTGCTCAGAAAAGAAGAGACCCCTTCAAAGAAAGAGGTATCGATAGTTTTATTGATTTCCGCGATGTCAAATTGCTGACAAGGTTCCTCAACGAGCAGGGAAAATTGCTTCCTGCCAGAATTACGGGCGCCACTGCAAAGATGCAGAGAAAACTCACGACTGCGGTCAAGAGGGCAAGACATCTCGCTTTTCTTCCTTTCGTCAGCGAAGGGTCTAAGTATTAGCAGATAAGGAAATTTTTAATATAAAAACTCCGCTTTCGCGGAGTTTTTTTATGCTGAATTCGAATATTATTTTTTCCGTATCCGGGAGTCTCCCCGTTCTTTGGGGGACTCTCGGTGAGTTTTATAACCTCACTCCCTCTTCAGCAGTATCAGCGTAATATCATCATACTGTGTTTCGCCTTCCGTGAATTTTTCGATATCGTCAAGTAGTTTTTTCTGAATGCCCGCTGAATCGAGTTTTCTGTTCTTTGTTACGACCTCTTTAATCTTGTCTTCTCCGTATTCTTCTTTTAATTTGTTCCTCGCTTCGGACGCTCCGTCCGTGTACATTACTAGCACGTCGTTTTCGTCAAACCCGATCGTTTCGGAAATATAATCGGGTCCGCTGTCAAGTACTCCGAGAATTAACCCGCCCTTGTCGAGACTTATAATTTCATTCTTTTTTATTAGATATGGATAATTGTGTCCCGCGTTTATGTACTTAAAAGTATTATTTTGTATGTCGAGAATGCCCCAGAAGAAAGTGATGAATTTCTCGGAATTCGTGTTCGCAAAAATCAGTTCGTTGATTTTCTGCGTCGACTCTTCGAAGCAGAAATCATCATTGTAGAATTTTAGAAACGAGTGTACTGCCGACTGTATGTTCGCCATAAGCAGCGATGCGGGAGTTCCTTTCCCCGAAACATCGGCTATCACGAAACAGAACTTTGTATCGCTGAGTTTTATAATGTCAAAATAGTCCCCGCCGACCTGCATTGCAGGAATGTTGCACCCGCTTACGCTGTATCCCTTTATTTCGGGAAGGACGTCTGGAAGAAGCGCCCGTTGTATGTCGCGCGCTATTCTGAGTTCGCTCTCTATCTTCTGCTTGTCGATGTATTCGTTGAAGAGTACGGTGTTGTCAAGCGAAATAATGGATAAGTTGATAAGCGATTCGAGAAACTGAATGTCTGTTATAGTATATTCCGATTTGTTAAGTTTCTCTCCGAGGCAGACTATAGTGTCAACGGAACTTCCGGTTGTAATCGGCAGTAGCAGCCTGTATCCCGAATCCTTCATGAACTGCTTGAAGGGATTGTTCTGCGCTTCATCGAGAATCTCCGGCTCTTTTATCTGCTCAAGATGCGCGATGTAATCGTCGTCGAGCGCGAATTCCTTGCCCGCTTCAAGTATGTAAAACCTGTCTGAACGGAATTTTGAAAAAATTATGTAATCCTTAATGCCGAAGTTTCCCAATAGTGAGTATTTCAAAAGACGGAGAATCTTGTTTCTGTCCTGAAAATTCGTGTTGAATTCCTTGCTTAGTTCGAAAAGCGTCCTGAGATGCTGTATCTGTGAACTGAGATTCAGGTTCAGTTTTTTTATTTCCTCGAAGCGTATCGAGTTCTCGATTGTCGGAGACGACAGGTTAAGCATTGTTTCTATGAAAAGAATTTCATTCTTGCTTAGACTCTGACGTGTCAGTTTTTCCCCGAGACACAGAATGCCGATTAACTTGTCAACAAAGTAAATCTTAAAGAAAAACCTGACTTTTATCCTGTCAAGGAAATCGCAGGCGTCAATCTGCTCAATCTCGAATATCGGCTCTTTCGGAAGATTCACCTTTACGGTAGTCCCGTGTAAATCCTGACTTAAGCCTTTAACCGTTTTCACCGTGAATTCGTTGCTCGAAGCATTTTTCGAGTCGGTCTTGATAAGAAGCGCGCCTTTAGTTATCATCATCTTGCCCATTATGCTCAGGAGAATATTGCCGAGTATGAACTCAAGTTCAAGTTTAGTGTTTATCAACTGAGAGAATTCGATCAGTGAGTTTAGTTCGAGTTGTTTGTTAATTGTATCTTCCATGCGGTAAATTACTAAAAAACGAAATGTAAAAAAACAGACTTAGATTACTTTGATGAGTTTGAGTGAGTTGTTATTCGGCTTTGTATGCTTGAATTCGATTTTATCCATCGATTTTTTCATTATCGGAATGCCCAGTCCTCCAATCTTGAACTTCTTGAAATATTCCTTCATATCGGGAGTCTCTTTCTTCGTCGGATCGAACGCCTCGCCCTCGTACTTGAGCGTTACGATAAACTGATTGTCTTTGAATTCGATTTCAATCTCAATCTCGTTATGGTCATTGTACTTATGCGTATGCTTTATTACGTTAGTGCAAGCTTCATCAACCGAAATAATTATCTGGTTGATTACGCTCTGGGCAATGTTCATCTCTGCCGCTTTCTTCTCAACGAAATCTCTCACCAGATGCAGATTGCCCGTGGAACTCTTTATCAATATTTTATCTTTTCCGCTCAAAATGTCAGACAGTTTCGTTAAACTTGACGATTGCTTCGCTTTCGTCTTTCGTTATGTTGAACAGTATCGGGAAACCGAGCATGTCGAAAATATTGTAGATCTTGTCGCTCATGTTAGATAATTTTATGTCACCCGAATTGCTCCTTAACGTTTCTATGTAAGCCATGAATACTCCTAGACCCGCGCTGCTTATGTACGACAATCCCGAAAAATTAACTACTACCTTGTATAACTTTTTAGACAGCAGTTCTTCGAATTTTTTTTCGAGAACAGATGAAGTATGGGCATCCAGAAATCCGTTCAAATACAGTATGATTAAATCACCTGATTTTTTTTCGGTTATTGTGAATTCGTCCATCTTTAAATTTTAATTCCTGAAAAATCCCAAAAAATTAATTCAAAATAAATGACATAATTCCATAATGTTAAATTATCTTTTCATTTATCCTGTCTAATTATTATACTTCAATTACGCTGATTTGTTACATTTTATCTTCATAGAATATAAGTTTCTTAAGAGGTATATTTATGCTGAAAATATGAAAAAACTCGACGGAATCAGGAAAAAAGGATACAAAACCGCCCTTGGAGTGCTCTCGGGTACGTCCGTGGACGCCGTGGATATTGTGCTCGCGGGCATCCGCGGCTCTGCATCTTCATTGAAAGTCGATGTTATTGATTATCAGGAATATACGATTCCCCAGAGGCTAAGGAGTTTTATTCTCGAAAACAGCGCCCCGGGACGGGGTTCTGTTGACAACTTATGCAGGATGAATTTTCTTTTAGGCAACCTTTACGCGTCGAAAATTAACAGGTTCCTTAAAGATAGGAATATTAAAAACAAAGAAATCGATTTCATCGGCTCACACGGGCAAACCGTTCACCATCTTCCTGCGAATGATAAACTGTTCGGTTATTCGGTAAAATCGACTCTGCAGATAGGCGACCCGTCTGTGATTGCGAATTGCACGGGAATACTCACTGTCGGCGATTTCAGGACGGCGGATGTAGCCGCGGGCGGTGGCGGAGCCCCGCTTGTTCCTTATCTCGATTTTGTTTTGTTCAGAAGCGGTAAAAAGAACAGAATACTTCTCAATATCGGCGGTATCGCGAATTTAACGTATCTGAAAAAGAATTGTAAATTGAATGACGTCGTCGCTTTTGATACGGGTCCGGGTAATATGATGATTGACTATATCGCTCGGAAATTATTCTCCAGAAATTATGACAGAGATTGCAGGCTTGCCCTGAAAGGTATGTTGAACGACGCGCTCTTTTGCGAAATAAAAAGGCGCGATACGTATTATAATAGCAAGCCCCCGAAATCTACGGGACGCGAATTTTACGGCGCCGCTTTCGTCGATGGAATATTGAAGAAATTCAGGAAAACAAAGCCGGAGGATGTCCTGCGGACGTTTACTTTTTATACGGCGTTTACGATTTCTGAAAACATTAAAAAGTTTGTAATGCCGAAGGGAAGGTTTGAACTTTTAGTCAGTGGCGGAGGCTCAAAAAATAAAATCATACTATCTGCGCTTGAATCATTAATAAAAACCGCTGATGTTAAAATCCTCGATGAAAACGGAATAGACTCATCGAATAAAGAAGCGGTCCTTTTTGCAGTCCTCGCAAATGAAACTCTGAACGGAAATCCGTCAAATGTTATATCCGTCACTGGAGCAGCAAAGAATGTTAAACTGGGGAAAATATGTCTTCCGTGAACGTTAAAACAGCAATAGTTACAGGCGGAACAGGCGCGCTTGGAAAATTCGTGGTCGAAAAATTCTGCGCCGAAGGATATAAAGTGTACATCCCCGTCACTTCATTAAAGAAATTCATGCAGGTATTCGACAGTTCGCTTGATGAGAATTCAGAATTTACTCTTAGAAAAATTTACGCCTTCGAATGCGATGCGCTCGATGAAGAGTCAGTGAACGAATTTGTTGAAAAAGTCTCGGGTCTCGAAAAAGGTCGCATAGATGTGCTGGTAAATACTATAGGCGGAATTCACCCCTCCGTTAATACCGCGGACATCGAATCTGTAGAATTTAATAAATGGTTTAACCTGAATTTTATTACTGCATTGCATTTCTCGAAATCCGTTCTTAAAAAAATGATTCCGAATGGTAAAGGCAGAATAGTATCGGTCGGTGCGATGGCTGGTATCGAACCCGTTCCGGGCAGGCTCGCGTATTCCGTATCTAAATCCGCGCTAATCGTGCTGATGAACACGATATCAAAAGAATATAAACACAACGGGATACGCGCGAATACGGTGATTCCGTCGGTTATCGATACACCCGCTAACCGAAAGTGGGGAAGCGCTGAGGAGATAAAAAATTGGGTGAGTCCCGAAGAAGTCGCGGGAGTGATTTTTGAACTAGCGGAGAACAGGCTTAACGCTGTGAGGGAGAGCGTAATAAAAGTTTTTGGAAATTATTAAAATAATAACAATCATATGAAAATAGTTGTAACAGGAGGTGCCGGATTTCTCGGATACCATATAGGAACAAAGATTCACGAAATTACAAAACCCGCCGAATCGGTTTTTTTCGACATAGCCGAATTTCCGAAAGAAGATTATAATCCCGAAATAAACTGCATTTACGGTGACGTTAGAGTGCCGTCGATGATGGATGAAATAACGAAGGGCGCCGAAGTGGTAATTCATTGCGCGGCGGCTCTTCCTCTTTGGAAGAAGAAGGATATTTTTGAGACGAACGTCGAAGGTATGCGCAATGTCTGCGAGGCCTGTCTGAAAAATAATGTCGGAAGACTAATATTTATTTCTTCAACGTCCGTTTACGGCGTGCCTAAAGAACACCCGTTGTATGAAACGAATGCCCGGGTTGGCGTTGGTCCTTACGGAAAAAGCAAGATAATGGCGGAAGAAGTTTGCGAAGAATACAGAAAAAAAGGGCTCAACATTTGCATACTAAGACCTAAAAGTTTCATCGGAACCGCGAGACTCGGCGTATTCCAGATACTCTATGATTGGGTTGAGTCGGGTGCGAAAATTCCGATTATCGGCAACGGAAAAAACCGTTATCAGTTGTTTGAAGTCGATGACCTTGTAGATGCCATAAACTTATGCGCGACTTTGCCCGCCGAAAAAACTAACGATACTTTTAACGTCGGCGCTGCGGAGTTTAAAACCGTTAAAGAAGACGTGGGCGCTATGTGTGAATACGCCAAAACAGGTTCGCGGGTAATGGGAACTCCCGCATGGCTCATTAAACCCGTTTTGAGATTCTTTGAAATCCTGAATCTTTCGCCGCTCTACAAATGGATATACGGAACAGCGGATACCGACTCATTCGTCTCGATTGAGAAAGCCCGGAAGACGCTCGGATGGAATCCAAAATATTCTAACGCGGATGCGCTGATTCGCTCTTATCAGTGGTATCTTGAAAACAAGCATCATATTGCGAAGGGGACCGGAGTTACTCATAGGATTGCCTGGAAACAGGGGATTCTTGCTTTGTTCAAGAAGATTCTTTAGTATCTTTTTTCTTCAATCCGGCAAGTGTTTCGTTCTTGATTTTATAAAGATATTCAAGCGCGGCATCGTACGTGTTCGGTATGATGCCGTCGAGTATCGCCTCTTCAATTTTTGTCTTCAGGATTCCCACCGGCTTAGACGGTTCGAGCCCGCAGATTTTCATTATCTCATCTCCGCGGACAGGCGATTGGAAGTTTCTCAGGTTGTCTTTTTCCTGTACTTCGACAATCCTTTTTTCCACGTACGCGAAATTGCCCATATACTTTTTCACCTTCGCGAAATTCTTCGATGTTATATCCGCTCTGCACAATTTGAGAAGGTCCTCGAGTTCCTCTCCTGCTTCCGCCGCTAGCCTTCTTATTGCCGAGTCCGTCGCTTCCTGATTCGCGAGCGCTGCCGGTCGGAGATGCAGTCTTATTAGTTTCTCAACGTAGTTAATCCTGTCGAAAGGCAGCCGCATTCTCTCGAAAATTTTCTTCATCATCCTTGCCCCGAGTTCCTCGTGTCCGTGAAATGTCCAGCCCGTGCCTTCTATGAACTTCTTTGTCTTCGGCTTCGCGATATCGTGTGTCAGCGCGGCAAATCTTAGCCATACATTGTCCGTCATCTGCGATATGTTATCCACGACTTCAAGCGTATGGTAAAATACATCCTTGTGGTGATAATCGCTTCTTTGCTCCACTCCTGCGGTTTTCGACATCTCGGGAAATACTATGTCCATTATTCCCGTTAGATACATCAGGTTCAGTCCTACCGAAGGATTCGGCGATTCGAGAATTTTAAGAAATTCAGTCGTTATTCTCTCTTGCGAGACTACATCTTCTTTCAGACGCTCTCTGTTTCCGCAGATTGCCTCGAACGTTTTTTCTTCTATGCCGAAATCAAGTTTAGACGCGAATCTTATCGCCCGCAGTATTCTCAGGGGATCGTCGAAAAAGGTCTTGTCGGGGTCGAGAGGAGTTCTTATTATTTTTTTCTTGAGGTCGTTTATTCCTCCGAACAGGTCTATGACCTCTCCCGGTTTCCCAAGAGGTATCGCAAGAGCGTTGATAGTAAAATCCCGCCTTGACAAATCTTCTTCGAGAGTTCCAACGCTTACTTTGGGATTCCTTGAATCTCTCGAGTAACTTTCCTTCCTCGAAGAAGCGAACTCAATCCTATTCCCGTCGATGTTAAGAAGCGCTGTTCCGAATTTCTTGTATACCGCGGCGAG
>CALGII010000118.1 GCA_937915485.1 uncultured Ignavibacteriota bacterium | reverse complement strand
TCGCCTTTCGCGAGTTCGTTCCAGACAATTACCATCGCAATGCATCTTGCCAGACCTATCAATATCAGACCAGCCATGTAGTGCGGATAATCCCGAAGAAAAATTATCGCGAGGAAAAACATAAGCAGCGGACCGATAATCCAGTTCTGAACGAGCGACAGCGCCAGCACCTTGAAATTCTTAAAAACCTTGCCGAGGTCTTCATACCTTACCTTCGCGAGCGGCGGATACATCATCAATATCAGACCGATAGCAATCGGCACGTTTGTCGTTCCTGATTGAAACGAATCCCAGAAACTTACTATTCCCGGAAACAAATAACCCGTAAGCACCGCGGCAAGCATCGCCGCGAATATCCAGAGCGTCAGGTATCTGTCAAGGAAAGACAGTCTCTTTGCAAGTTTTTCCATTTAATAAATTATATTAAAGATATATCCTATGATCATAATTCCCGCTCCGACGATGCCGAAGAAAATAAATATCATCGGAAGTTTTAAAACTTTTTTAAGTATGATTGCTTCGGGAAGAGAAAGACCTATAACCGCCATCATAAAGGCAAGCGCGGTACCGAGCGAAGCGCCCTTTTCAATCAGAACGGACACGATTGGAATAATTCCCGCGGCATTCGAATACAACGGTATTCCTATAAGCACGGACAGCGGAACAGACCACCACGCCGATTTTCCCATAATGCCCGCCATGAAATCCTCGGGAACATAACCGTGCGCAAGCGAGCCGATGCCCACGCCTATCACGATGTACAGCCATACCTTGCTGACAATGTCTTTCACCGCGGCGTAACCGCTTTCAATTCTGTCATCAAGCGTAATTTTTTCCTCTGACGCATCAGCCCTGCCACTCTTGATTTCATAAACCCACTCTTCGACAAATCTCTCCAATCTTAACTTTCCTATTATGTATCCCGATACTATCGCGATTATTAGACCCGTGGAGACATAAATAACCGCAGTCTGCCATCCGAAAAGTCCGAACAATAAAATCACGGCGACCTCATTAATCATCGGCGCGGCAATGAGGAAGGAAAGCGTTACTCCGAGCGGGATGCCTGCTTCGACAAATCCGATAAACAGGGGCACTGCCGAGCACGAGCAAAACGGCGTGAATATTCCGAGAACAGACGCGAGCACGTTACCCAGAAACAGCGATTTTTTCTCGAGGACGGCGCGGGTTTTTTCGGGGGAAAAGAAGGTCCGGATTATTCCCATTACAAAAACAATAAGCGTGAGAAGCAGCAGCACTTTCGGGACTTCATAAATAAAAAATTCTATTGACCGCGCATAACTTTCCTTTATTGAAGATAAACCGGACATATCGAACAGAAGCCCGGTCAGTTTCTCAAGATTAAAATAAATTAAAAACCAGAGGGCAGCCAGTATTGCCACGAACCATATTTCATTTCTTTTCATCTTCATCCGCTTATGTTTTCCATAATTATTATACTTCCTGCATCCAGTGAAGAAGAGTCGACGCGGTCGGTAACTTACCCGCGAGTTTTACTTTCCCGTTAATCACCAGACCGGGGGTCTGCATAATGCCGTATGACATTATTTCCTTCAGGTCGGAGATTTTTTGTATATCGGCATCAATGTTATTTTCGGCGGCAACGTTAAAACACATCTTTTCGAGTTCCTTGCACCGGGCGCAGCCGCTTCCGAGAACTTTTATTTCTATCATTACTTAAAATTAAAAAGTTTTTATGAATTCGGTTACTTTGGACTTAATTGCATCGCGAACAACAGCAATTTTATTCAATATTTCTTCTTCCGTTCCGGCAAATGAAGACGGGTCTTCAAAAGACCAGTGAAGCGTTTTCAGCGCGCCGGGGAAAATCGGGCATCTTTGTCCTGAGGCTTCATCGCAAACTGTTATCACGTAATCGTATTTTTTTCCGCTCTTGTAGAATTCGAATACGTCTTTAGTCTTGTTTCCGGAAATATCAAATCCGATTTCGGACATTGACTTAACCACAAGAGGATTTAAACTGCCAGGTTCGAGTCCGGCGCTCTCGGCGGAGAAACTCTCTCCGCCGATATAGTTTAAAAATTTTTCCGCCATCTGGCTCCTCGCGCTGTTATGAATGCAGACGAAAAGGACCTTATGCTTCGATATCAACAGCAGCCTCCTTTCGGGCTGCAGCAGGGTTCTGCGGGCTTATCCGCGTACACGTTTATGCTGACGAGTTTAACGTTCGATTTTTTAAAGTCGTCGAGTTCTTCTTTCGAAATGAACTTTAGATAGATATCGTCGGGAATATCAATAATTCTTTCTTTCTGTATGTTCAGGTTTACGAAACCGGTGTCTTCAATTATACCGAGGTATTCCTCTTTAACGATAGCGCCCGAAACACACCCTGCATACAGTTCCGCGCCGGATTTAATCGATTTTGGAAGTTCTCCCGTCGCAACTATGTCGGAAACAGAAAAATGTCCGCCGGGCTTAAGCGCCCTGTATATTTCTTTAAACGCTTTTTCCTTGTCCGGCACGAGGTTCAGAACGCAGTTGCTGATTATGACATCCGCTTTGTTTGCCGTAACCGGCATTTTTTCTATATCGCCGTATCTGAACTCGACATTATTAAATCCGAGTTTTTCCGCGTTCTCCCTCGATTTCTGTATCATCTCATCAGTAAAATCTATACCTATCACTTTTCCTTTGTCGCCCGCAATCGCCCGAGCCACGAAAGCGTCATTGCCCGCTCCCGAGCCGAGGTCAATAACCGTATCGCCTTCTTTTATTAGAGCGAATTCCGTAGGCAGTCCGCATCCGAGACCAAGGTCCGCGTCAGGGTTATAACCTTTTAGTTTAGAATAATCTTCGGAGAAAACGGTGTAGTCCACACCCGTGCAGCTGCCAACTCCGCAGCAGGACGCTTCGTTAACAGTCTTTGATTGTTTTGCTATGTCGGCGTATTTTTCCTTTACGATTTCCTTTATTTCTTCGGGGTTTTTCATAGTAGTGGTTTTAAATTTTTGAAAGTCATTTCATTTTACGTTTTAACGAAATGAAAGTTTCATTACTTGCAGCACAAAATATTCCTGTCCACGCAGCATGTAATTTTTCTGTCTTTTTTTATCGTTTCGTCGTCTTCAATTTGAAGTTGCACGAACAAGAGCGCGTTCGACGCCATTTGCGACGGCTGTGGATTTAATCTGTAATTTATCCACTTCCCTTCCTTCCAATCGTTTATTAAACCCGCTTCACGAAGAATGCTCAGGTGTTTTGAAACGGTTGAGACGGCAAGTTTAAGCACTTCCCGTATCTCACAAACGCATAAAGGCTTTTTCTGAAGCATTTTAAGTATACGGATTCTGTTTCTGTCGGAAAGGGCTTTGAATATTTTTTCGAGTTCGTCAATCATTTATGTTTCGTTGTTTGACGAAATATAAAAAGAGTCTTTTATATAATCAAGAGGGAAAGGAGG
>CALGII010000117.1 GCA_937915485.1 uncultured Ignavibacteriota bacterium | reverse complement strand
GCGGCTTTTTGTTCGCTTACGAGTGTCGAAACAAGTTTGCCTGTCAGGTCATAAACCTTGAGCGTTACGAAAGAGTTTTTCGGTAATCCGTAACTGATTTCTGTTGATGGATTGAACGGATTCGGATAATTCTGGCTTAATGAATACTTCTCCGGAATTCCTGTTTCATTTTCATTTACTCCCACTGTCAGAGTAGCGCTTTTAAGTACTATGTCGTTATTAGGATCGAATGCCAGCGAAGTCGGCTGACGGTTAAAGTTAAACACGTATTGCTGGTTATTCACATCGTTCATTACTCTAATCAGCGTATCGTTTCCTGTCGTAAAGGATATTTTAAGAACTATCGGCATCTTGTGGAAAGTCGTGTTGCTCAGAGTCTGATACGCCTTAAAACTAACTCTCCAGTTTCCTCCGCCGAGATTCGATATTCCGTATGAATTCTGATATTGCGGATGGTTCGGCTGTTTTACCCACTGGTCGATGAACCAGGTTAAATCCTGTCCTGCGACCGAACTGATCTTCGCGGTGAAATCGTCCGTCACAGCGCATTTCATTTTGAAGTTAACCGTATCAGTTGCGTATGCCTTCAGTGCGGCGAAGAACAAAGAGTCTCCTATCGTGTATCTTAACATGTGCAGCACGCACGAGCCCTTGCAATAAGTTATCGCATTGTCAAACAACGTTCCCTCAGGCGGCGTGGTAATTGCCCACGAAGGGTTATAAATCGGCCATCCGGGATTGGTGCCGAAATAATCGCTCGCGTGGTGACTAATATTCTGTTTATACAAATCGTATCCCGAAATCTGTTCTTGATAAAGCGCATCACAGTAAGTCGCGAAACCCTCGTTAAGCCATATGTCAGCCCACGTTCCGCAGGTAATCATATCGCCGAACCACTGATGCGCATACTCGTGCGAAATGAGTGACACGACCAAATTCCAATGCGGCATAATCGTAGTCAGCGTTTGATTTTCCATTCCTCCTATGAAATACGGAACGGAAGCGAATCCGTTTTTTTCAAACGGGTGTTCACCAAAAAGTTGCGAATAAATTGTCGTCATGTTTCCAATAGCGTTCTTTGTCGGGGCTATGTTTTCTCCCGTGCCGTAATACAGGTAAATTGGAATGCTGTCCGCGGGATTTGAAAGTTTGTGCCACCATACGATATCCAGATTGTATCCGGTCTTTCCCGTAAGCACGGCGAGATAAGTGGAAAGCGGGTCACGGCTTATCCAGCGGTACCAGATTGTGTCCGCTAATACAGTGGAATCAGCGAGTCTTCCGTTCGAACCGATTTTAACGTTGGAAGGAACCTTCACAGTAATGTCGAATGTTGCCTTGTCCGACGGCCTGTCCCAGCATGGAAACCACTTGCGCGCGCCCTCGGGCTCACAGTCCGTATAAACGTAGTCGGGCGTTACGTTAAATGAACCGTCGTAAATGTTGTTGTGATGGTACTTCAGGTATATGTTCACGACCTCGTTTACGTTGTATGTCCTGTCGAGCGTTATGTTTAATATATTCGCATTTTGCGTGTAGGCGAGATTTGCTCCTCCGTTCAATCTCACCGAATCGACGACGATTGAAGCGTTCACGGCGTTCATCTTTATCGAGTTCAATGTAGAGTCGACCCTGAAAGTAATTATTTCCGAACCTGTAAAACTATTTACCGCGGTCTTGAAACAATTATATATGTCAAGGTTAAGTTTATAGTTAAGCACGTCGTAAGAATGTCTCGGCGTGTTCGGAGACAAATCCGCTGGATTTACAAAGGAAGTCCTGTTTTGCTTCTTGCGCGAACAGATTTCCGACCCTCTCATACCGACGTAATCCTGAGCAAAAGCGGATGTTCCGATTATGAAGAAAATCAGCAGAACAGTAATTTTTTTCATTTTCAGGGGTATTGATTAACATAATATAATAAATGTGAATATAATAAACTATTTTCTTTTCGGCGGGAAAACTCCTCATTTTAGGAATATTAAAATATTGTTCTCTTTCTGTAAACCTCATAACCGGGAAACCTCTCAAGCAATTCCTTTTCCTCGAGACTTCTCCAGAAAAGCACGTTGGCAATTAACGGTAGCGAAAGAATAAGAGCGTACATCGAATCACAGAAAACCGGGAAACCGGCGAGCCAGAAAATGAAGGCGAGATACATAGGGTGACGAACTTTCGAATAAATTCCCCGTGTGACCAAATCTCCTTCGTACGTCTCGAGCGATTTTATCGTAAAGAGAGCGGCAAGAAACATTACAACTCCCGCGAAGGACAGAATGAGACCCGTGTACTTTATGAATTCCGGAAAGTTCATTTTGTGAGCATCCGCTTCGCAAAGTCCGAACCACGAAACCCAGAGCAGAATCATTACTGCAAAAATCAGGACAAACATGATTTTGTTCGCCTTAATAATTTTCCTGAATTTCAGTATTTCGTATATCGTTCGAATTATATGCGCAATGACGCATACAACCGCAAGCAGCATGAACTGTTTGTTTTCCATAACGAAATTATCTTATTGCAAAACAAGCGGCAGCAGATGAAGAACCACTCCCGCTACAAATGCCGCCGTCAGTATTGTCAGCACTTTTGATTTCATCCGCAGGAATATGAACTGTTCTATTAACCTTCCGAGCCAGAAAAGGAAAAATCCAAGCAAGAGAAATTTCCCCAATTGCGTTGACGCGAGTTCATCCGCGAAGAAGAAACAAGCCACCGACACCAGCAGAAAAACGTAAATAAGGCGGAGGTTAAGTATCTGCATCACGCCGCCGTTTATCGGCTTTAGTTTTGCAAGTTCGTTTTTCCAGTCAAGCAGTTTCCAGAAGAATAAGTGGAATACGAAGAAAGCAAGATTATAGAATGCGCAGATTTTTATAAAAATTGTTTTATCCATTTTTTCCGGATTTTATTTCTTTTAAATGTTTGCTTACATAATATGCAAGAGGTATACCCGCGGCAATCAAACCGATTCCGGAAAATCCGCCGGCGAATCCGCCGAAGTATTTTCCCGTTGCTAAGGTCATAATGTTGTGTCCGAGCCCGTTTAACGTCATTACAATTCCATAAATCAGGCAAAGATAAACAGACCACTTCTTTTCGAGTAAAAAATAATAAAGCATAAAAAGCGGTATCGCGAAAAAAACAAGATTTAGAATTAAGAAAGTCTCCAGTGAATAGTATCTGCCTACAGGCCAGAAATTCGCCCACACCTCTTCAAGTATGTGCGCAGCGTGAAAAAAAATCAGTACAAGCAAAAACAGAATTATTCTCCGCCGAACAGCATTCATTATTCCCCCTTCTTCAACGTGAATATTAAATACAAATATAAATATTTAATACATATAATAATAAGAACTTACAAGTGGAGTTACGGATAAACAGGATTGTATTGAATTTAGAATGGTTATGTTATGCCGGAAATTCGGGCGTGATTTTCGTTGTTCGATTTCAGGGATTTTTAAGAACGAAATTTTTTACCTGACCGCCGCGAAATTAATCGCACCTTTGTCCCAGGGTTTTGAATTCTTTATAGCATCGAGAACTTCTTCCGGTTCGTTTACAACCTTCCACATATCAAGATGTATATCTTTCATGAAATTTTCTTTAACCGCTTTTTCAAACATTTCCAGAAGCGGATTGAAATATCCTTTGGTGTTCAGAATTATGATTGGTTTAGTGAACTGTCCGAGCCGCTTCAGCGTAATCGCCTCGAGGAGTTCTTCCAGCGTGCCGCATCCCCCGGGAAGAGCAACGAGAGCGTCAACATCTTCAAGAAACCGCGCCTTTCTTTCGTGCATTGTATCCGTCATTATCATATCGCTCACGCCTTTGTGCTCCCACTCGACGTCAACCATGAATTTCGGCAGTATCCCCTTTATTTTTCCGCCGTGCTTAAGCATCGTGTCCGCCAGAACGCCCATCAATCCTGCGGCGCCGCCGCCATAAACGACTTCAACCCCTGCCTTCGCAAATGCCGCCGCAAGCCTTTCCGCGGCGTTAAAATATACTTTATCAATCCTTGCGCTCGAAGCGCAGTAAACACAAATTCTCATTCCGTAAATTTTTATTGGTTTAAAAATAATCAGCCGAACAACGAAATCATAGTTTATTTTCGGGATGGCGCGTCATCTTCGGCATAAAATACAACCGGCGCGAAAACGCGCCGGTTTATCGTTTATCTGAATTTATTCGTACCTATCCTGCTTTTAATTTCCGAACGTAACTGAGTTTGTTTATCACGTCCTGAATGAATCTTACTTGTTTTTTCAAGTCTTCCTTGAAACTGAAATTTTCAGAATGATGAATTTCGCTTTTTGTATCTGATATTTCCCTTTCAAGGATATTGTGCAGGAAAATTACTTCCTCTTCGGATAAATCTATGTTCATAACACCTCCGTTTGAATATTTGTTTACATTAATATTTTACACATCAAACGCATAATTGTCAAGACTAAAGAAAAGAAACCGTGACGACGGTCGATTAAAATGTTGAAATCCTTTACTCGAAAAACTTTGTTTCAAAATATTTGTTATAGGTTGTATGAAAGCACCAGGCAAATTTATTAACTGTTTGTTTATTCGGTGCTTACGGGTGGTTAAGAAATTCAGGAACATATCTTTTTTTTCCGTGTATAAAAAAAGAATTTTACTTAAATCAAATTGAATAAGATTATGAAAAAACCATCTGATGTTATCTTTAGCGCTATGATTTCCTTATCCTTGTTTCTTTCCGGACTTTTTATTTCCGGTTGCAGCGAGGACAGTGTCACGACCGTAACAGACAATCTCGACCTCAGCACATATTCTACAGGCAATTATACCGATTTACTCGATTCTCTGAAACTCGATACGGTAAAAGTTCTCATCAAGGATATAAAATTAAACGTAGCGAATTCAAGCGATTCTACAAATTTCAAGGTTGGTCCTTACGTTTATTTCGTAAACCTGAACGGCAACGTCAACGTAATGACTACAGCGTATATCCCGGCGGGAAACTACGACAAACTTATTTTCAAGTTCCACAAACTTGAATCTTCTGAAACTCCGCCAGACGCCGAATTCAAGGATTCTACGGGTACTTATTCCGCGATAGTCAAGGGTTTTTATAACGGGTCTTATTTCATTTATAAGACTGACGTTTCGTTCCACCAGAAACTGAATTTTCCCGTTAGCATAGGCGTTGAAACCAATACAAAAACAAACATAACCTTCAGGGCGGATCCGTATAAGTGGTTTTTCAAGAACGGGAATTTCCTGAATCCTACCGACCCTGCAAACAAAAACGATATCGATAACAATATCAAGAACAACGTGAACGACAACCTCCGGGCATACAGGGACAACGATAGAAACGGATTGCCCGACTAAAACAATCATCAAATCATATAAACGCCGGCAAACGCCGGCGTTTTTTATACCTCTTAAAGCCTTCTGTTGCTCTATTTTCACACGGAGTTACCATACTGCTTACGCTAAAATTGTTCTGTTTTGCAAGCCGCTTAAAAGCAGTGCATACACTGCTTATTCTCAAAATGCAACTTGGTTTTTTAGAAATGCGACATTGTCTATTTTTATCTGTGTATGAATGTCTTATTATTTCTTTAAAAATCAAGGTTTTACGCTTAATGAAGTATGTATAGTCAGGAAAATTTTAGGTATGGTTATTGCATAAATGGCAGTTAAGTGTTGGAAATATTTTTGTAAAGGAAAATTATATTATTAAATTATATGGGGTCAAAGGCATGAAAAAACTTACAAAATTTGCATCATTCATCTTACTCATCCTTCTATTTTCAGGGTACAATTCTTATGCTCAGCAATGGGTTCTTGCAGGAACAGTATCGAATCCGGGTTTAACACCAAGCATTTCCGTATATGACAATAATGTTGTTTGGGTTGCGGGCGGAACAGAAAACAATCCCAAGATTTTTTCGACGTCGAACGGCGGAGTAAATTGGAGCACGATAACAACCAACGGAACAACGAATCAGTTATTCTGCGTATGGGCAATTAATTCAACGACCGCTATTGTCGGCGAAGGTGTTGTCAACTCAAATGCAAGGTTGTATAAATTTTCTTCCGCGGGGTTAAAATGGAACGTCGTTCTCGAAACAGGGCAAAATGACGGTGCGTTTAACAACATTACTTTTTCAAGATCTGCCCCTCTTGTCGGGGGCGCGCTTGCGAACGAATTCTGGATGACAACAGACGGCGGCAATAACTGGGCGCAGAAGTCCACCGGTGTGGTCGGAGTCTCAGCGGCTCAAAATTCTCTAATGATTGTTGACCAGAATTTCTTCGGCTTCGGTCTCAAGAACGGAGCGCCGAGAGTCAGAATGACTACAAACGGCGGAACCGCGTGGCTGACAAAAAACCTCAGCCTGACAGGAAACTATACTAGCGGTTTCACTTTTAAGAGCGATAAACTTATCGGTCTCTCTTCAACTTCGGAATCAATGCCGTACGTAGCAAGAACAACCGACGGCGGATTAACCTGGAATACGGTCGATATCGGAGCCGGGCTCTCAGGCATAACGCTTATTAAATGGATACCCGGAACGAATGTTGTTTATATTCTGGGCTCGAATGGCGCGGTGAAAAGAAGCACGAACAACGGATTGAACTGGACGTCAATGGGTACAGCGGGGGTAACGGGGCTTACACATTTCGACTTCAACAAAGTAAATAATATTATATGCGGATACGCTGTATCAAGCAACGGAAGCGTCTTAAAACTTCTTGACAGCGTGCTCGTGCTCACGGGTACGGGAAACATCGGGACAGACGCACCGTCCGAATATAAACTTCATCAGAATTATCCGAATCCTTTTAATCCCGTGACAAGCATTAAATACTCGGTCGTGAAGGACGGATTCGTAACCCTGAAAGTATTCGACGCTCTCGGCAGAGAAACGGCAACGCTCGTAAGCGATTATAAAAAAGCGGGTACTCACGAAGTCTCATTTTCCGCGGGACAAAATTCAAGTTTGTCGAGCGGAGTTTATTTTTACAGGATTAATGTCAACGGATTCACCGATATAAAGCAAATGGTTCTAATCAAATAATACGTAAAATATTAAGAGTCTTTCAGGCGGTTCGCCTGATACAGCATTCTTCATTTTAAGGAAGCCGACGGCTTCCTTTTTTATTGCCATACCTTATCTATTTTATTGTTGTTTGTTAAAAAATATTTGCTCAATTTCGTGAATAACAAAACAATATGTCGACGAAATTAATTAAGTTTATAATTATCTTCATCATAACCGTGCCGGCAGTTCTCCTTCTTCAGCGGTATACCGAAAAAGAATTGAAGCCCGCGCAAACTCCCGATTACGGCTGGTTCGAGACACAGAGAGCCTACCCGTTCTCCGAAATTCCAAACGACGAAAGAGTAAAATCTCTCGAGTACGTGAAGAATATGGTGACCCTTGACAAGTCTCTCACCGACCCGTGGATTTCAGCGGGTCCTACGAACATTGAGGGAAGAATAACAACAATCGCTATCGACCCCGGAAACCCTCAAGTCGTTTATACCGGCTGCGCTAACGGAGGCGTGTGGAAGTCAACGAATTTCTGCCAGACGTGGACAAGTGTTTTTGACAATCAGAATACGTCTTCGATAGGAGCCCTTGCCATAAACCCGCAGTTTCCAAGTATTATATATTGCGGTACCGGCGAGCCGAATTCTCTCAGAAGTTATTATCCCGGAACCGGAATTTATAAATCAACAAACTCGGGAATCAATTGGTCGTTCTCAGGACTTCCCAACTCATACAGCATAGGTGGCATTGCAATAAATCCTTCTAATCCCAATATAGTGTATGCGGCTGCTCTCGGCTCGTTGAGACACAACAATCCCGAACGGGGAATATACAAATCGACAGACGCAGGAAATACCTGGTCTCTGTCGCTCTTTGTCGCGGACTCCGTAGGCGCGGTTGACGTAGCGGTTGACCCGTCAAATCCTTCAAAAGTTTTCGCTGCAATGTGGGAAAGAACACGAAGGGAAAATTACGTAAAATACGGCGGACCGAAATCCGCTCTTTACGTTTCAACAAACTCGGGCGCGAACTGGAATGTTGTCGGCGGGGGATTTCCGTCAAACACATCGACGCTCGGAAGAATCTCCCTTGATATCGCCGCATCAAATCCGCAGATAATTTTCGCACTGCTGTCAAACACGAGCGGATATACCGCAGGATTGTATAAGTCTTCCGACGGAGGAACAAACTGGTCGCTTGTTAATTCGTCAATTGCGGGCTCGTCCAACTACGCCTGGTTTAACAGAATTTGCAAAGTTAACCCGTCAAATCCGAATCATTTATTCTGCGGAGGCCTGTACATGGACGTATCAACAAACGGGGGTGTGTCTGTCAGCCAGACTTTTTCTTCCGTACACGTTGACCATCACGCTGTTTGCTTCGCTCCTTCAAACTCAAATTACGTAGTTATTGGAAATGACGGCGGAATAAATTATTCGACCAACGGAGGAAGTACTTTTACTGAAACCCCGACTCTTCCCGTAACTCAGTTTTACGCGGGCGACGTCAGTTATCAAAACCCAAACGTTCTCATAGGCGGCGCGCAGGATAACGGAACGAATCTGACTAACGGCGGTACAGGTTCCTGGTACGAGGTTAACGGCGGCGACGGATTTTACTGCCTGATAGACTATCAGAATCCGCAAAGGATGTACGCCTCATCGCAAAACGGGGGACTTGTACGCTCAACAAACGGAGGCGCCACTTTTCAAAGCGGCACGAACGGACTTGATTTAACATATTCAAACTGGAGCACTCCTTTCATAATGGATAAGAACAACCCGCTTATTATTTACTGCGGCACATATAAAGTTCACAGGACAACTAACGGAATGCAGTCGTGGACCGCCATAAGTCCCGACCTGGCTAAGGCGCACGTAGCGAACCTCGGTACAATAACAACGGTAGATGTTTCTAAATCCAATCCGAACGTCATATACGCGGGAACCGACGACGCGAACGTATGGGTGACTACGAACGGGGGAACAAACTGGAATTTAATAAACGCGGGTCTGCCTAATAGGTGGGTAACGCGCGTAACAATTCACAAGGATTCTGCGAACGTATGCTACGTAACACTGTCGGGTTATAAAGTGGATTCGACAGGCGCGCATATTTTCAGAACTACTAATTTCGGAACCAACTGGACGGCTATTAACGGCAACCTTCCCGATGCTCCCATTAACGAGGTCTTGATAGACCCGTTCAATTCGGCAAGATTGTACGCGGGAACGGATTATGGGGTTATGACAACTTCGAATTACGGACAGACGTGGAGCGTGTTCGGAGCGCTTCCTTCAAATGTTCCGGTTCACGACCTTACGATACACGAGCCGACTTCATCCATTTTTGCCTGGACGCACGGAAGAAGCGCGTATAAAAATAATCTGGCGCCAATTCAAAACATTCCCGGTGAAAGCGGAACACCTGTAAATTATCTGCTGTCGCAGAATTATCCAAATCCGTTTAATCAATCAACGATTATTAATCTCCGGACATCGGTCGCGGGTTACATAAAAATCACCGTATATGACGCAACCGGCAGGGAAGTGAAAACGCTTTTGAACGAAAGAAAACCTGCAGGGTCTTATACCGTCCGGTTCAATGCGGAGAATCTCTCCTCGGGACTCTATTATTACAGACTCACGGCGGGAGAATATACGTCGGTTAAAAAGATGGTTCTGCTTAAATAATTATTGATTAGCGTTTATTAATGTATTCGTACACACTGACTCTCGGGCGGGCGCGATAATGAATGAATTATCTTTGTATTGTCCTTGAACATTAAGCCTGTTCCGAGAAAATAAATATTTATGGCTAATAAAAAAAAGGAAGCCTTATTAGGCTTCCTTTTTATTTCGTAACAACTTTTTTGCAGTGCTGTGTTGCGGGTTTATTTATTTTTCTTGCGCATTCTGTTTTTCTTCCAGTCAAGCCAGCCTTTTGCTCTTTCGAAAATGTCCGATTTCTTGAGCGATTCAGTCAACTTCGGAATCTTTAGAACCTGTCCCGGATAAACGAGATGCGGATTTCTTATGGTTTTTGGAATGCCTCTCGGGGCGCTCAACACGCCGTTTTCATTGGCTTCCCATATAACCGGCCACATATGTTTATTGTTATAAACTTCTTTCTTCATCGCAATCACGAAAAGATATTCGCCTTTTTGTATTGTGTATTCGGGCACGGAACTCTGCCATCCGTCAAGACATTCTTTCAGTTTTTTGTATCTTGAGAAAAACTCTGGGTGGCATCTCCATTCGGATTTTGTCAGAGCGTCGAATTTCGCCATCGCGTCAACCTGCATGCCTTCTTTTTTCCTGCATTGAATTTCAAGGTTATCAAGGTCTCTCTTGAATGAGTTATAAGCGTCTTTGCCGCCGAACTCGTTCCAGTATGCTTCCTCTGTTTTTTTAAGTTCTTCGCTTTTCAGATTGCTCTGCAGCGTGTAGCCGTCTATTTCTTTCTGTAAATCCGCAGCCTTTGTCGTGAGGTCGTTTTTCTTCGCGGTAAGTTCAAGAATCTGGGCTTCCCACTGCTCTTCATCCATTTCTTCCTGCTCGGTTGTTACTTCTTCCTGCGCGAAGATGTAATTCGCGGAAAAGAACAGCGCGAAGACAAGAATAAAAACGGGAAATTTGTAAAACTTCATTCTTTAAATCTCCTATATTTGAGGTTATTTTAAAATTCTGAATATAATTGGGTGATACCGTGTAATATAAAAATAATTTACATAAGTTTATCTGATTATTTTATTGCATATAATGAACCCTGTGTTACAAAAATTACATAAAAAAACCCGCTGTTGTTCAGCGGGTTTCTTGTTCCCCTTCGTGGATTCGAACCACGACCGTAACTTTCAGAGAGTTATGTGCTAACCGTTACACTAAAGGGGAATTTCATTTAATTACTTAAAATATCAAGATTTTCGCATTTTTTCAAGCCTATTACCCGCTGCCGATACTAACTAATTCGCTTTCAGCCTTAGTTAGTAAGCGTAATATTATTTTATCAGTATCATTTTTCTTATTTCCGTGAAGTTTCCCGCTGTCAGCCTGTAGAAATACACCCCGCTTGAGAATTGAGAAGCATTCCATTCTATTGTGTGATTTCCTGCATTCTGCTTCCGGTTTATCAGAGTTGCTATTTCCTTTCCTGTTACATCGTAAACTTTCAGGCAAACATTAACGTCTTCCGCAAGTTGATAAACGATTGACGTGATTGGGTTGAAGGGATTAGGGTAGTTCTGTTCAAGAGAATACACATAAGGTTCCATATTGCCCGCGATTCCGGTTACAACGTTATATGTCAGCATTGAATCAGGCGGTGCAGAGCCCGGCGGGTTCAGCCCTCTTCCTCCCGACGGTTTTGTTGTTACAAAATTGCCGAGCGAGTCCTGAGCCGCTATGTAATACTTAACGACAGAGCCAGCGCTCTGACCCGGAATAACAAACTTAAATGTATCAAGATTACTGTTAAGGTACGTCGTGTGGAAAAGGGGTCCGTTGTTCACCTTGTAATATATTCTCGGACCGTATGTATCTTTTGCTATTTTTCGAGGCGACCGGATTACCGCGGTTGTGTTTACGGGCGTCATCGGCTGCGAAACCGTTATCGGTGTATGAATAATTTCGGCGAAATAATCCAGTCCGTATGTCATTAATGCCGCTATTGCCGACCTTGTTTGAGCAAGATAATACGGCATCGAAATAATCTGGAACTTGTCGTTCACGGTGTGGTAATACTGGTTGTATTCGCTTCTTTGCTGAATCGCGCATACCGCTTTATAGCCGCGCGCCCAGAACGATGCATGGTCGCTGCTTGTGACGTTCATAACAAAGAAAGGAATGAGGGCCGGCTGATATAGATAATATATGTTTTTTACGGCATACGCCATCGGCATTGACAGCGTGTTGGAGCGAATGTTAATCTGATAATCGTTGTTGCCGTCCCACGAAATCATATCCAGATTAATTACCCCGAGAATCGAGTCGCCCCTGAAGTACGAGGTGTCCGCGAAATTCTTGCTTCCGATGAGACCCTGTTCTTCTTCGTCGAACAAAACAAATATTAACGTGTAATCAAAACTGTAATTTGCAAGAAGCCTCGCGGCTTCCATTACCGCGCACGACCCCGAAGCGTTGTCATCCGCTCCCGGAGCCAGCGGACCCGAGGGCATATCGTCGTAATGCGCGCAGATAATGAATTGCTTGTTCGGATATTTCGTTCCCGGTTTTATCGCGTAAACATTGCTGCCGCTCGCTGAATAATTCATGTACTTTGGCTGAAGCCCGAAACTCTGAAAGCGTTCATAAATGAACTGCGCCGCTTTGGGATTATGGGCGCTGGAACTGTAACGCGATAAAAGCGTGTACGGAGCACCGCCTATTACGGTCGCGGTATCTCCGGAAAACTCTCTAATTAATTTTGACAATTGCGGGCTCGTGCAAAGACTTATAACAGAATCAATACGGGGGCTGTAACCGGACTGTGAAAACAAATTTCCTGATGATGCGAGTAACAACAATGCCGCGAGTAAATACCGTAATTTTCTCTTCATCGCTTAAATTTTGTTTTGCAGAGGGGTACATCAGAGTTTAATATAAATCGATTTCTTTTTAAACCTAAAAATAAATGAACATTATGAAGGAGCACGGGCTTGAAATGGTTCATTTCTTTAGTAAACCGGTTTTCCGTTTTACTTCTTGCAAAAATCGGTTTAGGTTTCGAAAAATTTCTTAAAGTTATTTTCATCCAGCCAGAACACGCGGCAGTTTTCCGCTTCTACAAACCCGTACAGTTCTTTCTTTAGTTTTCTTGCGTTTCCTCTTCCGAGTTTCTCCGCGTTATAATAAAATCCGTCGCCGTGGTCATTTCTTCTCCTATCCTTATATATCGCCATTGCGCTAAGAAGCGGGCGTCCCGCGGAATTTTCAAACCCCGAAACCTCGTCAAGCATGGCGTTCAACTTTTTTTGCCCGTGAGTTGTCTTCAGGTTTATATTAAGTCCGCAGGCTGTTACAAGTTCGCTGTAATAAACGAACTTGCCTGCTTCTCTAGCCGCTCTTATCAAATATTTCCTGATCCGCTGATTCATTACACAAAATAAGCCCGATTGTTTTAATCATCAAAGCAATTCGAACCTCCCGTGTACGCTTCTATAAATCGTTCCCGAAAACACGGTCCCCGGCTGACGTGCATTCGGGTAATAACAGCATCCTGCCATATCGTTTTTCTATCAATAAAAATTTTTATGTTTTTATAATACTGATTTAATAGTATTTTCATGCGGGGGCGCCAAAGCAACTTTTTCAAAAACCTATACCTCGTTATGAAGAACTATAAGACTATCTTTGTGTTTCTTTTCTTAATACTTGCTCAAATAATATATTCAAAAGAACTGCCTGTTCAATACTTATCGCCCTTGCCGGATTCGAAGTACAACAATCCCGAAACAGGAATAATAATCCGTTCGGATAATTTGTTATACGAGAACCTGAAAGGTGACGAGCGCTGTATATTTGTTTCCGGTTCGCTTAGCGGAATCCATAAGATAAACATTGTTCAGACATCGGACAGACACACGATAATTTTTAAACCTGAAAAACCGTTCGCTCTGACTGAAACAGTTTACATAAAACTGTCAGGGGCTATAACGGATTCACACGGTCCTTTCGAATTTAAATTCTTTATAAAAGAAAAGAGGTCCGTTCCTTCGGAAAACAGCACTTACATGCGGGAAGCGGGACGGAATTTTTACCGTAATCCGAATATATACGCGCCGCTGCCGTACGATAATTCGCTGCCCGAAGATTTTCCCGTTGCAACCGTAACGGTTTCAAACAATCCCTCTCCGGGAAAAATTTTTCTAACGGATTTTTCATTTTTCCCGAAATACGGATCGTATATAATGATTTTTAATAATGACGGAACACCGTTTTTCTACAGAAAAATTGAAGGGACCTGTACTGATTTTAAATTGATATCAAACGGAAACCTTGTGTATTATGACGGCGCAAAACAGAAGTACTATGAACTTGACACGAGTTATGTTATAGTTGATAGTTTTTATACCGGCAACGGATATACAACTGACCAGCACGAACTGAAATATCTTGATAACGGACACGCGTATCTCATGGCTTATGATACCGCTTTCATCGACATGAATCAATACTTGCCGGGCACCGATTCGAATGCGCTCGTCATCGGCCTTGTTTTACAGGAAATCGACGCTAATAAAAATGTCGTGTTCGAATGGAGAAGTTGGGACCACATTCCAATTACCGACTGTTCAAACCAGAATTTATATGAAGACACAATTGATTATGTCCACGGAAACGCTATCGAGCCGGATACGGATGGAAACATACTCTTGTCATCTAGGCATCTTGACGAAATCACCAAGATAAACCGAAGTACGGGTAATATTATGTGGAGGCTTGGCGGACCTAAAAACGAGTTTACTTTTCTCAACGATTCCTTGAAGTTCAATTTCCAGCACGACGTTCGGAAACAAAAGAACGGACACATAACCTTGTTCGATAACGGTAACTCTCATATACCGCTTTTTTCGCGGGCAGTTGAATACGAAATCAACGAACAGGCTAAAACGGTAAAATTAGTTTGGCAATACAGAAACTCACCAGATGTTTTCAGCGCGTTCATGGGCAATGTTCAAAGACTTGAAAACGGCAATTCCACCATCGGGTGGGGGGGCGCGATGGCGGATTCTGTTCCCTCCGTAACCGAAGTTTCGAGCAGCGGAATGAAAATATTCGAAATGAAACTGCCGAAATGGGTCTTCAGTTACAGGGCTTACAGGTTTGAATGGGATTACCCCGAAATAAAACCGGTTGCTCCCCCGACTTCGTTCGCGCTGATGCAAAATTTTCCGAATCCCTTTAATTCCGTAACAAACATTGAATTCGACGTTCCCGAAACCCAGTTTGTCAAATTAAGCATTTATGATATACTCGGAAGGGAAATAGCCGTGCTTGTAAACGCTCAATTAGAGCGACAAAAATACAAATACCTTTGGAACGCCTCCGGTATTTCATCGGGTGTTTATTTTTACAGGCTTTCCGGGGATAATTTCAGCGAAGTAAAAAAAATGGTCTTAATAAAATAGTTTGCTTTCATTTCGGTTTCCTGCGAACCCGAAAAATCTTTGCGGTTACGGAAAATATTTTTACCCGCTATGCTTCCGTTTATAATATTTAACGGAGACCTTGTCCTATTTTATTTTTTACACATTTCATTCTGTTTTCATTAAATTTTGAATTTTATATTACGCATTAACAATTTATCTTATTTCATAATTTATATGATATAATATTTGATTATCGGGTTGCAATATTACGTCTTGCTGATTGCCTCGGCGCTCATTTACTGGCTTATACCAAAACAAACCGCGCGGAACTATTTTCTTTCTGCTGCAAGTTTGTTGTTTGTTTATCATTTTGATAGAGCATCCGCTCTGATAACCGTAATTTTAAGCATTTACTCTTATTTATTCGCATATGTTATCGAGAAAAACCGCGGGAAGCATTTATATCACAGGTTTTCAATAATCGGGTTGGTTCTGCTTCTGGCGGGGTTCAAATACCTCGGTTTTCTAAGCGGTATAATCTCGCAACTTAACAAGTTCTCGGGCTTTTTTCCCGTCTTTAAAATTGAATTTTTGCTTCTCCCTCTCGGGCTTTCGTACATAATATTTAAACACATAAGTTATCTGACAGACGTTCACTGGAAAATCAACGGCAGGGGACGGTTCGTAGATTTCTTGCTGTACAGTTCGCTCTTTACGATTTTTGTCGCGGGACCTATCGAACGCTTTTCAAGATTTAAAATCGAAGCCGGGCGGGAAAACAAATTTTCGCTCTCGTTTCTTGACGAAGGGTTTACAAGAATTGTATTCGGTCTCTTTAAGAAATTCGTGATTGCCGACTGGCTTGGATACTTCATCGCGCCGGTGTGGGCGGAACAGGGAAATTTTTCCGACGGTATTAAGATTCTCGCTTTACTCGGTTATTCCATACAAATATACATGGACTTTTCAGCATACAGCGATATCGCTATCGGAAGTTCGAGGATATTTGGATTTAAAATAATGGAAAATTTTAATTATCCGTATTTCAAGCAGAATATCAGTCAGTTCTGGAGAAGTTGGCACATCTCTCTTTCAGACTGGATAAGGGATTACCTGTTCTTTCCGTTAAGCGGCGCTTTTAATAATAAAATCTGGCAGTTGTTTTTCGTCCCTTTAATCGCGATGGGAATCTGCGGTTTATGGCACGGTGCGGAAACGCATTATCTGATTTGGGGACTTTGTCACGGATTCGCGCTTTTCGTGTATCAGGTATGGGTTTCCTCGAAAAGAAAGCACAAGGCGCTTGCCCGCATTTCAAGCACCGGGTGGTTTAACGCTCTCAGCATCGTGTTCACATTTTTGTACGTGTCTTTCTGCTGGATATTTTTTAAATGAAAACATACAATTTGTTAAAGTATTTTCTTAAATATTTCATTTTATTTTTAATGCTTTTGCTTTCGTTCGCGTCGCTTTCGTTTTTCAGGCTTATAGCGAAACTAAGCAGACCGTTTATTTACGGAGACTTTTAATTATAAATCTTGTTTAGAAAAACATTACTAATACTGGCTGCTTTTATTTTTTCATTTGCCGCGGCGGAATTTCTCGTGGGGAATATACTCGGTTTCCCGAAATACGGAGTTGAGCGCAAAATGCAGGGGATGAGAAATTCGCCGGGGCATCAGAATATTTACAAACCTCATTCCCAATACTGGAATTCAAACAAAACGTTTGAAATTTACATGCGAAATAATCTGGGGCTGCCCGGTATTGATGTAGATACCTCTAACGTATCAAAATATATTTTTGTACTCGGTTCGTCTTTTATCGAAAATCAGTACCTTAAGCCGGAACTTATATCTACGTCAGTATTCCAGAGGCTCCTAAAGAAATCAGATAACTGTTTTAACGTTCTGAATCTTGGCTACAGCGGTTTTGACCCGTATGATTCTTTCAGAAGAGCACACTATTTTGAAGAAACATACAGACCAGGGCTCGTAATTCTTGTGATTAACTCCTACAATGCGGGTTTATTTAAACTTTCTCCGGAGTCTTTTCATCTGGACAAGAATTCATTCGCCGAGGATAACTCTTTCGCAACTAATTTTAACCTCTTTCTTAGAAACAATTCCTCTTTTATAAGACTGATATCAATCCTTTTCCAGAATAAAGAGGAACAAACAGTGGGACCAGAAAAGGAAAATTCACAGAACCTCAACGCGGATCTGACCAATCTGGAAATTTGTTTAAAGTCGTTCTCGGAAAAATACGAAGGCAGATTTATGTGCGTTTCAATAACAAGTAACGACTCTATGAACAGGAAAATTGAAGAGTTTTGTAATAAAAATAACGTTAACTTTGAATACAGCGGTCTTATGGTACCTGAAAATCAATTTGACGGCGACTGGCACCTAAACGAAAAAGGGAACAACGCGCTTGGCGTATTTTTATTTAATTCTTTTCGCAAACATTTTATGACAAATAAATGAACATTTTTATCACGGGCGTTTCACGGGGGCTGGGAAAAGAACTGGCGGTTCATTACACCGGAAAAGGGCATCGTGTTTTCGGCTTTTCAAGAAGTGCGCTCGGTGATGATGACAGCGATATCAAAAAGTTAAAGGCATCCGGGGGGTTCGCTTACTACAAGGGCTCAATTAACGAAAGTTCAGACGTAAAATCAGCGGTTGACGAAGCCCTGAAATTTATGGGCGGCATTGACGTTTTGATTAATAACGCAGCGTATAAATTATTCAAGCCGCCCGATAAAATAACGGAAGAGGAATACAGCGAATCAATCAGGACAAATCTGACATCGCCGATACTAGTTTGCGCGGCTGTAATGCCGCATTTGCTAAATGCCAAAGGCGGAAAAATTATTATCCTGTCGTCGAATGCGGGAATGACACACTACGGCGACGGCACCGCTTACTGCAGTTCCAAGGCGGGGCTTATTGCATATTCGTTGAGTCTCGCGGATTACCTGAAGGATAAAAACGTTTCCGTAAACGTAATAAGTCCGCCTACATTTTCAACGGGTGATTACAGAAAGACATCTCCCGGCATCAATCACGGAAAACTCGTGCAATCCGAAAGCGTCATCAAAATCATTGACTATATAATTTTTAATAAAAAATTCATTACGGGCAGAAATTTTCCCGTTTTTAAATTAAAGACGCTAATTAAATACGCGTTCTTAAAACATATTGAGTTCATAGATTATTTTTTCCAATTAAGATTAAAATGAAGAATCCCGTAATATCGCTCGGCTTATCGACGCCCGGTATTTTTATTTTGCGGCACTTTAAAAAATACGGCATCGATGTTTACGGGCTTGATTCCAATCCGAAAGAACTCGGATTCTATTCCCGGTTTGGAATTAAAAGCGTATGCCCGGACCCTGAGTTTAAAGGAGAAGAGTTTCGGGATTGTCTGATTCAATTCGGAAAAAAGTTCAGCGTAAAACCCGTGCTGATTCCTTCGAGCGATAAATTCGTGCTGCCCCTTAATGATTATGCAAAAGAACTGTCGGAGCATTTTCTTTTTACAATGCCCGAAAACGACATATTAAGAAGACTCACGAGCAAAAGATATTCTTACGAACTTGCAGTCAAGCACGGTTTTCCAGCGCCGCAAACGTGCTTCGCAAACAATGTACGGGAACTGGAAAACTTCGTAAGAGAAGTCGAGTTTCCGTGCATTATGAAACCGGAATTCCCGGAATCCTGGCGGACAGGATTTCTCGAAGAATACTGCGGGGGTGAAAAAGTAATTGTTGTAAACAGCGCCGATGAAATATTTGATAAATACGATTCGATTCGAAAATACGATGACAGGGTTATTGTTCAGGAAATAATTCAGGGCGAAGATAAGAACCTGCATTATTTTGTTTCATACGTGGACAGGAATCAAAACTGTCTCGGTTCTTTCACGGGAATAAAGGAAAGAATATCGCCCGTGCATTTTGGCAGCGCTTCATACGTCAATATTGTTTACAACGAAGAACTCGAAAATATTTCCGTTAAGTGGCTGAAAGAGATGAAGTTCTGGGGCGCGTCAGGCATCGAGGTTAAAAAAGACCCGCGCGACAACCGGTTCAAACTGATAGAGGTTAATCCGCGGTTTGGGCTTTGGGATGAAGTCGGAATCAGGTTCGGCATAGATGTCGCGATGATGTGTTACAAAGAACTGACGGGAGAAACACAGGAACGTATCGAGAACAAAAAAATCAATATCCGCTGGATATCGATTCACAGAGATATTAGAAGTTCCGCGGAATATGTTTCTAAAGGAATTTTGCCGCTTAGCGGAATACTAAAATCTTATTTCGATTTTCCGATTTATGTCGGAGATATGAAGTGGTGCGACCCGAAACTTACGCTTCACCTGATTAAGTCTCTCATAAGGGGGCTTTTCAGGAAAATATTCAGAAAAATAAAAAACAAGTAATGTTTGATTATCTTCAAATAATAGATTTCACGGGAAAGGCTGTCCCGCAGCGGAATTATACTTTTTTAAATAATCCGTATTATAAAAACATAACCGCGGTTGAGTATAAAAAGGAATTTAAAAATTCTATCGCCGTGTTTCTTGAAAGAGAAGAGACTGAAAAGAATTTTTACTCAAATGACGGAATAAATATTTTTGTATTCGGCACAGTTTACACTAACAACCGCTTCAAACAAATAAGCGGTAAATCCCCCGAAATAATTTACGCTGAAAAAATATTGTCAATGTATCTCGATTCGGGCGATTCATTTGCCGAACAAATAAAAGGTTCGTTCGTTATCTCGATATATGACGGGAAAAACAATTCCGTTAAGATAATAAGCGACAGGCTTAACGTCCTGCCGTTATATTATTTTTTCGGAGATGGAATATTAATTGTTTCCTCTTCAGTCAGAATGATTCTTGAAACCGGAATCGCTCCGCTCGAAATAAATCCCGCGGCGTTTACGGAGCAATTGATATTCGACTTCACGCTCGGAACAAAGACATATTTTAAAAATATTTTCAGATTAGGCAACGGAAGTATTTATGATTTCAACGGCAACGGCAAAACCGAGCGGAAATACTGGAGCGTGGAAAACCTTTACAACGAGAAACTTCTTCCGAAGAAAGAATCTCTTGAAATGCTGGGAACGCAACTGCGCGATAATCTGAAACTGTACGGTTCGGACACCGAGAAACTGCTCGTTGCATTGACCGGAGGATTCGACGGCAGGGCGAATCTCGCTATGCTGGAAAAAGACAAGGACGACTTCGTCTGCTACTCATACGGAATGCCCGGCAGCAGGCAGGTTGAAATTCCGCATGAAATCTGCTCCGCGCTTGGATTGAATTATTCACCCGTGCTATTAGACGCGGATTACGAAGCCGCGCACGATTCGTGCGCTCTCGAAGCAGTTGAACACTCCAATTCCTGCGCTCCCGTTCTGCGGTCAAACTATCCGTACGCATACAAGAAACTTAACTCTTTTTCGAAAACCATAATGACTGGGCTGTTCGGCAGCGAAGTCATGAGACCGCTGCACAATGTCGGGATTATGGTCAACGATTATTCGGAAAAACTATTTCTCAGCGATTCCCCGCGGGATACTCTGAATGAAATATTCGAAGACATAAAAAAGAAAAATTATGTTGACCCGAAAATTATCGATGAAGGGCGGGGAGAAACAGAACGTGAATTGTTCATAGACTACTTTGACGGGTATAAGGACAGGGATAAGGTGCTGAGATTTTTCTTTTTTATAATTCAGGAAGGCGTGAGGAAATATTTCTCTCAGGAAATACAAATTGAGCGGGTTTACGTTACGACGCGGTTTCCGTTCTTCGACGACGATTTTGTCGAACTTATGTACAGAACGCCGTTCGCGGGAATGTATAACGGTTTTCTCGGAAAGAGCAAGTTCAAGAGAAGAAAGGGGCAATTGCTTTACGCGCATATTTACAGAAGGTTCAAACCAGAACTGGGTAAAATCAAACTCGACAGAGGCTATAAACCCGACGACTTGCTGAAGCCGTTTCCTTTCAATTTCCTTTCAATATACAGGGGCGTGAAGAAAACTGCGGCTTATAAGAAAGCAACGGGAAACGACACATTCAATTCCGAAAAATGGTCTGAGAATCTCATTAGGAACGTGCTTAATGAACGCGGCGATAAATCCGGCGTTTTCGAAGACAGGCTAAAAAATAAATTTGAGGACGGGGAATATTTAAAAGACCTCCTGAAATACTCGCACCTTATTTCTCTATACAAATACCTGAACTCATTTCATTAAAATAAAAAGCCCTTCGTAATATACCGAAGGGCTTTAATATTATTGCTGTTTAAATCTATCCTGTTTACTTCACAAGCACCATCTTCTTCGTGTCGATTACCTTGCCGTCAACAACGAGTCTGTAGAAATAAACTCCCGACGAATAACTCGAACCGCTGAACGTATATTTAATCACGCCCGGGTTGAGCATCGTGTTTAACGCTGACGTTATTTCTCTTCCCGCCACGTCATAAATCTTCAGTGATACTATTCCGGATTTCGGAATGGCAAATTCGATTGTTGTTGTGGGGTTGAACGGATTCGGATAATTCTGCTTCAATGTATATGCAGTCGGAATTTCCGGCGTCCATTCGATTCCGCTTACAGGCGCCTTGCTGATTTTATGAACGTACGCGCTTGAACCGACAACAAAACCGGAGTCTGTGTTTGTCATATAACATCCGTACGGTGTCGAACCCGCGGTGTTATAAAGCACCCAGGACGTGCCGCCTGTCGAGGTCCTTCCCGCGAATCCGTTTGAGCCGAATATCCAGCCGTTCTGGAAATCGCTGAAATTCATCGCATAAAGTGATGCCGCAAACGGCTGTGGAACCGTATCAAAACTCGTTCCGCCGTTTACCGTTCTGCAAAGCCTTGCAGCCGAAGAACCGCAGGCATAACCGGAATCGGGTCCGAAGAACTTGATGCCGTATATATATCCGCTGCCCATCGGGGTGTTGGCTAATACTGTCCAGTTCGCTCCACCGTTAGTGGTTTTCATCAACTTCGGAGTATAGTTGCCGACGTATCCGGTATTGGCATTAATGAAACAGGAAGAATAAATTCTGCTTTCTTCCGTTCCCATCGATACTGCCGTCCAGTTCGCGCCGCCGTCTGTAGTCTTCCAGCCGCCGCCGTTATTTGTCGTGGACTGGAATACGTAACCCGTGGTTGAATTAACGAACTCCATCGCTCTTAACAGGTTTGTACCGAATGGTCCCGCGACGGAATCCCATACCGTACCGCCGTTTGTAGTCTTACGAAGCGAGCCGTTTGAACCCGCTATGAATCCCGTGTTCGCGTTCAGCATCGCGATATCATAGAACGTTGAAATCGAATTTGTAAGTGTCGGTGTTGACCAGGTCGTTCCGCCGTTCGTGGAATATAAAATCTGGTCGAATGTCGCACCTGAGGAACCCGGCGCGCCTACAACGATAACTTTTCCGTTGTTGTATTGCGCCCATACGTCGTACTTCGTGCCCGGACTCATGAAACTTGTAAGACAGGAGAAGTTCGCTCCCGCGTTTGTCGATTTCTGCAATAAACCATACGCGCCGCCGGAAAATATCCTGTTGCCGCTCACGTCAAGTGTGTAGTGCGTTGATGTCCACGGCATGTTGGGATCGTTGTATTCCAGCAATGTCCAGTTCGCGCCGTTGTTTACTGTTTTATATATACCGTAAGAGTCACCCGCAACATAGAATGTGGGCGTTGTTTGCGCCGGACGGTTTATTGATACGTCGTCAAGATATCCGCCGTTGCCGTCAGTATTTTTATGGCGGAAGCCAATGTAAACATTCTGTCCCGCGAATGCCCCGAGACTTGCCGCGAACCTTGTCCAGGTGTACGGAGCGGTCGCCGTATTTAATGAAAGAATTGTAGTCGTGAAACTGGCTACGTTAGAATCGGTTGTCGATACTTTTACGAATAATGAATCGGGGGGATATGCCGAACTGAACAGATTCTTCCACCAGAATACTATTGAGTCTCCGGACGCAATATTCCATTTCGGAGTTATCAGCCAGTCGTCGCCGCCGGAAGATTCGTAAGTTATGAATGCGCTCGCCGTACCGCTATGAAAAGCATCAGTGCTTCTCAACCAGGTATTTGTGCCGAGTACGCTGACAGACCTCCATCCCGTCGGCGGGAATGTTGTGCTTTCGAATCCTTCCGAATAAGGCGTTGAGGGGGGTGTGTTTGTTACGCTCGCATATATTTCATACTTTGTTGTAGTTGTAGGCGTTGTTACCGCTGTCCAGTTCAGTCCGCCGTTAGTCGTAATCTTCGCGTTACCGGATGAACCGCAAGACAGACCGGTGTTCGCGTCAATAAAGTTCACGTCATAAACTGTGTAAGACGAACCCGTGTAAGACGTCGCCCAGGTCGCTCCTGCATCCGTGGAATAACGAATATTTCCCGCTGTGGTCGGGGCAAGAACGAAGTTGTCACCCGCGAATATATTATATAATGTCGTTGTAACGCCCGTTGTCAATGACGTCCAGGTCACACCGGCGTTGGTGGACTTTAAAACCGTTCCTGACGCTCCTCCGATATAACCGGTTGTGCTGTTAATGAAATGAATTCCGTACAGGGCGCTCGTCGTGGGAGACGCGATTGAATCCCAGGTAAGACCGGCGTTTGTTGTTCTCGCTATCCAGCCGCTTGAACCACAGACTAACCCTGTCGATAAATTGAAAAACCATCCGCTGTATAGAATTCTGCCCTGACCGTAATATGAAGGCTGCCAGCCGCCCGCGTTTGTGTAAAATGTCCAGGTAGAACCCGCGTTTGTCGATTTCATGAATGTTCCGGCATAACCCGCTGCGTACCAATTTACCGAGTCCATCATTTTAACCCAGCGTAACGTATTGCCTTGAGGTCCCGGATGTGACCATTTCCAATCCTGATTTAATTGCGCGTTGATATTTGTCGCAAATACGATTAGAAACAAAGCAAATAGTAAAGAAAAGATTTGTTTCATAAGAATTTCACTCCTAATGTCTTAACTTTGATTCAAGTCTCCTACGGCAAAAAGAAACCTAAAAAAAAGTCTCGGACGTTTTTTTAGTTTATAGAATAAAGTGCAGATGTCTTTTCTAAAACGTAATAATTCTTTTTCATAATATCTACCAGTTTATTTTCCCCCTTCCTTATTACCTTTAAAGGACCCTCCAAAAATTCTTTTTTTTATTAACCGTTGATTTAAACCCCTATTGCGCATCAAAATCTACCCCCGGAGCTGTTTCTTGCAATTACTTTTTACTTGATAATGCTGATTATTAGTTTTAAGTTATATTACACTTCCGAAAGCGTGGTATATTTGTTTTAAGGTTTTTGACGTTTTTTGACCCCCCGCGGGGTTTAAATTAGCATTATCTAAATTATTAAAACAAAATACCATGATTTCCCTAAAAACAAATTTTTTACTATTATGCAGGATTTCGCTTATTGCTCTTCTGTTTTTTATTTTGTTCAGCGAAACAAATGCCCAGCAAATTAAATATTCGGACAATTGGGCTCCTGCCGGCGTAAACCTGGTAAAACAAAACGCCTCGGGAATTTCAATCAACTATTCCATACACAGTTTCAGCATGGACGACGTCAACATTGACGGCGTAAACATGAAATCCGTTCATTTGCCGGACGTGTTCCTTTCGAATAACGAAGGATTTCCCGATTTACCGGGAACGAGCCGTATGATAGCGGTACCGCGCGGCTCTAACGCGACATTTAAAATCGTATCAAAGAGAACCGAAGTGATTAAGGACGTGTTTCTCGCGCCCGCGCCGAGAATTCCAAAAGATACGGAAGACGGACCGCTACAGTACAGAAAAAACCCTGATGTTTTTTCAAAGAATTCAAATTATCCGGAAAACCCGGTAATTTTGTCACAGGTTTCAAAAATCAGAGAGGTCGATTTTGTTACTCTCGGCATAACTCCGTTCCAGTATAATCCTGTCACGAAAGAACTGACCGTTTATCGCGATTTGCAGATTGAAGTCAGTTTCACGGGCGGCACGGGTCGTTTCGGAAATGACGCGTTCAGAAGCAGGTGGTTCGACCCGATTCTCGAAGACGCGCTGCTGAACAGTTCTTCACTGCCTTCAATAGATTACGGAAAAAGAAACTCAGAGTGGGATAAACTTGATGCATACGGATATGAATACGTTATAATATGCCCGAATGTTCCTGTATTTTTGCAATGGGCGGATTCAATAAGAAATTTCCGCATACAGCAGGGAATCAAAACGGGAATATTCACGCTTGCTCAGATTGGCGGCAACGACCCGACTTTAATAAAGAACTTTTTATCGAATGCGTGGACAAACTGGGCTGTGAAACCCGTTGCCGCGCTGATGCTTGGCGACTATAATCCCGCGGTTACGGCAAACGCCCTTACTTCTCCGATATATAATAGTTATTGCGTTTCCGATAACATACTCGGCGATATGGACAACAATCAACTGCCGGATATCGTAATGGCGCGCATGACCGCGCAGGACGCTGTCGAACTTGAAACAATGATTACAAAATTCTTGAACTATGAAAGAAATCCGCCGACAAGCGCGAACTATTATCTAAAGCCGATTACCGCGCTGGGCTGGCAGACGGAAAGGTGGTTCCAGATTTGCTCTGAAGTCGTTGGCGGTTACTGGAAAAAGGCGATGGGAAAGAATCCCACGAGAATCAACGCCGTATATTCAGGCACGCCAAGCACGACCTGGTCGTCAAACCAGAATACCTCTATGGTTGTAAATTACTTCGGACCCGCGGGTACGTATTACATTCCGCTCACGCCTGATTCTCTCGGCGGATGGAGCGGCGGAACCGCGCAAATGGTTGTTGATGCTATCAACGCGGGCTCTTTCGCGCTGCAGCACAGAGACCACGGTTCGACTTCCGGTTGGGGTGAACCCGCTTTCCAGAGTTCGAACATTTCACAACTTACGAACAACAACAATAATTTGTGTTTCATATTTTCTATAAACTGCCTGACCGGCAAGTACAATAATGCGTCAGAAAGTTTCGCGGAAAAGTTTCACAGGTATAAATACAACAACATAAACGCGGGCGCGCTCGGATTAATAGCCGCCTCCGAAACATCATATTCGTTCGTGAACGATTGTTACGTCTGGGGAATGATGGATAACTTCTGGCCGAACTTCATGCCGACGTACGGAAGCACTCCCGCATCGCGCGATTTCAAGCCTGCTTTCGGAAACGCGGCGGGAAAATACTTTTTGTATTCTTCCAGTTGGCCGTACAACACGAGCAATAAAGAGGTTACATACCATCTGTTCCATCATCACAGCGACGCGTTTCTTAACGTTTACGCCAATGTTCCTTCAAACCTTAACGTAACTCACGCGTCAACAATCGCTTCGGGAGTAACTTCGTTTAACGTTACCGCTGACGCGGGAGCGTTCATTGCGCTGACAATTGACACGACCATTCTCGGAACGGGAACAAGCACCGGCTCGACGCTTAGCATAAGCATTCCGGGAACACAGATTCCGGGACAGGTAATGAAAGTTGTAGTAACAAAACAGGATAAATTCCGCTATACCGGAAACGTGCAGGTTGTTCCGAATTCAGGCTCTTACGTCGTAAAGGACAGCGTAGGAATTAACGACGCTTCACCTCTCGGCAACGGAAACGGAATGATGGATTTCGGAGAAACCAACAAACTTAACTTCAGAGTTAAAAACGTGGGCTCGGTCTCCGCTTCAAACGTAAACATCAAAGTAACAACGTCAGACCCGTACATAACAATGACGGATTCGACGGAAACCTACGGAACAATCGGAGCGGGTGCGACGAAAACTATCAACGACGCGTTCGCTTATAACGTATCTCCGCTGATTCCCGACGGCAGAAGTGTCATTTTTAATTTCACGGCAGTGAGCGGTTCGGATACCTGGACAAGCACGTTCGACATTCTTGCGCACGCGCCTGTAATGGAGATGGGTGATATCGTTGTCAACGATTCCGCGGGAAACAACAACAACAGGTGGGATATCGGCGAAACAGTAATGTTGAAAATACAATTTAAAAATACCGGTACGGCAGCGCTGACCAACGGCGCGGGAAAATTAATCAAGAACAGTTCGTACGTTACGCTGAATGCCGACAGTATCGTTTACGGAAGCATTCCCGCGGGCGGCTCGGTAATAAAGCAATACAGCGCGACATCGGCTGCTAACACGCCCGCAGGTCATTCTGCGCAGTTCTTCTACAGAATGAATTGCAGCCTGAGAAGCCCCGTTCTGGATACTTTCAACGTCACTATCGGTCAGAATATTTTCATAATCGGAACAGGCACGACGTCTTCGACGCATCCGTTCTATACCGGATATGCCGACGCAAGACAAAACATTCTTTATACCGCGGCGGAATTAACCGCGGCGGGAATGACTGCTTCGCACATAACGCACATTGGATTTAATGTGATTACGAGGAGTTCGACGCCGATGAACGGATTCTCCGTAAAGATGCAGAATACAACAGCGACTACAATTTCCGGATTCACGAGTTCGGGATGGACTACCTGTTATTCGGGCACATATACGGTTCCTTCGACAGGCTGGCAGGACATTCCTTTAACACAGTCATTCTACTGGAACGGCACTTCAAGCCTTCTTATCGAAATCTGTTTCGATAACAGTTCCGCGGGTACTACGTCGCCCGTCAATTCATCGACAATTAGTAACGTTAACCGCGTGGGATATTCATCATCACTTTCGGGCTGCACTATCTCGACCGCTTACACGAGAACATACAGGCCGAACATAAGAATCACGTCCGGTGCTGCCACGGGAATAATTGGACAGAACGAGATTCCTGTTTCATATTCTCTGTCGCAGAACTATCCCAATCCGTTCAATCCCGTAACGGCAATTAATTACGCCGTTCCCAAACAGAGCCTTGTCACGCTCCGTATATATGATATTCTCGGAAGAGAAGTCGCAACGCTCGTTAATGAGGTCAAAACTCCGGGGTATCATACCGTGGATTTCAACGCTTCGAGCCTCGGAAGCGGCGTGTATTTTTACAAACTTGAGTCCGACAACTTTACGGACATAAAGAAAATGATAGTTATAAAATAATCGTTTTTTAATATAATTTCCCAACCCCGGTGATTTGTTTTCGCCGGGGTTTTTTTATCGGGATGCAGTATTGAAAATAGCATCAAGAATGTTTAGATTATGTTGATAATGTCTGTTTTTTCCTTGAAGTCATAAAACATTTTTTCTCCAACAAAATCGCGTTATGATTTTATTACTTCATAAAATTAAGAATAGAAAAGTTCTTGCTTTTTGCACGGCGCTTGTTGTAATTGTTTTGTCTGCTTTCCTGTGCGGCTTTTATACTCCCGGAAAATCAATTACCGATTTTTACTATTACAGGAATGAACCGCAGCGGCTGAACGTAAGGACGGATAAAATATTTATAAAAACGAAGAACTTACAAACTCAGGAGGGGCTAACATTTGTTCTGCGTTCTTATGCTGAAATAGCCCCGATAACCGATATCGATAAAAATGAAAAACGTCACTTCATAAACCTCAAAACCCCGGTCACCGAAGCGGCGCTGAAGGACCTGATTACGTCATTAAACGGGAATCCGGAAATTGAATATTCTTCTCCGGTATATTCTCCGCAGAACGGGGGAGGGAATACAGTGCTGCAGGGATTGATTGACGAAATCATTGTTCAATTCAAACCGCATCTATCCGAAGGCGTCATTAACGATTATTTAAAAAATGCGGGGTTTACGGTCAGGCGGGCACTTGAATTGTCGGGCGGGAAATCTTATGTGCTGAAAATTCAGGACAATAAAAAATTATTATCAATAGATGCCGCGAATTCGTTGTACGAGAGCGGGATGGTGAATTGGTCGGAGCCAAATTTTTATTTTTCGGGATTGCTTTGCTTTAATCCGAACGACCAGTATTTTCCCCAGCAGTGGGCAATAAGAAATACGGGCAACAATATTCCCGGCGGTGTTATCGGAACCGCGGGATGCGATACGAGAGCGGACAGCGCCTGGAACCTGACAACCGGAACGCCCCAGTGCATAATCTGCATCGTGGATACGGGAATAGACACAACTCACCCCGACATAAAAGCGAACCTGCTGGTTTCTAAGGGATATGATTTCATAAACGAACATCCATATCCGATGGACGATCACGGTCACGGGACCGTTACCGCGGGTCTTGCCGCCGCCGTACAGAATAACGAAATCGGAATATCGGGTATCGCACCGGGATGCAAACTCGTAGCGGTCAAGATTTTCAACTCATCGGCCGGTACTACTTCGTCCGCAATGGTAAATGGAATTATTTATTCGTATCAGCAGGGCTGGGTATCAAGTAATTCCTGGGGTTTAAGCGCGGGCGTCTCGGCGGTGGACCAGGCTATACTGGACGGAGTAACTTTGGGAAGAAACGGAAAGGGAACTGTTTTTTGCTTTGCAACGGGAAATTACAATTCGGGGATGCAGTGGCCTTCGACGAATCCAAACGTGATTGCTGTCGGCGGATTGGACCCGTGCAATAACAGAAAATCTCCGGAAAGTTGCGACGCGGAAACCTGGTGGGGGGCAAATTACGGAAACAAATTATCCGTTGTCGCTCCGAGCGTTAAAATTTACTCAACAACCCTTAACGGGGGTTATTTCGATCAGATAAGCGGCACGTCTGTGTCCACCCCTATATGCGCGGGAGTGTGCGCCCTTTCGCTTTCATTGGATTCGACGCAGAGGTGGGATTCGGTAAGAATAAGGTTGTGCAATACGGCGGATAAGGCCGGAAAATACACATACAACGGCATCGGGCCTTATACGGCTCTCGGTTATTCCTGGCACAATGAAATGGGATACGGAAAGGTTAACGCCTATAAACTGCTGAAATACGTAAAAAAATTACACGAACCAAAAATTATTCATTCGCCGCTCGGCAACACCGAACAGTCGGCGGGAACAAGGCCGGTAAATTGTTCCATAATTCCGGCTCATTCGGGCGTTAATCCGATGTTGACAAAATTGTTTTATGCTAAGAATGGTGTTAACTGGTCGGTAACGGCGCTGACATACGCAGGCAATAACAATTGGACGGCAAACCTGCCGTTGTCGGGAAATGGAATTTATAATTACTATATTACAACAACTGATTCTTTAAATAAAACATCGACAGCGCCTGACGAAGCGCCGGCAAATTATTTTTCCTTTACATCCTCGATTGATACTCTTAAGCCCGTTATTGTTTGTTACCCCTTGCAAAAAATCCCAAAAGTTCACTGGCCGGTGAAAGTCGGGGCAAAGGTTACAGACAATACCGAACTGGATTCAGTATGGATTTCCTGGTATATAAACAACACTGCTTCGGGAATTAAACACTTGAAACTGAATCCGGCGGACGGCAATAATTATTTCTCGGTGTTTAACTCTTTAAATTCTGATGTCAATATAAATGATTCGGTTTTCTACAAAATATTCGCGCGGGATTTTTCCTCAAATCATAACATAGATTCTTCATCGCTCTGCAAGGCTGTTATTACCGATGTTACGAACATCTGTCTGGGAAACGGACAAAATATTTCCGGTTATCCGTTTCATACCGAAACCAGCGATTCAAGGATGCAAATTATATACAAGGCATCAGAGTTTCAGAGCCTGACGACTGGGAGTAATTCTATAGTGAAAATTGGATTCTATGTAACATCGTGCGTTTATCAGTCTTTGAACGAATTCTCAGTAAGGTTTCAGCATACTTCGTTGGGAGCGATGAGAGAAATGACAAATTGCGGGTGGACGACTGCTTTCATTGGAACGTGCACAATTTCCGATACCGGATGGAATTACATAGATATGACGCCGCCGTATTTCAACTATGACGGAATAAACAACCTGATGATCGAGATTTGTTTCAACGACGATTCAATCAATTATGTTCCGACAATAGTCAGGGGTTCTGTAAATAGTCTTATATATCCTACGCCAATTGCGGCTTCGGGAAACGGCAATGAGGTCGGATGCTATCTTCAATCCGTTACATACCAGGGTATCAGGCCGGATATATGTTTTGTAATGGCTGATATACCCGTTGTAAACAACATTGTAAACGTTAATACCCCAAAGCAATTTTCTCTTAAACAAAATTATCCAAACCCGTTTAATCCTGTAACAAAAATTATTTATGAAATTCCAAAACAGAGTTTAGTTTCCTTAAAAGTTTATGATATTATCGGCAGGGAAATACGAACCCTGGTAAGCGAGATTAAGCCCTCGGGAAAATATTCAGTCGATTTCAACGGCGCAGATTTATCCAGCGGAATATACTTCGTAAGGTTTGAAGCGGGCGGACAGGTTGAGGTCAAGAAGATGGTTTTGTTAAAATAGTAATATCCGGCTGCCGACGCGGTTGTGAATATTCTTTCCGCAAAAAAATAGCGGGATTGCCGGAATCGCCAATCCCGCACAAAAAAAGAATCGAAACCGCTTTTCGCCTGCGGCTTTGTTTATCCGCGCCGCGTATGCCTTTATAAGACGGCGTAAACTTCCGCCGCTTTTATTTTATTCATACCGCAGGGAAACGCTCTTTCTCGCGAAACGTCCGTTGTTCTATCTCACGAGTATCATCTTTTTCACTTCGGAATATTTTTCCGTCGTAAGTTTATAATAATAAATACCCGAAGATAAATTTTCGGCATTGAACCGCGTTTCGTAAATTCCCGCTCCCAGACTGCGGTCTATCAGTGTTCTGACTTCTTTTCCCAGCGCGTCATAAACTTTAAGCACGGCATAACCGGAAACAGGAAGTTGAAACTTAATTTTAGTTTCGGGATTAAACGGATTCGGATAATTCTGATAAAGCCTGAAATTTCCGGGAATTTCCGTTCCGGATTTTTTTATGTCCGTGATAATCGTGTGATACGATATGCCGCCGTTTGAACGCACCGCCCAGATGCCTTTTCCCGGTTTTGCCTGGCTGATAGCGTTGAAATTTCCCGCGGGCGCCGTGTATTCAACGCTCCAGGACGTTCCGTTAACGCTTGAATATATGCTCGTGCTGGTTCTTACATACCACGCGGGAGCCGTAAATTCGTCCACGGGCAGGTTTGTAAACGTAATGCCAACAACGTTTCCCGTTCCCAGCATCGGCACGTTTGACCAGTTAAAACCCATATTGGAACTCTGCAGCATCGCTACCGCGCCTGCCATTAAACCCGTCTGCCCGGTCATCCAGTCGAAGCATAAAGCATACCCGTTTACCTCGCCTGTCGTCGGAAGCCCCGTCCACGTTGAACCCCAGTTGCTCGAGTAACGGATTAAAGTGCTGTTCGTGCCTATCCATATTTTCGGATACACGATGTACATCGCGTTATTCCATCCCGCCTCGGATGAAGAACCTGTCGCGCAGTAAATCCCCGTGCTGTCCCAGTTAGCGCCTCCGTTTGACGTCTTCCACAAAGACCATCTGTTGTTAACCGGGTCGCCCGCCATGAATCCTGTATTCGCGTCCACCATGCAAACGGCATCATAAAATCCCGCCTCGGACAGGACCTGTGACCAGTTCGCTCCACCGTTTGAAGTCCTGTACATGTAGGTGTTTGAGCCGCTGTAACCCACTACCAGCGCGAGATTCGCGTCAACCGCCGAAATGCAGATTAAAGTGTTCGTTGAGGGTATTCCAGAACTTACGTTAATCCAGCTCGAACCCGTATTCGTAGTTTTAAGCACCACGCCGCTTGCTCCGCATATCCAGGCTGTGGTTGATGAAGGAGTTGAACAAACGGAACGCAGGGCTGTCGTTACTCCTGAGGTCTGCTCGCTCCATTGCGATTGAAGGTTTGTGAAAAGGATTAGCGCAAAAAAAAGAAAGAAGAACTTTTTCATGTTGTATTTCCTCCCTTTTATTGAATGCTAAAATTTAACCGTGCTTAACGGTATAAGTTTAAATCTAATAAATATAATTTAATTAAAAAGTGTATTCACGTTAATGACGAATGAAAATGTCCCGTCATCACGGATTTTGTTAAAAAATCGCGGAAATATTTTTAGGGGAAATGTACCCGCGATAAACTGTGTTATTGTTATTTATACACTGAAGCGATTTTATCCGGATAAAAAATTGTTCGAACATGCTCAATACAAAATCAAAAATCGAATTTAATAAGATCAAGAATTTCTGTATGGATTGATAATATAGATTTCTTTTTAGATATTATCCTTTTGAACGTTGTTAATTAGTCACTTAAAGTAAGCGTTAATATGAAAAAATATTTGTTTTTATTATTCATTTTCTCGCTTTCCTGCCGCGTACCCGCGCAATGGGTACAAATATCTAATGGCATGGGAATTGAAAGAGGTGTCACATCTCTGGCTCATAACGGAAATTACCTTTTTGCAGGAACAGTTTCGGGTGTGTACAGAAACGTTAACGATATCTGGTCGAGGGTCGGTTTTGCTAATAAAGAGATTCATGGTCTTGTAGCCCTGGGGGGTATTATATTTGCAGGAGTTGAGGACAGCGGAATCTGTGTGTCGAGTAACAACGGAACTAACTGGTCAAAGACACCATTTATGTACCCCACGGTAAACTGTCTTTATGTCGACGGAGGCAAACTTTACACGGCGACAAATCAAGGCGGGTTCTATGTAAGTTCTGATTATGGAAATAACTGGAACGCATTTCTAACAAATGAATATATTTTTTCCGTTACTGCGGAAGGCAGTGTAATTTGCGCCGGTGGCTTTTACAGGGTTAGCGTTTCATCCAACAACGGAATCTCCTGGAATTCAACAGATCTTACCGGTGATGTCGCCTCGGCAAAAATTAAAGGAAGTTATATTTTTATAGGATTATACGGAAACGGACTTCTTGTTTCGACGAATTTCGGGTTACAGTGGCAGAGTTATGCTGCTGATATTTCCACAATACTGAGTTATGCCTTTTCTGGAAATAATCTGCTCGTGGGAAAATCAAACAACCCGTCCATAGCGGGAGGGGTTTATCTTACTACAAATTATGGATACAATTGGATTAACCTCAATCAGGGATTTAACGGATTGCCCGCTGTCAGTTCGTTATTAATTTTGAACGATTATATCTATGCGGGAGCAATCACCGGAAATTCAAATTATCTGGCGGTTTGGAAAAGACCGTTATCGGAAATACTGGAAGTTAATAATCTTCAGACAACCATACCTTTGGAATTCGAACTTCATCAGAATTTTCCTAATCCGTTCAACCCGTCAACGAATATAAAATTCTCGATACCTGAAAACGGAAAAGTGAAAACGGAAAATAATTTTGTTGTGCTAAAAGTTTATAACTTACTCGGCAGAGAAGTGGCAACGCTGGTAAATGAACACCTTGAACCCGGAACGTATTCCGTCACATTCGATGGGAGCGAACTCTCCAGCGGCGTTTACTATTATAAACTAACGGCAGGAAGTTATTCTGAAACAAGAAAGATGGTTCTGATAAAATAAGTTTAATTTCGATATCCTTAAGAATGAGAAAATACTTTAACGGTACATTCCGCAATTTTCTGAAGGAATACAGCCTGCCTTCAGATTTGTCTTTCTCCGTCAAATTTCCCGCGGGTGTTAAAAAAATACTGAACGATAAAATAGTAAATAATTCCAGGGGAATAACACTTAAATCCTTTGGCGTCCTTCCGAAGGTTGATAAGACCGGAACTTCAGACATCGCTATGATGAACAGAAAAAAATCCTGGATTGAAAACGACAATAATCATTTTCACGTGTGGTGGTACATAGAACCGATAGATGGCGCAAAAATATTCATGCTCGGAATTAAGACAATAGTTGAATTAGCCGAAAAATTTGAGAAACGCCGTTATAAAGGCATAAGGTTTTCTTATTACTTTCAAACCCCCGAACTTAGCAGGTTGTTTGACGTTGAAAACGGACTTTCAGAAAATGCAGACGATGAGCATTACTTTTCCGACAGACTGGTTTTTTTCAAAAGAAGAAAAGGCGAAGAGGTAAAAAAGATAAACAATATAGAATACCGTTACGGGGCGATTATGATAATAGATATTTAATTTTTACTAATCGTGCGGATAATTTTATAGGAGTTAAAATGAAATATTATTTATTTCTTGTTGTTTTCGTTTCGTTGATTTTTCAGGGGTGCAGTGTTTACAATAATGACCCTAATTCTGAATCTTACAAAAAATTAGAAACAGATACTTATTTGGATGTTATTGATTCAGTGTTGACATTCCGCTGGCATTTTCTCGAAGACACTAACAAGGTACCTGCGTTTGTTTTACTCGACAGTCTTATAAATCCGGTCAAGTTATCGAAATTTTATTCCGGCACTCCGCCCTACGGTCCTTACTTAAAGAATAACCCGGCTTCAAGGTTTATAGCCGTTGAATCTTTTTCGAAGCCGGATAAACGTGTCTTTTTGCCGGATAAAGACAACCAATTTACTAAGTATACTGATCCGGACTCAATATACGGGGTTATAAATTCAAAATTGAATAACAGTCAATCCTTCACCGGGGCATGGGTATTTTTGTCCAGAATCTGCTATAATGAAGAATTTACAAGGGGTTATTTTTTTTATTCCATCTGGTGGGGGCCGATGGCCGCTGAAGACTATATTTTCGTGGTAGAAAAAATCAAAGAAAAGTGGCGGATTTGTTATAGCCGCATGTACGGCGTATCGTAAAATTCCATTTTATATTTTCCCGCATATTATCATCTTTGCAGAGAGATAAATTCCAACGATGAAGAAAACGAACGCCGTAAGAATTCTCGAAAGCGGCAATTTCAAATTCGAGACGCGGGAATACGAAGTCAATGAAGACGAAATTGACGCCGTCAGCGTAGCCAACAAAATCGACGCGCCGCCCGAAACCGTTTTCAAGACGCTTGTCGCCAGGGGCGATAAGTCGGGATACACGGTTTTCATTATTCCGGGTAACGCGGAACTAAACCTGAAAAAAGCCGCGTCCGCCAGCGGAAACAAAAGCGTAGAAATGATAAAAGCGAAAGACCTGCTCGCCGTCACGGGCTACATACGCGGCGGATGCTCGCCCATCGGAATGACAAAAAAATACCCGACATACTTAGAAGAAACCTCGCAACTCTTTGATAAGATTTTATTCAGCGCGGGCGTAAGGGGAATGCAGATTGTTCTCCCTCCGTTTGACCTTGCCGAAGCGGCGGATGCCGTCTTCGCCGACCTCGTTTGATTTCCGCCTGAAAATATTCCGGCACGAATCATCGAGAATTATCACAAATTCATTCTATGAGTTATTTTCAGCGTTCGCCTGCCTTTCCTGTTTTCAATCAGCCATATAGTGTTTGTTACCTTGTTCAGAAAAACGCGGTCGTGGCTGACGAGCACGAGCGCGCCCTTGAACTCCTTTAACGCTTTCTCTAGACAGATTACAGACGGCAGGTCCATATGGTTTGTCGGCTCGTCCATTATTATGATTTGCGGCGACTTCAGCAGTCCGAGCCCGAGAAGAATTTTCCTTACTTCTCCGGGACTCGGCCTTTCGGTTTCCATCACGCGTAAGGGTTCCGAGCCGAGCCTGTATATAACCGTCAGAAGTTTTCCAAGTTCGGCATTGTTCAACGAATCGATTCTGTTTCTCATGCCGTCAATATCCCCGGGATTAATTTCCTGGGGAATGTATATTAATTTTTCAGGCGGGATATTTATTTTTTCAAGAAAATATTTTATCAAAGTGCTTTTTCCCGTTCCGTTTTCTCCCGATATGCCGATTTTGTCGTCGGGCTTTATTGTCAGAAACGGAACGCCGAGCGTAATCCCGTTCTTGAATTTTAAATCGCCTTCTTCCTGCGCGAGAAAATAATTTCTTTCCGCTCTTTCTCCGTTGAGCGAAAACCCGTCAATGTTTCGCTTCCTGAAATACGATTTCTCCATCTCCTCTTTCGCCCTTGCCGCGCGCGACTGCAGGTTTTTCAGCTTCCTCGCGCCAATCGCGTCTTTGCCTTTCAGCCTCAGCCCGTCAATCCTGCCTTTCCCGTCGTGGTCGTGCTTGTCGAGATTTTTCTTCGACAGCGATTTTCGCTTCAATGAAATCTCGTGTTTCATACTCGCCGAACTCTTATCGAGTTTCCTGAAATTTTCCTGCGCGTTTTCAAACGCTTTTTCCTTCTGCCTCTCTTCGATTTCCTGCTGCGCGAGTCCTTCCGTGACTCCGCCTTTTCTGATAACCGCTCCGTGAGTATCCATAAAAAAACACCAACCGCATAGTTCATCGAGCAAATCCCTGTTGTGGCTTATTATTAAACCTGTTCCTTCGTAAGTATGCAGTGATTCTATGACGCTTTTGTTCGTACTTTCGTCGAGATGATTTGTCGGCTCGTCGAGAACGATTATTTCAGGATTTTTCCACAATGCCGCAGCGACCTGAAGTTTTTTTCTTTCACCGAAACTGAGCGTATCCCACCTTTCAGTCCAGCTCTCTTCAATTCCGAGTATTGAACGGAGTTTGCCGGGATAGTTGTCTTCGTCAAGAAAAAATTCCTTAATGTCTCCGGGCGGATAGTGTGTCTCCTGCTCGCAGTAAAGTCCTGACGCGTTTTTGTCCGTTAAAATGACAGAGCCTTTGTCGGGCAGAAGCAAACCGCAGGCGAGTTTCGCAAGTGTGGTCTTGCCGATTCCGTTTGCGCCGATTATTCCGGTCCATCCTTTTTGAAACGTGACGGTAAGGTTTTTTATGACGGGCCGTTGAGAAACCCCGTAAGAAAAAGTTACGTCCGTAAAGCATAAATTAATAATATCCATTTTAATCCCATAAGTTTTTAAAAATGTAATTGTTAAGAGAGCCTCTTTTATGGGAGTCTCGTCTTTATTATTATTTATGCTTCTTCATCCGCCTACTCTTCCTTTAGGTTTGTATAAAAATAATTTCACGGAAATATTATTTCAATTTAAAATGAAAAGCCCTTTGATTCATTGTCAAAGGGCGGAAAACAAATTTTTATTTTACGATACTACTTCACCAGCAGCAGTTTCTTTGTCTGCATGAAATTACCCGCTTTCATCGTATAAAAATAAACACCGCTCGAAAGACCCGCGGCATCCCAGGTAATTTTGTAATTTCCCGGCGCGTATTCTCCGCTTGCAAGCACCGCGACTTCTCTTCCGAGAGAATTAAATACGGTCAGAACAACGTTCGTTCTCGACGGAACCGCGAATTCGATTGAAGTTACGGGATTGAAAGGATTAGGATAATTCTGTTCGAGCCTGAAATCCGCGGGTTGTTCTTTTCCGATTGTCCCGATTCCCGATACGGGATTAACCACATAACGAAGCGCGCCTACCATCGCGCGCGAAGCAAACCAACTGCCCAGGGGTGTGAACGGAGAGGAACGCCCGTCGCCCGTAATCAGCGTTAGGTTTGAATCCGCGTAAGTGCTGTATGGCGGTGAACCCGTTCCAAAATACCGCGGACCCGCGCCCGTAAATTTCGCGGCAACTCCAACGGTGTCGCCCGCGCTTACTGAAATCGGGGGAATCTGACAAAGCAGAGACACGCCGTTTGCATTTGGTCCTTGCGTAAAAGTTACAGTTCCGAGCGACGTCCACCCGGCGGTTGAACTGCCCGAGCCCGAACCCACTGGACCGCCAAGCGAGGTTCCGGTGCGCGTGAAAATTTCTATCGTGAATGTCGCGTTTGCCGAGGCCGTGCTCCCGGTGCTCATTTCCGTAAGAGTAACGTCGTGCGCGCCGCCGATAAGGTCAAAGAACATAGCCCAGCCGGTCGAGCCGCCATTGTTCGACGGACCGGGATTTGCGTTAAGCGTTATAGTGTCTAAAAAATTCGCGGACGGAGAAACAAGTTGATTGTTGGTTTTTGTAAAACTGTTGAAACTCAGAAAAAGCGCTGAAGACAAAAAAATAAAAAATAAAAAGCCGATGAATTTTTGTAATCTGCCGGACATTTTTTACCTCCGTTTTTATATTGCTAAAATTTATTCAATATGAATTCGAATTTCAACAAGAATTTTGATATGGCTCAAAAATCGCGATTAGAATTACAGACCTACTTTTAAAATAAAAATTTAAAAAAAGCACCCGACAGAATGAATCTTTATAATTATTCTTATTGATTTTAGGTAAGTATTTTTTTAGATTTAACAAACACTTTCTTTGAAAACAAAATGGAAGAAGCACCCCTATGAAAAGATTACTATATTTCCTTGTTGTATTTTTTTTGTTTGGGAATCTTCGGGCACAGTGGTTAAACATAGGTTCTTATCCTTCAAGCAGTTCGTTAAACCATATATATTTTGTTAATTCAAATACCGGATGGGCTGTAGGCGAAGGCGGCGCCGTAATCAACACTACAAACGCAGGCGCTGACTGGGTTTCCCGAAACATCAACACGCATAGAGCACTCTTTACGGTACAGTTTCTTGATGCTCAAAACGGATGGATCTCCGCCGACACAGGAACGCTTTTCAAGACAACAAATTCGGGAAATAACTGGACGGAGGTCCTTGTTGATTCTCCGTTTCCTTTAAACTCCGTTTTTTTTGTTAACCACCAGACGGGCTGGACGGGCGGCAACAACGGAACGTTCAAGAAAACAACTAACGGCGGTTTAAACTGGGTTCAGCAAAACATAAAAACATTTTGTGATATTAAATCAATTTGTTTTGTCAGCGAACAAACAGGGTGGGCCGTGGGCACTTACGGTATCAGCATTAAAACAACAAACGGCGGAACAAACTGGGACACGCTTCAGATAACAAACTGG
>CALGII010000116.1 GCA_937915485.1 uncultured Ignavibacteriota bacterium | reverse complement strand
CCCGTATCGAGTCCGACTTCGGACGTATCGCAAATAAGAGATTTAATGCCTCTCATTCCTCCGAACAACTGTTCCGTAGTGACTTCGTTAATTACAGCATTCGGACCCATAGCAAACACTTCATTTGCTTCTTTTCTCAGACCCGGAATGATTTCCGCGAGTTTGTCTCTGAGTATCATAAGATTATAGTTAATGTTTTAGAATTCTCTTTTTTAAAAGCAATGCAGGACGGTATTTCCTCCTATGCAATACAATTAAAATTGAATTAATTTCATTTAAGTATTAACTTAACAATATTTAGCAATTTAAAGTTTTATATACAATATGAAAATCATTTATCACGGCCACGCATTCGTCGAATTCGTAACGGGGAAGCACAGGATTCTCTCCGACCCGTTCATAACGGGAAATCCGAATTGCGACGTAAAACCCGCTGACGTCAAATGTGATTTCATTATACCCACGCACGGTCACGGAGACAACTTCGGAGATACGTTAGAACTCGCGAAGAAAAACGACGCCACGGTAATCGGGATTTATGAAATCGCGACATACTGCGGCAATAAGGGAGTAAAGGCGCATCCGATGAACATCGGAGGCGGTTATAACTTTCCGTTCGGCAGGGTGAAACTAACGATGGCGCAGCATTCCTCGTCTTTTCCCGACGGGACATACGCGGGCGACGCGTACGGGTTCATTATTTCGGCTGCGGGAAAAAACGTATATCAGGCGGGAGACACGGGTCTCTTCTATGACATGAAATTAATAGGGGAGATGCACAGAATCGACTGCGCGCTTCTTCCCATCGGGGACGATTTCACGATGGGCGTCGATGACGCGGTAAAAGCGGCTGAATTCGTGAATGCCAATACCGTCATACCGATTCATTACAACACATTCGATTTAATTAAATCTGATGCCAATGATTTCAAGAGAAAAATCGAATCGATAGGCAAGAAATGCATAATAATGAAGCCGGGCGACATTTACGAATTATAAATCGGAATTAGTGCAGAAAATAATATCTATATCAAATCAGAAAGGCGGCGTCGGAAAAACTACGACAGCCGTCAATCTGTCCGCGTGCATCGCAAAACTCGGAATCAAGGTACTGCTCGTCGACGCCGATCCTCAGGCGAACGCGACTACGGGAATGGGCATAGAGGCAAAGGACGACGGCAGGAGCGTGTATGAACTGCTCGTCAGTGACATGAAGGCTGCTGATGCCGTCAAGCCGACGCAGATTGAAAATCTTTCGATAATAACGTCGAACATAAATCTCGTCGCGGCAGAACTGGAACTTGTTTCTCTTCCAAACAGGGAAAGAATGCTCAGGGACAAACTTAAGGAATTATCGTCGTCAGAAAGCGGTTATGATTTTGAATTTATTTTCATAGACTGCCCGCCGTCATTAGGGCTTATTACAGTGAACTCGCTTAACGCGGCGGACACGGTGCTGATTCCCGTTCAGTGTGAATATTACGCGCTCGAAGGGCTTTCGGCGCTGCTCAATACGATAAAGATGGTGAAGAATTCCTTTAATCCGAATCTTTCAATCGAAGGTTATCTTCTAACGATGTTCGATTCGCGGCTTAAACTTGCGAATCAGGTTGAAGCCGAACTAAGGAAATATTTCGCTGACAAGGTGTTCGCGACGAAAATAGCGAGGAACGTGAAAATAGGCGAAGCGCCGAGTTACGGCAAACCCGTAATCGTGTACGACCCGCTTTCATCGGGCGCGGGAAACTATACCGAACTCGCGAAAGAGTTCGCAGCAAGAAACAATAAAACTATACAGGATAAATAATATTTATGGATAATAAAGGAGGTCTCGGGAAAGGCCTTTCGGCGCTTTTCGAAAACAGAAACATTGACCCGAACAACCCGAACGGAAGCGCGAAAAGCGTTTCCGAAGGCAAACTATTTGTAGAGATAGGAAAGATAAGAACGAATCCGTTCCAGCCGAGGGAGGATTTTGACGAGGCAAAACTTAATGAACTCGCGAACTCGATAAAGAAGAAAGGGGTTCTTCAGCCGATAACGGTAAAACTCGCCGAAGACGGAAACGGTTATATACTCATATCGGGCGAGAGAAGACTAAGAGCCGCGAAAATAGCCGGGCTCGCCGAAATTCCCGCGTTCATTTACGACACGAAAGACGAAAGCAAGGAGAATCTTCTAGAACTCGCGCTAATAGAGAACGTTCAGCGCGACGACCTCAACCCGATGGAATTATCTGATTCATACAGGCGGCTCGTGGATGAATGCAGCCTCACGCAGGAGCAGATAGCGGAAAAAGTCTGCAAACAAAGAAGCACTGTCGCAAACTTTCTACGCCTTCAGAAACTTCCGGCGGAAATAAAACTTTCACTTCGCAAGAATGAAATTACTGAGGGTCATGCGAGAACAATACTCAGGATAGATGATGAAGAAGCGCAGATCGCGATATGGAAGAGGATTCTGGAAGAAAATCTTTCCGTCAGGAAAGTGGAAGAACTGACGGACAAGCAGGCGAAGAAAAAGAAAAAGAGAAAGACGTCTAACGGCGGAGTCAGCGGCGAATACGAAGAAATACAGAACAAACTAAGAAGATACTTCGGCACGAGGGTAATAGTGAAACCCAAAACAAAGCAGACAGGCGAAATAATAATCGAATATTATTCAAACGACGATCTCGAAAGAATAATCGAACTGTCTGAAAAACAAACATAGAGCGAAATGAAAAAACTTATATATACGGACAAGGCTCCGAAGCCCATCGGGCCTTACTCACAGGGCGTACATTACACGGAATTCAACGGGTTGTTCTTCACTTCGGGACAAATCGCGCTCAACAGCGAAGGCAATATAGTGTCGGATGATATAAGGGAGCAGACAAAAACAGTCTGTGAAAACCTGAATCATATTTTAGCGGAGCACGGTTCGTCGCTTGACAATGCGATAAAGACAACGGTTTACATGAAGGACATAACCGAGTTTCCCGCGATGAACGAAATTTACGGCAGGTACTTCGGCGTTTCGCTTCCGGCGAGAAGCACGGTAGAAGTCGCACGCCTTCCGAAAGACGCCAAGGTTATGATAGATGTAATCGCGCATAAATAAAAAAATGAGCGTTGCCTCGCCGTTTGTACCGTACGTGATATTTAAGAAAGACTGTTCCCCGTAAGTATGTTGATATTATAAAAATTTATACGAAAATTTAGGCAAGAATGATTTAATTGCGGGAAACGATAAAAAATAGTCTGCAATCAAAACTCGAGAACCTTCCGCCGGCTCCGGGCGTGTATCAGTTCAAAGATGCATCAGGTAAAGTCATATACGTCGGCAAGGCAAAAATCCTGAAAAACCGCGTCAGGCAATACTTTCAGTCCCGTCCGTCCCAAGCGAAGACAGACGCGATGGTAACAAAAATCGCCGACCTTGAAATAATTACAACGGACAATGAAATCGAGGCGCTGATACTCGAATTCAATCTCATAAAAAGACTTAAACCCCGCTACAACGTTCTTCTAAAGGACGATAAAACGTATCCGTACATCGTTATTACGAACGAACCTTTTCCGCGTGTTTTTCCGACGAGGAAAAAACGTTCAGACGGGTCGCGGTATTTCGGACCTTACACAGACGTCAAGACGATGCGTTTCGCGCTTAAATCAATAAGGGATATTTTTACCATACGCTCCTGCAATCTGACTCTAAACGAGAATACCATTAAAGAAGGAAAGTTCAAGGTCTGTCTCGATTATCACATAAAGAAATGCGAGGGACCCTGCGCCGGTCTGCAGACGCAAAAAGATTACAGAGAGATGATAGAGCAGGTCGCGAAACTTCTTAACGGAAAAACGGCGACGCTCGAAAAAGAACTTCGCTCGAAGATGGAAGAATATTCGGAAAAGATGATGTTCGAGCAGGCGGCAAGAACGAGGGACAAGATGGACGCGCTGAGTGTTTACAACGCGAAGCAGAAAATGGCGGGCGAGGAAATTGTCGACAGGGACGTATTCTCGGTTGTATCGGAAGACAACGACGCCTGCGGTATGGTGATGAAGATACGCGACGGACGCGTGATAGGAAAATCCCATTTCTATTTCGGCAACGTGCTTGAAAAGCCGAAAGAAGAAATTCTCGAAAATCTGGTGACGAACTATTATCTGAAATCGGACTTCATACCCGATGAAATATTCTTTCCCTTCGAAATGGAAAACCCGGAATCAATCGAAAAATGGCTGGCGGAAAAGAAAAAAGGAAAGATTGAGATTACTGTTCCGAAAATCGGGGACAAGGCGAAACTCGTTCACATGGTAGAAGCCAACGCGATGCTCATGCTGCAGGAGTTGAAACTCGCTAAAATGAAACGCGAATACATCGCTCCTTCACTCGAATCGCTTAAGCGCGACCTGCGTCTGAACAGGCTTCCGAGGCACATCGCTTGCTTTGATATTTCGCACATTCAGGGAACGGATACGGTCGCGTCGATGGTGGTTTTTAAAGACGCCAAGCCGAAAAAATCCGAATACAGGAAATACAGGATTCGAAGCGTGAGCAACGAGACAGGCGAGCCGGATGATTTCCTATCGATGCGTGAGGTTATTCACCGCAGATTCCGCAGGCTTGCCGAAGAGGGCGGGGAAATGCCCGACCTTGTAGTCATAGACGGAGGAAAGGGGCAGTTGTCATCCGCGGTTACAGTTTTTAACGACCTCAAAATTGAAATCGCGAATCCTTCAGGCGAATCCTTAACCGACAGAGTGAAATCGCCGAATATTATTGGGCTTGCTAAACGTCTCGAGGAAGTGTTCGTTCCGAACGATCCCGACCCGCACACGATTCCTAAAACGTCGAGCGGTTTGAAATTGTTACAAAGAGTGCGGGACGAAGCGCACAGGTTCGCGATTGAATTCCACCGCGCGTTGAGGAGCAAGAGAACAATAGTCTCCGAACTGAATGACATTAAGGGCATCAGCGACGCGTCGGCAAAAAAACTCCTTATCAGATACGGCTCGTTCGAAGCCGTACGAGAGGCGGTAATGAAACACGAGGAGGAATTCGAACTCGACATGGGGAAAAGAATAACCGGAGCGCTCACGCGGTATTTCTACGAGGAGGGAGACGAAATAAGTGATGAAACGTAACAGCGTCAATAATAACTCTCACTCAAAAGAATGGGGTTAGTAAGAACTAACATGGTTCTTTGGGGGAAACAGGTTCTATAAAAACATTAAACGGAAAAAATCTAAAACAAAAAACGACATGGCAAAAAGGAAAACTGCGAAAACATTCATTCTTGACACCAACGTAATACTTCACGATGCTTCGTGCATTCTTCAGTTTGAAGAAAACGACATCGTTATTCCGTTAGCAGTAATAGAGGAAATTGACCATTTCAAGAGAGGCAGTCAGGTTATAAACCTAAACGCGCGGGAGTTTGCCAGGACTCTCGACAACCTGACGGGCAACGCGCTTTTCAACGGCGGCGTCTCGCTCGGCAAGGGAAAGGGGAAAGTGAAAATTGCAATCACGAAGGGGCTTAGCGACGAGATAAGGGAAGTGTTCAGGGAAGATACACACGACCACAGGATATTGAGCACTGCTTATGAACTCAAGATGGCGTCCAAGGATCCGAACTCCGTGATACTCGTAACAAAAGACGTGAACCTCAGGATGAAAGCAAAGGCAATAGGAGTATTGTCGGAAGATTACACGACTGACCACATCGGAAACATAGAGGAACTTTACAGCGGCAAGGATATACTGGAGGATTTTAACGACGAACTGCTGAATAAAATTTACCAGATTCCTTTTAAGATACCGGCGAAGGAAGTAATAAAAAAGGATAAGAACGGGGCATTCCCGAACAAGTTTTATATAATACGCAATAAGAATCGTTCGGTTCTCGGATATCTCGATTCGCAAAAAGAGATGGTTGAAAGAATCGACAAGAATCCCGCGTACGGAATAATGCCGAGAAACGCGGAGCAGACATTCGCGATGAACGCTTTAACGAACAAGAACATACCTCTTGTTTCGATTACGGGAAAAGCGGGAACGGGCAAGACACTTCTGGCGCTGGCTTCCGGGCTCGCGGTGAAGAAAGAATACAGGCAGATTTACATAGCGCGTCCCGTGATACCGTTGAGCAACAAGGACATAGGTTATCTTCCCGGCGACGTTGACAGCAAACTCGCGCCGTACATGCAGCCGCTCTGGGACAACCTGAAAGTAATACAGGACCAGTATCCCGACACTGACAAGCACCATCAGGCGATTTCAAACATGGTGAAGGAAGAAAAATTAATAGTCGAGCCTCTTAGTTACATCCGGGGTAGAAGCCTTCAGAGAATATTTTTTATAGTTGACGAAGCCCAGAACCTGACGCCGCACGAAATTAAAACAATCATAACGCGTGTGGGCGAAGGGACGAAGATTGTTTTCACGGGCGACATTTATCAGATAGACCACCCGTATCTCGATTCGATGTCGAACGGACTTTCATATCTAATCGAGCATTTCAAGGGTCAGAAACTTTACGCGCACATAAATCTTGAAAAAGGTGAGCGGTCGGAACTCGCGGAACTCGCGAGCAATCTACTATAATTAAACGATGCTAAGAATATGAAAATCGGATATCTGCAATTCAAGCCCGAACTTCACAACCCGTCGGTGAACACCGAGAAAGTATCGGACTTCATCGGCGGAGCGAACTTCGACCTGCTGGTCATACCCGAACTTGCGAACTCGGGCTACCTGTTAAGTTCACTCGATGAACTCGCGGGAATTTCCGAGAATCCCGATTCGGGGAAGTACTGTTCGATGCTGAAAAAAATCAGCAGGAAGAAAAACGCGTGTATAGTATCGGGATTCTGTGAATGCGCAAAAGACGGCAGCCAGCACGTTTATTACAATTCCTCGATACTCGTTTTTCCGGACGGGAAATTCAGGATTTACAGAAAGACGCATTTGTTCTACAACGAAAAGAATTTTTTTCATCCCGGCAACACGGGTTTCTGGGTTTATGAAATCCCGTCGGAAAAATACGAAACGGTTAAAATCGGAATGATGATTTGTTTCGATTGGATTTTTCCAGAAGCCGCGAGAACGCTGGCGCTTCGCGGGGCGCAGATAATCTGCCATCCGTCAAACCTCGTAATGCCATACTGTCAGAACTCGATGTACGCCCGCGCCATTGAAAACCGCGTATTCACGATTACGGCGAACAGAACCGGAACGGATACCATAGGAAAGGAATCGGTCTCATTCACCGGCGGCAGCGTAATACTCGGTCCGAACGGCGACTATCTGTCGAGGGCTTCGGAAGATAAGGAAGAACTTAACATAGTGGAAATAAATCCTCTCGAGGCGAAAAACAAGTTCATAAACGACAAGAACAATCTCTTCGAGGAGCGGCGCGAAATGTTTTATTACAGGTAATAAAGATTTTAAATCTAAATACTCAGGAAAAGTAACACCGTGTACACCCGTGACTCATCCGAGCACGCTGTTTTATTACTCCTATTTCACAAAGAAAGAATTAAAACTCTTCTCTTTCAATCATCAATATCTGGTTCTGCGGGACGATGAAATATTTTTCATCCTTGTAAAGCACTTCGATTGAACCCTTCTGCATGAATATCGCGAGGTCGCCCTCTTTCACCTGCAAGGGAATGTATTTAACTTTTTCTTCCGTGTTCTTCCAGGATTCGTCGGGGTCCTCGGAAGACTGCGCGAGCGGATATCCGGGTCCGACCTTCATAACGTAACCGGACTGGACGACTTCTTTTTCCTGCACACCCGTCGGGAGATACAGACCCGATTTCGTTTTGTCGGAAAGCGACTTCGGCTTAATCAGCACCCGGTCGCCGACTATGATTAAATTCTTAAGTTTGTTTTCCAGAGTTTCCATTTGCTATTGAATCAGTTTTATTCGCAATCCCGAACTCAATCAGGGGAAAGGAATTGCATACGTAAAATTACTTAAATCGGCATCAAATGTTTATTCAAAAAAACGTATGGGGGTCGCGATGCTCGTTGCGGGACTCGATGTTTTTCGATACATAATAAATTATAAATTTATTACATTGCAATAATAAAACAAAAAAATAATCTTTTCAAAAAAAAACACGCCAGATGAAAATTAAAATAAAACCAGGTGACAATATAAAACTAAAAGACCTCGACCCGTCCTTTACGGGCGATTACAGGGACAAGGATGAAGCGAAGGATGAACTTCTCGGCAGCATCGCGCGTCTTTCGGAACTTCAGGACAGGCTATACGCTCAGAACAAGTACGGGATGCTTCTCATATTTCAGGCAATGGACGCCGCAGGCAAGGACGGAACGATAAAGCACGTAATGTCGGGCATAAATCCGCAGGGCTGTCAGGTATTCAGTTTCAAAACTCCTTCGACAGAAGAACTCGACCACGATTATTTATGGCGCTGCATGAAGTGTCTTCCCGAAAAAGGGCGCATAGGAATATTCAACCGTTCATATTACGAGGAAGTACTTGTAGTCCGCGTTCATCCCGAATTCCTTGCTAACCAGAGGCTTCCTTTCACGGGCAAATTAGATAAACTCTGGAAACATAGATTTGAAGAGATAAACAATTTCGAAAAATACCTAACCGATAACGGCATCGTCATACTGAAGTTTTTTCTTAACGTATCGAAATCTGAACAGAAGAAAAGATTTCTCAAGAGAATTGAATTGCCGGAAAAAAACTGGAAGTTCTCCGCGGCCGACGTGAAAGAAAGGGCGTTGTGGAATGATTATATGGACGCGTACGAGGACACGCTGAACAACACGAGCACCGACTGGGCGCCGTGGTACGTCGTGCCCGCCGATAAGAAGTGGTATACGAGGACGGCTGTCGCGGATATAATAGTAAAAACACTTGAAGGTCTCAATCCCGAATATCCGAAAGTATCCGATGAACATCAGGCGGAACTCCAAAAAGCAAAGCAGATATTGCTGGAGGAGAAGTAGGAAAAAATTCAAAATTCAAATTTGAAATTGCAAAATTGCAATTTAAAATTGAAATTAATTCAACTCAGAATCGATTTGAAAAACCGCGACACGCGAAAATAATAATTGTTCATTTCTAATTGAAATATCACTCCTTAATCGTTCTTTATCTTGTTCCTACTGACAAATGTCCCTTTAATATCGTTTGATATATATACTTTAGTAACGATATATCCGTTTTTCCAAAATAATTTATCGCCTATATATATCGCACCACCTCCGCCACGATCAGCCTCGAAAGGCATGATAGCTTTTATGGGAGAATCAGGTTCGTTCAATTCTATGCAGTAAGTTTTTAAATTTTCAAGAGGAGAAAATGATGCGCTATCAAAATCATAATGTGTATTTTTCTCTGATATCACATATATCTTGTCATTATTATTATTAATAAATTCGAGCAGATTAAGATTACTAATAAAATTCGTATCTAATAAATACAATCTATAGCAGAAATCACTTGAGTATCGTGATGATACGCATCCCTCAATAATCAGACAGGAGAGAAGGCATAGTGTAAACGATATAAATGTTCTTTTTATTTGTTTCATTCGTCTATGATGTTTTTGCAAAACTAATATTTGACGATGGAAAACAATATTCCGAAACAGGGCTTCGTAACAAGGGGAATATGTGTTCCGCTTATGGATCCCGGCCTCCGCCGGGATGACAAACAAAGATTCTAACTACTAACTACTAACTACTAACTACTAACTACTAACTACTAACTACTAACTACTGCTCTCAATTACTAATTACTAATTATTAATTACTAATTGTTACTTGATGTAGCGAAAGTCCGTTCCTGCTTTCAACTGCAGGAGAAACTCGTACATCAGTTGTATGGTTTTTTCTATATCGTCCTTGTGAACCATTTCGACCGTCGTGTGCATATACTTCAGCGGGATTGATATAAGAGCCGAAGCAACGCCCATTCCCGAATACGCGAACGCGTCGGTATCGGTTCCCGTCGCGCGGTAAACCGTATCGCGCTGGAATATAATTTTTTTCCTGTTCGCCGTATCGATTAGCAAGTTCAAAACGTTGTTATGTACCGCGGGACCGTACGTCAGCACTGGTCCTTCGCCAGTTTTCGTGTCGCCCTGCGATTTCTTGTCATACATCGGCGCGTGTGTATCGTGCGTCACGTCTGTAATTATCGCGAGGTCGGGTTTGATTCTTCTTGAAATCATTTCGGCGCCGCGCAGTCCGATTTCTTCCTGAACGGAATTGACTACATACAAACCGAATGGAAGTTTTTTCTTTTTTTCCTTGAGCATCCTCGCGACTTCGGCAATCACGAAACCGCCCATCTTGTTATCGAGAGCGCGTCCTACGAAATACCTGTTGTTAAGCATCATGAGTTCGTCCTCGAATGTCGCGACACATCCGACGTGCACGCCCATCTTTTCGACTTCTTTCTTCGAAGAGCATCCGCAATCGAGAAAAATATTTTTCATCGTAGGAGTTTCCTCGGATTTCGGGTCTCTCACGTGTATCGCAGGCCATCCGAAAACGGCTTTAACCACGCCTTTCTTCGTGTGAATGTTCACGCGTTTCGACGGCGCTATCTGATGGTCGGAGCCGCCGTTCCTTTTCAGGTAAATGTATCCCTTGTCGGTTATGTAACTCACGAACCAGGAAATTTCGTCCGCGTGCGCTTCAATTACAACCTTGTATTCGGCTTTCGGGTTAATCACGCCGACAACAGTACCGTAAGTGTCGCTCATATATTCGTCTGTGTATGGCTTGATATAATCGAGCCAGATACGCTGTCCAGGATATTCAAAGCCCGTAGGTGACGCGGTGTTTATGTACTTTTCAAGAAAATCCTTGCTTTCTTTTCTCATTTTAATTGCAAATAAATTTTACGAAATCATTTAATTTAATGCTGCCGAAATAATACCTTAAATCCGTTTCAGCCAGCGCATTTAAAACAGCGTTTTCCCTGTAAACAATTCCCGTAAGAAGTTTTTCGACGTCTTCCGAATCGCCGTACCCGAGAAAATCTCCGAAGAATTTAATCCCAGCGATTTTACCTTCTTTCACGAAAATTCTGGCATCAATTTGTCCGAACTCAAACCGTTCAATTTTCTGTACGTTGAATTCCGGCGAGCGTCCGAAATTCCATTCCCACGTCCTGTATTTAGTCTCCGAAAGTTTCATTACTTCGCTCCACTGTTCATCCGTAAGATTCAGGACTGGCAGTTCATCATACTCTTTGAAAACGTTGTCGATAATTTTTTGTCTGAAATCCCCGATAGAAATTTTTTCATTAAGGAATTCCGAAATGTTCGCGACCCTGCTCCGCACTGATTTGATTCCCTTGCATACTATTTTATCCGCTTTCACGTTCAATGCCTGTACGACGTCTTCGATATGCGAGTCGAGAAGAAGCGTTCCGTGAGAGAACATCGTTTTGAGGTTCGTGAACTGCGCGTTGCCCGATATTTTCCTTCCTTCGACGGTAATGTCGTTTCTTCCGCCGAGTTCGGCTTTAACGCCCATAGTGTTCAGAGTTTCAACGACGGGACGCGTGAACTTTTCGAAATTGTGAAAGAACTCGGGCGAGTATTTCGTCATGAAACTGAAATTCAGGTTGCCCCTGTCGTGATAGACAGCGCCGCCGCCCGATATACGACGCACGACCTTTATCCCCTTCGAATCAACGTAATCCTTATTGATTTCCTCTATCGTATTCTGGTGCTTACCGATTATTATCGACGGGTCGTTAATGTAAAACAATAAGAACATCTCTTCGCTGAGATCAAGATTCCTGACGCAGTACTCTTCAAGAGCGAGGTTAACGGATGCATCGTGTATGTCTTTGTTGTTTATTAGTTTCATACTATTTGTCAGAATATATTTTACAGTTCTCTATTAGTTTTTGCGAGTACGCGGCGATTCTTGTCGTTACGTTCGCGCAATATTTCAATGCGAGATTGAAATCCTCCTCCGCGGCAACGAATTTTTTCGCGAGATAGTAATTGAATCCCCGCATGAAATGCAGCAAGAAGTATCCCGGGTTTTCATTAATCAACCCGTTAAGAAAATTTATGTTTTGCTCTATGTTATCGAGAATCAGAATCACGCCCTGCGATTTGAAATTGGAAAAGAAGTCGCCGGGGTAATTGTTAAGAATTCTTTCTATATCGTCGTAGAATTTTGCCGTGTCGTTAAGTTCGGTGTAAATCATCGCGCGAGTGTAATAAAAGAGAGGATTCTTGTTGTTAAGGTTTATTGCGGAATTGATATCCGAAAGCGCGAAGTCGTATTTGTTAAGGTCGAGGTTGGCGTTCACGCGTCCGAAATAGCCGTCGGAACCTGACGGGTCGTATTGAATTGCGCGAGTGAAGTCGTCATAAGCGTTCTGGGGCATTCCTGTCTTGATATAAACATAACCTCTGCTGACGTAATACGGAGCAGATAAAGGTCTCAGCATAATCGCAGATGAATAATCTCTGAGCGCCTCGTCAAACTTTCTTAATGATTCGTAGCACATACCCCTTTCGAAAATCGCTTTATCGTCATTTGTGTATGATTTCAGATATTCGTTATAATATTTCACCGCAATGTCAAAATTACCAGCCGTGTAGTTTCTGTAAGCGTTATCGTAGGATGTTATTCCCTTTAGTTGCGCGGAAACAACATTCGCAAAAAGCAGGAATATGATAGTAATAAGAATAAATCTCCTCATAGGCGTTTTTTAACAATATAAAAATCGCGGCGAATATAATTTAGTTAATTATTCATACTGCATTTTGAGTGTAACGGAGAATAGAAAATAGAAAATGGAGAACGGAAAATAGTCTTACTTTTGCCAGAGAATAAAAAAACGGGAGCCGCAAGGCTCCCGTAAAATTAAAAATCAATAATATATAATGAGATTACGCCAATCCGAACTTCGCGGTAAAATGTCTGAGGAACTTAGGCTCTTCGATAATCTTAATGCCGTGAATTTTGTCTTTGTTCGCTTTGATTTCGCAGAATACCTCAATCAGATAATCAATATGGCTTTGAGTATAAACCCTTCTCGGGATTGCGAGTCTGACGAGTTCCATATCCGCGGGAATGAGTTTGCCTTTATCGTCGTACTTGCCGAACATCACGCTTCCGATTTCGACCGCTCGTACGCCGCCGACCCTGTATAGTTCTGCCGTGAGCGCCTGACCCGGGTACCTGTCCGGGGGAATATTCGGAAGAAAACCTTTCGCGTCAACGTATATGGCGTGACCGCCCGGAGGCTGAATAATCGGGATGCCGTTCTCCGTAAGTTTATCTCCGAGATATTTTGTCGAATGAATTCTGTAATGCAGATAACTCTCGTCAACGATTTCTTCGAGTCCCTGCGCGATCGCTTCCATATCCCTTCCCGCGAGTCCTCCGTATGTTTCGTATCCTTCGGTTATTATGAGAAGGTTCTTGCAGTTAAGATACCAGTCTTCGCTGTTCATCGCGACGAACCCGCCGATGTTAGCGAATGCATCCTTCTTCGCGGACATCGTGCATCCGTCAGCGTAAGAAAACATTTCCCTGCAAATATCGAGAATCTCTTTGTTCTCGTATCCCTTTTCGCGTATTTTTATGAAATAGGCATTCTCCGCGAACCTGCAGGCGTCGATGAAGAACGGGATACCGTTCTTTCTGCAAATCCTGCTCACCTCGCGAATGTTTTCCATCGAAACCGGTTGTCCGCCTCCCGTATTGTTAGTGACGGTTATCATACAGACGGGAATTTTTTCTTTGCCGTATTTCTTAATAAACTCCTCAAGTTTCTTCAGGTCCATATTGCCCTTGAACGGATGAATAACTTCGGGATGTTTTCCTTCCTCGATAACGAGGTCGACCGCTTCGCCGCCGTTGAATTCAATGTTTGCTCTTGTCGTGTCAAAATGATTGTTGCTGGGAATATATTTTCCTTTACCGTCGTTAATGTACCGTCCTTCTTCGTCTATCTTGCTTAAAAGAAACTGGAACAGAATTCTTTCCGCCGCTCTTCCCTGATGAACGGGGATAACGTGTTTGAAACCGAAAATATTCTTCGTGGCTTTTTCAAATCTGAAATATGACTTGGAGCCCGCGTAAGATTCGTCGCCGTCCATAATAGCCGCCCATTGTTTCGCGCTCATAGCGGAAGTTCCGCTGTCCGTGAGAAGGTCTATCAGTACGTCTTCCGCGGGAATCAAGAAGGGATTGTAGTATGCCTTCTTCAGTATTTCCTCTCTCTGTTCAACCGTAGTCGTTCTGACCGTTTCTATGGATTTTATCCTGAATGGTTCAATTATTGTCTTCATATAAGTTAATGTTGAATTATTCTTAAAAATACTAAATCGCTTTTTAAAAAATTATTCCAAAAAAAATGCTTTACCGAACGACCTCTTTCGAATAATTTCCGTTCGAGATTTCATACGCTGTCATATACGCGAGTTTGCAGATTCTTTCGAACAAATTTCTGTTCAGTGTTTCGGGCTTGTCGCTCTGCAGATGCAGGTGCGCGTAACTGAAATAAGTCACGAAATACAGGCACGGAATTTTAATTTGATGAAAGGGCGTCGCGTCCGCGCCGCCGCCGTTCCAGGTTCTCATAATCATAGACTTTGTATAAAGCGAATCCAAAGAGCGGGTTATCTGCCACAACTCCGGGGCGCTCCTGCCGTTGCCAATCTGTATGCTGTCACCCGAAGCGATACAGTCGTTGTTGAGCATTGCAACGGTTTTTTCTATGGGAACGAGCGGATTATTGCAATAAAAATTCGCACCCTGCAGGCCGGATTCCTCGTTTGAAAAAAGAATAAAGAGTATAGACCTTTTCGGCTTTATTCCCGCTTTAACGAACGTCCTTGCGATTTCAAGCACGGAGGCGGAGCCAGAAGCGTTATCGTTCGCGCCGGGAAAATAAATCTCGTCTCCCTGGCTTCCCGCGTGGTCAAGGTGCGCTCCGATTATTAGGTATTCGTCTTTCAGTACAGGGTCGGAGCCTTCGAGTATTCCCGCCACGTTCATCGTCTTGCGGTCTTTCGTATAGTTCGCTGTCACTTCAAGAAGGACTTTCGAGTTTGTGTTAAACGACGCGGGTTTCCTTGCGTTATCAATCTCAGTCTGAAGTTCTTTCAGGTTTTTTCCGGTACCGTTCAGTATTTCATCCGCCGCGGAAATGCCGGCGTGTATCATAGGCAGATTAGAGAGGTGTTCGCCCTCGCCGTCCATAACGCTTCCGATAGGCTTTTGCGGATTTCTGTCATTCGGCTTCGATACAAAAATGACTCCGACCGCGCCGCGTTCAAGCGCAAGAGCTCCGCGGTAACGCAACGACTGGTTCCAGGCTTTATCGCCGAATTTCCAGTCGGGAGTCTGTTTGAACATCATTACGATTTTACCTTTCACGTCCAGACCGGCGTATTCGTCAAAATTATTTTCGGTGTCCGAAAAACCGTAGCCTGTGAACACTACTTCGGTCTTGGCTTTTCCGGAGCCTGTAAATCCGCGGCACACGTAATCTCCGCCGAGTTTAAATATTTTCGCGAGTCCGTCTTTATCTATAAGAGCAAAAGTGCAGGGAGCGGAAATTTCGTTGTACTCCGTCGTGAAAGTCTGGTAGTATCCGTCATTACCGGCGGGTTTCAATCCGATTGATCTGAATTCGTCCGCGATGAATTCCGCCGCCTTGTAATAGCCTTCGCTTCCCGCGAGGCGTCCTTTTAGTTCGGGCGAGGCGAGAAATCCGACCGTCTTCATCAGGTTATCCGCTTTTATGAATTCAACTCCCGGGTATTTCGGGTCGTCGTTTTGAATAAATCCTGATAATAAAAATAAAACAGCGAAAAAACAGAATGTTTTTATTATTTTCATTCGATTAAATTTTCTTAAAATACAAAAATTATTCTTTAAATACTTTAAAGTAAATTGTTTTGTTTTGATATGATTTATTGCTATTTTTATTGAAAATAGAAAGGATGTCCGTTCGGATATCGCTTTCCGTAAAACGTGAAAAATGTCTTGTACGATTGCGTATTTTCGCGCCGGGAAGTTACATTTTCATTTTAATCGTCGTTTAAATAATTGGCAATATAAAAATAAAAAAATCATTTTAATGTCCAAGTTCGCGAAAATATTTTTGTTATTGTTCTTATCCGCTTTGTCCGTTACGGCTGCCGCGCAGGATAAAGAAGTTACGCTTGAGTCGATATACCTGAAGCCAGAGTTCACTTCATCGGGGCTGCCCGATTACAGGTCAATGCCGGACGGAATTCATTATTCATATCTCGAAGACGACTTGTCGATAAATATTTACGAATACGAAACGGGAAAATTCATCCGTACGCTTCTCGACGGCAGTGAATTTAAAAGAAAAACAGGCAGGAACAATATAGATATTTCCGATTACAAAATATCCGGAGACGAAAGGAAGATTCTGATATCAACCGATGCGGAGAAAATATACCGCAAGTCAGTCGTGTCGAATTATTACATATTCGACGCGTCAAAAAATTCAATAATCCATATAACAAAGACGGGTAAGGCGCGTACGGCAGAACTTTCGCCTGACGGGACTTTCGCGGTGTACGTGACGAACAACAATATTTTTCTGGTTGATCTTGCTTCAATGGAAGAGAAGCAGATTACAAAGGACGGCGAGCAGAATAAAATCATCAACGGGGTGCCCGACTGGGTTTACGAAGAGGAACTCGGACTGTCAGAAGCGATCGAGTGGTCACCCGACGGCACAAAACTCGCGTATATCCGTTTTGACGAATCGGGCGTCCGCGAGTTCAATCTGACTTATTACGGCGAACTTTATCCGAGCGAATCGAAGTACAAGTATCCTAAAGCGGGAGAAAGCAACTCGATTGTTACGCTTCACGTTTTTGATTTGAAGAAAAGCAAATCCGTCAATATCGATATCGGAAAGTATCAGGATATTTACATCCCGAGAATTAAATGGACCCCTGAGGGCGTCCTGTCCATAATCAGGCTCAACAGGGAGCAGAACAAACTTGATGTTCTGTTCGCCGACGCGGAGACGGGCTCGTCGCGCACGGTTCATACGGACGAGAACAAGTATTACATAAGAGAATCTTATGACCTTCACTTTCTTAAAGACGGAAGATTTCTGCACATTACGGATAAGGACGGAGCCGCGAACGTTTACCTTCACGCGAAGGACGGAAGCGTGATTAACCGCGTGACGGATGAAATCAGCGGCGTAAGCGAAATTAAAGGAACCGACGGAATTAACGGCATTCTATACTACGCTGCGTACGCATCTACGCCTTATAACAGGGACGTATTTTCCGTTAAGTTCGACGGCTCGGATAGGAAAAAGATTTCGGATAAAAGCGGATACAACGATATACGTTTTACAAATAGTCTTAAGTACTATATACTAAGCAACTCGGACGCGAACACGCCTTCCTCGCAGGTACTTTACGACAACGCGGGCAGAGAAGTAAGAACTATTAATGACAACAAGAAATTAAAAGAAAAACTGAAAGAATACAGACTCGTAAAAAAGGAATTCTTTACTTTCAAGACGTCTGACGGGATTGAACTGACAGGCTGGATTATGAAGCCGCATCAAATCGATCCGTCGAAAAAATATCCTCTTCTTATGTATGTTTACGGCGGTCCCGGCTCGCAGTCGGTACTGAACACGTGGGGCGGGAATGATTACATGTGGTATCAGATACTTTGCGGCAAGGGTTACGTGATTGCCTGTGTTGACGGACGCGGAACAGGCGGACGCGGAACGGATTTCGAGAAACAAATTCGCGGGAGGATGGGCGAACTTGAATTAAAGGACCAGATAGAAGCGGCAAAATATTTCGGAAGTCTTGATTTCATAGACAGGGATAGAATCGGTATATGGGGGTGGAGTTTCGGCGGATATATGTCGTCTCTGTGCATCACGGAAGGCGCGGATTATTTCAGCCTCGCTGTCGCCGTCGCTCCCGTCACATCTTTCAGGCTATACGATAATATATATACCGAGCGGTATCTCGGTCTTCCTAAGGACAATCCCGAAGGCTACGACAATAACGCGCCTCTTGTACACGCAAAAAAACTAAAGGGGAAACTCCTTCTCGTTCACGGTTCGACAGACGATAACGTTCATTACCAGAACACGATGGAATTCGTAAAAGAACTTATAAGTTCAAACAAGCAATTCGAAATGCAAATATATCCTGACAGAAATCACAGCATAGTCGGAGGCAACACGCGTTATCATCTTTTCAAAAGAATAACGGGGTTTATTTTAAACAATCTCTGATATGAAGGAAGCGTCGTTTTATATATCGGAATCGGGCGGCAAGGTCAAATGCCTGCTATGTCCGAAGTACTGCAGGATTCCCGACGGCGGAGTCGGGGTCTGCGGAACGAGGGAAAATTTTTCGGGCAAACTTTACGCTCTTGCTTATTCGAAGCCCGTAGCGCTGCATCTTGACCCGATTGAAAAAAAGCCACTGTACCATTTTCATCCCGGCGCTAAGATACTTTCAGTCGGCACACTCGGCTGCAATCTCAACTGCAGGTTCTGCCAGAACTTTGACATAAGCCAGCAGTTCGAAAAGGAGGACTTCGATAACATTACTGAAGTGAGTCCGGAGCAAATCCTTTCAATCTGTCTTAACAGCGGATACAAGTTCGTCGCTTTCACGTACAATGAACCGACTGTTTTTTTCGAGTACATGATTGACATCGCTGAACTGTGCAGAAAGAACGGAATCAAAACTGTAGCGGTTTCGAACGGACAGATAAACGAGGAGCCGCTTCTCAAACTGGTTGAATACATAGACGCTTTCAACATAGACCTCAAATCGTTCAATCCTGATTTTTACAGAAAAATATGCGGCGGGGAAATCGAGACGACGAAACGCGCGATAGAAATCATTTCGGAAAAGAAAAGACATCTCGAAGTTACTTTTCTGCTTATTGAAGAACTGAACGACGACAGGGAAGAATTCACTGCGATGTGCGGCTTCCTTGCGGGACTCGACAGGGATATAGTTCTGCACATATCACGCGCGTTTCCGAGATACAAGATGGACTTTGACCCGACGCCTCTCGAATTAATTAACGATTTTCAAAAAGCAGCAAGCAAATATCTAAATCACGTTTATGCGGGAAATGTATAAAAGAAAATACATCGTCATTCTCATCCTATTGTTTATAACGCCACTGATTGCGTCCTTTGAGTGCAGGAACGCGGAGTCTCGGGCCCCTGACAAGAACAAACAAACAGGCTCAATCGTCAAAGGAGATACTTCGAAAATTCCTTCGGGGCTTAAGCGGCTGTTGAGCGCTTATCCCGATTTTCTCGAGCGCGCCGATGAGAACCATCTGTACTGGAAGGACGGGACGTCGATGATTTACGACGACGGCGCGCAAAAGACTTTTGAGGAAAAACTAGATAACGCGGACCTCGAGGACATGATGTATCAGGAATACACTCCCGGTTCAGACTGGGACGAGCCGCCCGCCGAAAACTTCGAGCCGGGGAGAATCAGGTGCGAAGCGTTCTTCTCGAAAATGTACGGAACGACGAAGTCGGAAGTTCAGGCGAACCTGGTAACCATCACCTGGTCGCCTTCAGGCGATAAAGTTCAGGTGTCTTCAGTAAACGGGGTAGATAAAAAAATGAAGGAAGTCGCGAAGGAACTTCTATCTCTTGAAGATAAATATCTCAAGTACGTAAAGAAAACCGCAGGCACGTTTAACTACAGAAAAATCGCTGGCACGAGCAGAATGAGCACGCATTCGTACGGCATATCAATCGATATAAACACGGCATATTCAGATTACTGGCAATGGGACAAATCGATGACGTACAAAAATCAGATTCCAATGGCAGTAGTTGAAGTTTTCGAAAAGCACGGATTTATATGGGGCGGCAAGTGGTATCATTATGACACGATGCATTTTGAATACCGTCCCGAACTGCTTAACTGAAAAATATTATGAAAGAAAAAATCAGAAGGCCTGTTTTTTCCGGCACCTGGTATTCCGACAATCCCGAGACTCTCGCGGATGAAATTGATTATTATCTGGGCGGCGTGAAGCAAGAGGGTCTTAAAGTTAGAGCGGTTGTCGTACCGCACGCGGGTTATATGTTTTCCGGGCAGACAGCGGCTTGTTCTTTCAGGCAGATTCCGCGCGGCACGAAGAAAGTTATAATTCTCGGAACCTCGCACAGGTACGCCTTAAGAGGCGCCTGCGTGATTGCATACGATTACTACGCCACGCCTCTCGGCAAGGTGAAACTTTCGGACGACGTCGAATCGTTCCTCGGGGAAAAGGAAGTCGTATCGATACCGCAGGCGGACACGAATGAGCATTCCATAGAAATAGAAGTGCCGTTTCTTAAGCGGGCGCTTGAAGACTTCAGCATTCTGCCTGTTGTCGTTGGAAGCGTTGACCCCGTTGAATTCTCGAGGACTCTTGAAAAATACACGGACGAAGAAACGGTGATTGTTGTTTCCGTTGACCTGAGTCATTTTCATTCTTATGATACGGCGGTTAAACTCGACAAATACAGCATCGACTCAATACTGAATCTGAAGGCGGAAAACATCGGGAGCGCCGAGATAGACTCGCCGCACGCCGTAGAGGCGGTGATACATCTGGCTGAAAGGAAGAAATGGAAAACACGCCTGCTCGACTACAGGAATTCCGGCGACGTAATAAGCGACAGAACATCGGTCGTAGG
>CALGII010000115.1 GCA_937915485.1 uncultured Ignavibacteriota bacterium | reverse complement strand
CGACCACCGAGATCTACACTCTTTCCCTACACGACGCTCTTCCGATCTAGAGAGTCGTCAAAGAGCACGACGGAACAATAAATGTCACATCCGTCGAAGGCAAAAGCACTACATTCAGCATAACACTGTAATCGTTAACCCAAAGAAAATACTTCATTTTAAAGCCGAAACTTACAGGTCCGAAATATACGCCCGTAAGAAATTATCATATTGTGATAATAAAATATTAAAACATTTGTCAACTTTGTAATAATATTAAAGACGGCAACATATTTAGAATTGTAAATATAAATCTTTAAGTTTAATTTTTCTTTAATGAATATAAATACAAAGTTAATACTGGGTGATAGCTCGACCGAATTAATAAATATTCCGACGAATTCAATTGATTTAATTTTTACATCACCGCCTTATGCAGACAGCAGAAAAAAAACTTATGGCGGGATACATCCTAATAAATTTAATTCATGGTTCTTGCCCATTAGCAAGGAATTGTTGCGGGTATTAAAGCCTACCGGAACATTCATATTGAATATTAAGGAAAGAGTACATAATAGCGAACGGCATACTTATGTATTGGAACTTATCATCGAGATGCGGAAGCAAGGTTGGTTATGGACTGAAGAATATATGTGGCATAAGAAGAATAGTTTCCCGGGGAAATGGCCTAATAGATTTCGAGACGCCTGGGAGAGATTAATCCAATTCAACAAGACAAAGAAATTTTCAATGTATCAGGATGAAGTTAAAGTATAAACATTATAAGGAAAATATAATTCAAAGCAATAGAAAGTATTCATTTAATTATTTCTAAAAGCAATTGGGAAAAACGATATTAACGTAACCTACTTATTAAAATAATTAATATTCTAAATTATGAGTTACGAGAAAAGTATGTTAGAGAAATATAAAATGCCTCAGAAGGTTGAAGTTGAGAATGCCATTTTAATTTCTTTGTTTAATCACGAAGGGATAATAAAAGAATTTTCGACCGGTGATAAAATTGTTGAAGAAATAGCAAATAAATTTAATCTAAACGAAGAACAAAGATATGTATTTTTAGAAAGGATATATCGAAAGGAAAATAGAATCGTAAAGTCACCTCTGTGGACTCGTTTATTATATAGAGCGGCAGATTCTTTGACTAAAGATAAACTTATAACAAATCCTAAAACTACTTTCAAGCTAACTAATAAGAAAGAATGGATGCTAACGGAGGAAGGATATAATAAAGTATTAAAATTATTAAAGATACCAATTTCAGAAAAAGAAAATTTTGTTACGAAAACTTATGAAGTCCAAAAAATAATAAAATCTATTCAAGATAAACCGAGACCTTCATCATATCAACCTATTGAGGATAATTCCAATAGAATTGTTGCAACGAGAGAATATAAAGTCCGAAAACGTGGGTTCAGATTGGCTGTATTAGAAGCATATGATTACAAATGTGCTTTTTGTGGCTTGAAAATTTTTTCTTTAAAGAATAAGAATATAAATTGGGAAGTCCAAGCGGCTCACATTGTTCCTCATAGAGAAAAAGGAAAAGATGATTTATTAAATGGATTATCATTGTGTAGATTACATCATTGGGCTTTTGACGAAGGGTGGCTTTCAATATATGATAACTATATGATTGATGTATCTAAGAGAATAGAAAAACTGCCTGTACAATATGGAAGACTAAATGAATTCGATTTTATAAGATATTTTCTAAATGATAAAAAGAGAATTATTTTACCTTTAAATAAAAATTATTATCCACATTATAATTCAATTATGTGGCATCGTAAAAATATATTTTTATCATGAAAAGAGGCAAATACAAAACTGTATATTCGATCACTACCGAGGATCTCCAAAATGTCGCAGTGAATGAAATCAATAGGTCATTATCCAATGACGAAATTAAACGCATTGCTGATAAACTCGGTGATAGAATAAATTGGTATGATATAATCTTAGATTTAATAAATGAAAAAATTGAAGATTGAAAATTTGTAGTTTCGGGAGTTTATCTCTAATAACCCCGAACTTTATATAGAAATAATTGAACCGTTAGGGCATAAAGCAAAAGAAAAGAATGATGAATTTTACGAATCCTATTCGCAAATAATAAATCAGTTTACAATTGAATTCTCAAATAACTTTTGCAAGAACGGCAAAATTGATTGGCATAGCCTGGTTCAGTTTAACTCTAAGAAATAAATTGTTGTATAAATAAATTCTATACATTGTCATTTATACAAAACAGGGAGAGGGAAATCCTCTCCCTGTTTTTTTATTCCTAATTATCCTATTCGGTTTTGTCAGCGTTTTATACTCCTAATTGCCGCCGTGATGAACACGGAATGACAATGTTTTACGGCACCACGACTGTTACGATGTCGGATTGCTGTCCGACCTCATAATCATTTGCGAAGTAGAAGGCGTAGTACTGGCGCTCTTCGGGTTTTGTCGGGTCGAGTTTCACGCGGTTGTCGTGATACGGCGAGTGCGTGTCGATGCCGAGGAACGTGAACGCGGTTTCGCCTCCGCGCTTCGAGTAAATCTTCACGCCTTCCATTTCCTGCTTGTCGAATTCAATCACGACAACACCGCCCGAAAGCACCGCTTTCAGTGACGGCTTGACGAAATTCAAATCCGGCGGAATCGCATCGGGTCCGATGATTTGCAAATCTTTCCCGATTGAATCCGTGTAAGCGGAGCAGCCCTTGATTTTCTTCGCGATGCGGCGCAGTTCGGCAATCGCCTCGCTTTTTTTCATCTCGTTCTCCGCGACCGCCGCTTTCGCTTCCGCTTTCTTCGCAACCATAGCGTGATACGCAGTCTGATGCGCTTCGAGAACTGTTTGGTTCGCGGTAATTTCCGCGGGCAGAAATCCGAGCGTCAATCCAATCGTCGCGAACTTCGCCACGAAATTGGTTTCCTGCTCATCCAGATCTCCATCCTTTTTCGATATAAAATCTTTTAAAGGCATAGAGTTTTTCCTTTCATTAAAAGTTTGTGAAAAATTTTTAAATCAGGATTATACAGCCTCTGCAGAATTATACGAATAAACTCCTTTGAAGTCTTGTGTTTTTCATTTTGATTTCATTTCAGGTTTATACAGCCGGCTCGATTTATACAGGAAAACTCCTTGGGAGAACAATGTTGTTTTTCAAAACGAATTTATTTTTTTCCCGGCGTAATAGCAAGATATTCATTCGGTCGAAGCCGTTCGCACATATTTTCTCCTTTTTTGAAAAAAAGCCGAAAATCGCCTGTTTTCGCCGTTTCCCTTTCCCCTCCGTTAAGAGATTTTCCCCTCGCGTCCAAAAACATTCCCCTCCATCGAGAGATATTCCCCTCGCGTCCAAAAACTTTCCCCTCCGTTAAGAAACATTCCCCTCTGTCGAGAAACATTCCCCTCGCCTTCAGGAACATTCCCCTCGAGTCAGAAAACATTCCCCTCGCCTCCAAAAACATTCCCCTCGCCTCCAAAAACATTCCCCCCGCGTCCAAAAACATTCCCCTGAAACATTCCGCTGTACCGCCCGCGTTCTCAGGTGAACCGCCCGAGGTTTCCGCTGTACCGCGGAGAGTCCCGGCGGCGCCGCCCGCACATTCCGGGGAATATCCGGAAGAGAAAAACATTCCCCTGAAACCGCGGGATATTTATCTCCCGATAAAAATATTCCCCTCCCGTCGGGAGATATTTCCCTGAGACCGGAAAACATTTCCCTGAGGACCGGAGATGTTCCCCCAACGTCCGGAGATATTCCCCTGAAGCGGGAAACATTTCCCTGAAACCGCGGGCGGTACCGCTCCGGATTTCCGGCGTGGAGAGTTCTATGCGAGGCGAATGATTTCCGTCAGTAGTCAAATCCCTGCGGGCAAGTGACAAGCATTTAAGGACGAATGGTATAATCCGAAGAGTTAAGGAAATACAATTACGGGCAAGCGGAATAAACTAACGGGGAAATTATTATTACTTCCTGATAACGAAAAATATTTTTTGAAATTATATTTTTTAATTTCCGTTTGTTTTTCCGTATTGGTAAATTTTCACCTGTTCTTCGGTAATAAGGGCGCTGCCTATGCATCCGGTTTCGTCGAACATTTTTTTCAGTTCGTAAATTTTTCCCGGGTGGTCAACAATTTCGATTATTATAGGCAGGTCGGACGAGAGTTCGAGCAGGTCGGACGTGTGCACCTTGCTGGCTTTTCCGAATCCCGATATGCCTCTCAGCACGGTGATTCCCGAGAAATGATTTTTCCGAGTGTATTCGACAAGGTACTGGTAAAGAGGCTTGCCGCCGAACTTGTCGCTCTCGCCTATGAATATTCTCAGCAGCACCGCGTTTGTTTGATTCTGCATAATTATTTTTATTTTGATATAATCACCGCAAGTTCTTTTCCGAGATAAACGAAAAGAATGCAGAGAAATAGATTAAGAAATAAATTTAACGAGAAATACGCCCATTCGCCGAGTTCGCCCAGCCTGAACGATTCGTACGCGAAGGTTGACATCGTCGTGAACGCGCCTATGAAGCCTATTGCCGCCATATCGCGGAGGTCGGATGAAATGTTCTTCCCGAAGGCGACGGAGTATAGCAGAAATCCGAGAACGAAACTTCCCGCGACGTTTACGATGAGTGTTCCGAAAGGAAAATTCGGAAAGAAGTTGTTCACGAATTTCGCCGTCAGGAATCGCGCTATCGAGCCGAAAAATCCGCCAAGCCCTATGTACAGTATTTTGAGCATTCGAATTAATTTCGTCCAAGATTGGAATTATCATTTAAAAATCCAATCCAAATTATTGTTTGTCTCTGTTTTAAAGTTAGTGTTCGGATTGGGTTTGCATTATTATAAACCGTTAAAACGGTTTTACTATATCGATTTATACCCCACGGCTGAAGCCGTGGGCTAATTCGAAGAGACGATTTGTTTGCAGTTCAACAAATTAGAAGGTAAATTACGTATTCGTTTTTCTTTCCGATTAGAAAATATTAATTCGTTGTAATTAAAAATTGCCGGCTACGACGAATACCCCGGTTGAGTAGGGGTAAACGACGAACGCATTTCGCTGATGGATTCCGGTCAGTGTTCCGCTGATGGATTCCTGCCCACCGAAGCGGATGCCCCGAGTGAATCGGGGTAAACGACGAGCGCATATCGCTGATGGATTCCGGCCAGTGTCCGCTGATGGATTCCTGCTTTCGCAGGAATGACAATCATTATGGTATGACAATTTTTATGGTATGACAATTTCTACGGTATGACAATATTTATGGAATACAAAAGAAGAATCAGGACGCGAAATTTAAACTGTTTCTTACGGATATTTAAAATTATATTTATGTGAATATGCGACGTTTGCTCTTCATATTGCCTCTGCTGATTTTTTTCAACACTTCGCGCGCCCAAACCGTAAAGGTAGTTTTTAAATTGAAGAAGGACGCGCCGCAGAGCGTTTTCAATGACGTTAAATCGAATGTTGCTTCGGTGAATTCTCCCGTTCAGGCATTGAAGAAATACGACGGAAGCCGCGGCGAACAGGTTTTCACGGCGTTCATCAGGCGTTTGAGCGTAAAGGACAATTCGGATTTCGGGCTCGACAAAATTTTCGTTTCACAGGTCAGCGAGCAGTCGGCGAACGAACTTATTAGAGAACTGTCGGGTAACAGGTACATCGAATACGCGGAGAGAATAAAAGTCTGCAAACTCGAATCCGCGGCATTCACGCCGAACGACACTTATTTTCCGAATCAGTATTATCTTAGCGCGGCGGGAATGCTTCCGCTTTACGGCATCGCGGACGCGACGGGAGTCGTCGTGGGCGTGATTGATTCGGGATTGGATTTTCTTCATCCCGATTTGCTTCAGAGTTTTTACGTCAATCCCGGCGAATCGGGAAACGGCAAGGAAACGAACGGCATTGACGACGACGGCAACGGTTTCATTGACGACTGGCGCGGATGGAATTTCATCGGAGGCGACAACAATCCCGAGGACGACAATCTTGTTTCTCACGGCACGTCGGTAGCGTCCGTCATTTCGGCGGGTTACAACAACACAACGGGCATAACTCCTATGGCGCCTTACAGCAAGTGCCTCGTGATGAAGTGTTTCAACGCGCAGGGGCAGGGCTACGAAGACAACATCGCCTCGGCGATTCTTTACGGTGTTATGCAGGGCGCGAAGGTTCTGAATTTCAGTTTCGGCGATTACGTTCACAGCAATCTTTTGAAAGACGTCATCGCTTTCGCGTACTCGAAGAACGTGACGATGGTGAGTTCCGCTGGAAACGACAACTCCGACGCGCTACATTATCCTTCATCATTCGACGAGGTTATTTCGGCGGGAGCGACCGACGAATTCGACAGGAAAGCGACGTTCTCCGCGTACGGACAGACGGTTGACTTTTTCGCGCCGGGCGTGAACATTCTGACGGCGTCGAGAACGGGGCTCGGCAGCGCGGAATTCGGAGGCAACTATCAGCATTCTAACGGCACATCATTCTCCGCGCCTGTTGTATCGGCGATGTCGGCAGTGCTCAAGGCGAGAAATCCGAATCTCACGAACGAGGAAATCCGCGGAATACTTGTTTCGTCGACGAGATATTTCACGGGACAAAGTGGATGGGATTATGTTTACTCGTCGGGAATCATCAACTGCGAAACATCGTTCGCGAATTCTTCAAATCCTTCGGCGGCGAGAATTTTTTCACCGTACCTCAATTTCGCCGTAACGAAAGACACCGTTCCGCTCTTCATAACGGCGGCTTCTTCGTTCTTCCGCTCGTACAGCGTATCGTACGGAATCGGGATGAATCCCGCTTCGATGAATTTGATTTTCAGTTCATCGGCGCAGACGATAAGAGATACGGTCGCGTTCTGGAAAACGAGCGGCATTCCCGATACGGCGCTGACTTTAATACTCGCGATAAACACGAACAACGGCAGGACAATAGAGCACAGAACGGTTATAAACAAAGGCAATGCGGCGCCCGTTCTTGAGGCTTACGACAGCAGGGAAATTATTTACAAGGGCGCGTTCGCTGAAAGAATCAGGTTTGTTTCCGATGCGCCGACGACGGGCATTGTGCATTACAGGAGAAAGAACACGGGAGAGGCGTACGGAATAATCTACGCTGACGAAGGCAATCTCGGATTTTTCAAGCAGGAGCATTCGGCGTATCTTAGGCATACCGCGCTTCAAACAGGCGCGCAGTACGAATATTACATCGAAATAATTTCAAGAAACGGAAAGAGCGTTACACAAAGCAATCCGGCGTTTGAATTTACGGCGAAGGGGCAAATCGAGCCTTACGGTTTTATTAAGAAAACTTACAACCTTCCGCAGAGTCAGGTTTGCAACACGGTGGTATCGCTTTCGGGAAATGGAGTAAAGACTCTTTTAACGAACAGCATAAAGAACGGACTTCTCGCGGAAGCATATAATTTTACTTCGAACGCGTTCACTAAAATCTCGCCGTCTCCGTGGATTGGCAGCAGCGTATCGAGGGACGCGGCGGATATAGACTCAGACGGTAAGTACGACCTGCTGACGTCTGTTCAAAGAAACGGCGCGCTGTACGAGGCGCCTGTTCAGGGTCAATTGCCCTCTTCAAAAATCTGGGAAAACGGTTCGTCGGACGATTTCTGGTCGTCGAAATTCGCAGACGTTGACGAGGACGGCGCGTATGAAATTCTCGGATTCGGCAGGCAGGGTCTGATAATAATGAAGACGGCGAACGGATTCCCGCAATTCGCGCTCCTTCCCTATTACCCCGCCGCGAACAGCCCTTACTCGAATTCGCAGAGCGCTCTGACGGGCGATTATAATAGCAATGGCAGGACAGAAATAGTTTTTACGAATAACTACGCGGACAATTCCGGAGGGCAGAACTCGGTTCTAAATATTTACGAGCACGGCACCGGCAGCAATTACGCGAGAGTGTTCAGTTCCGACCTTCCGTCGCTCGTTATGAAGGGAGACAATCTAACGGACGGAGATTTTGACGGGGACGGGAAAAAGGAATTCGCGGCTGGTTTCAGTTCCGATTCAAAAACCGGGCTGAACCTCTTTGTTCTTTTCATATACAAATACGCGAACAATCAGTACACGGAAACAGCGCTTGAATTCTACAACAACTATTCGGGCGACGGTTTCTGCAAGGCGGGAGACATAGACAATGACGGCAGGGACGAGATACTCGTGAACTTCGACAGGAATTTTTACGCGATAAAATTCGACGGTTCCTCTTACAAGCCTGTTTACTATTCGGGCGAATACAGTTCTTACAATTCCATCGTTTATGATTTCGACAACAACGGGATTAAGGAAATCGGAATCAACAATAAAGATTCGCTCGTCTTCATAGAAAAGGACGCGCAGTTCAGCGGACCGGCGACGCCCGTTAACATTTCGGGTTTCAGCGGGGATTCAAACAGAGCCGTGCTGAACTTCTCACCCGTAGAGAGCGCGGATTATTACAAAGTTTACAGGGCGGACAGCGACTCGACGGGCTATTCGCTTTATGACTCCACGGCGGCGAACACTTACACGGACGTCAACGTAACTAACAAAAGAGATTATTATTACAAGTTGTCGTCTGTCTCGATTTCAAATCCTGTAAAGGAGAGCAGGCTTTCCGAATCCGTGAGGATTTACGTGCACAATAAATCACGTCTGACAGGCGCTTCATTCGCGGACGGTTTATTGTCGCTGACATTTTCGGAAAAAATATCCACCGCAATTCCCGAGATAAGCGTCTTCAAGGTCAACGGTAACATAATTCCTTCTACAGCCGGCGTAAAAAATCCTTATGCTTATGTTCTTTCATTCAGCCCTTTACTTGAAAACGGTGTGTATTCGATAAGAACAAAAGGATTGAAGGATTTTTATAATTCGCCCGTCGATACGAATGAATTGTCATTTTCAGTCAACCGGATTGATTCCGTATCTTTCTACATCACGTCGGTATCGTTGATACAGCCTTCGACGCTGAAAGCGGAATTCAACCTGAATACGGACACTGTTACATCTTTAAACGCGTCAAATTATTCTTTCGAACCGTTCGGCATAAATGTCGTTTCCGTCAGGCGCGACGATTCGAAGAAGAGCATTCTTTACCTGCAATTAAGCGGAACGAACATAGGCGCCAGCGGCAGGACATATTTTCTCAGAGTGAGCGGCATTTATTCCGAGAACGGAATTAAAATCACGCAGGGCAGCGGCAGCGTGTTCAGTCTTACGTTCGTGAAGGAGGACCTTTCGGGCGTAGTGGTTTATCCGAATCCATACAACCACTCAAAATCCGTGAACAAAAAAATCACTTTCGCAAATCTTACCAGGACAGCAGTTATAAGAGTTTACACTATAACGGGAGAGTTCATCAAGGAACTGAAGACAACGGGTGAAAACGGAGGAATCGAATGGGACGTGAGAGACTCGCGCGGCGGAGAACTTCCTTCGGGAGTTTACATTTTCAAAGCTGAAGGAAAGAATTCCGCGGGGCAGAGCGTCGAAGAAAAGACGGGCAAGTTCGCGGTTATAAAATAAAAAAGGGCTGCCCTTTTAGAACAACCCATTGAAAACTATTTGAATTAAAATTACTTCTTGCCGTTAATGTATTCGCTGAATTCCTTACCTGCTTTGAACTTTATGGTTTTCTTAGCAGCAATTTTAATCGTGGCTCCGGTCTGTGGATTTCTTCCGGTTCTTGCTTTTCTCTTACCCGTTGAGAAAGTTCCGAAACCGACAAGACCAACTTTATCGCCCTTCTTCAATGCTTTTTTTACCGCTTCCATGAAGGAGTCAAGAACGGCTTTCGCGGCAACTTTTGTGATTTTTGCATCACCGGCCAATTTGTCAATGAGTTGTTCTTTGTTCATAATATTTAATTTTAAAGGTTTAGTTGATAACAACTTCAAGATACCATTGAATTAATAAAAAAGCAATAATTAATTTTATATCACAAATAGTCCGTCTCTTGAAACCGTTTTCAGCATTGAATCCCGCCTAATCGGTTTTTTCGTGTCAGTCTTTAGGCCTTGGAACCCCTTTATTTTCGGTATTCCCGGACTCCTTCTTCCTCCCGACATCTAAGACTTTTGTCTTAAAAGCGTCTCCGCCAAGTATTCGAACCGTATATTTGCCTTCCGTTATATAGACCTTGCCGTTATCGGACGCGGATACCGTTTTCCCGTATCTGTTCTTGATATAGCCTGAATATGCTTCAAGATAATTCGCGGCGACGGTTAAATCGTAGCGGAAAAAATTCAGACCGGCGCTGCTTTTGAGAGCGGTATCAAGAACACGTATGGAATCGTTCAATAGTATCTCCAGCCTGACATCATATATGCCGTTTGTAAAGAAGTCTATGCGCGCAGGTTCGGGTATGTAGTACTTCCAGTCGAAGTTACGGCTTCCCCAGCCGCCCGAATATTCAATTTGTCCGATATCGAACACGTGCAGTTTCGACGACAACACTTCGGGGCTAAGACTGCGAATATAATTTATATCCGCTGTATAAATTGACCTGCCGTGTGTTCCGGCAATCAGGATTCCCTGCGAAGGATGGATAGTCAGGTCGTGAACGGGAACGTTTGGCAGATTTTTCATGACCATAAAACTATTTCCGCCGTCAATAGAGGCGTAGATTCCCGCGTCGGTTCCGACAAACAAGACATTCCTCTTTACGGGGTCTTCTTTTATTACGTTCACGGGTTCAAGCGGCAGGTTCGAACCTATTCTCGTCCAGATTTTACCGTAATTGGTAGACTTATAAACATATGATTCGAAATTATCCCACCTGTATCCGTTAAGAGACACGTAAACGGTTCCCTCATCGAAAGCGGATGCAATTATCCTGCTTACCAACAAATCCTGAGGAAGGTTTGTAGAAATTTTTTCCCATTTACTGCCGCCGTTTTTCGTGACGTAAACGAGACCATCATCGCTGCCCGTGTATATCAGACCTTCTTTCAGCGGCGATTCGCTGATAGCCGTGAGAGTTCCATATGCAACGTTGCCTATCTTTCCCTTGTTAGTCAAATCTCCTGAAATCGTTTCGAAACTATCGCCTTTGTTTACCGACCTGTGCAGTTTGTTAGACCCGAGATAAACGACGTCCATATTATGAGGCGACAGCATAATCGGGCTCTGCCAGTTGAACCTGTACGGACGCTCTCCGAGTTTGTGTCTTGGGGTAATGTATTTATATTGCATCGTCGATTTCGAAATCCTGTAATAATTGCCGAACTGGTAACCCGTGTAAATAATATCGTTGTCCCTTGTATCGACTGCGACCTGCATTCCGTCACCGCCCATAACGCTTTTAAAAGGATACTGACCGGAGTTATGCCACTCAAAATTCTCAATATTGTTTGACGGTCCGTACCACACGCCGTTGTCCTGCAATCCTCCGTAAACGTTAAAGGGCGCCGACAGGTCGTGATTCACCGAATAAAACTGGCCGACAGACGGTGAATTCAGTTTTGTCCAGGTCTGCCCGTCGTCGTACGACATATTCAGACCACCGTCATTACCGTTTATAAGATGACCTTTGCGGGACGGGTTAATCCACAAAGCGTGGTGGTCGGCGTGAACGTTCTCGCCGTGAATTGATTCAAATGTTTTGCCTCCGTCGTCCGATTTAATCAAAGGAACGCCGAGAAGGTAAATCTTTTCCGAATTAAATGGAGACACCCTTATATTCGCGAAGTAATATCCGTAAGTATAAAACATTCCGTCAAGCGGCATATCGTGAGTCTTTTTCCAGGTCAGGCCGAAGTCATCCGAGCGGTAAACTTCAGCGCCGTGAATATCGGTATCGAAGAGCCTGCTGTTGGCGTCCTCGAGATATTCGACGAGTGATACGGGCTTCAGTTCACCCGACTTGATTTTGCCGATTACGTAACGAGCGTCATACTCTTTGGGGAAATCATTCGTTTTAAGGAAAGATTCTATGTCCTTTTCCGGCAATTTAAGAAAATTCTCCGCGGTAATTGTTCTCAGCATATCGAGAGTGACTTTCTCCTCTTTCTTTTTCTCTACGCTTACGGGATTGTTATTATCAATCAAAGCATAAACGCAATCGGGTTTTTCTGTTCCCGCCGCGAGTCCCGTTCTGCCGAAACCGTCGCCGTCGGGAAGACCGCAGTTTTCCATCCTTGTCCAGGTTTCTCCGTTGTCGGTACTCCTGTAAACTCCTGAATTCTTACCCGATTCCCTGAAATCCCAGGCGCGCCTTTCTTTTTCCCACATTGCAGCGAGAATAATTCCGGGATTTTTTGAATTCATCACGAGGTCTATCGCTCCGGTCACGTCGTTAACAAACAATACATTCTTCCAGTTATTCCCGCCGTCAGTCGATTTATATACTCCCCTTTCCGCATTCGAAGAGTACAGATGACCGAGCGCGGCAACGAAAATCACGTCCGGATTTTCCGGAGAGATTACGACTCGGCCGATTCTGTGAGTCTCTTCAAGACCGATATTTATCCATTCCTTCCCGTCGTTTGTTGTTTTATAAACACCGGTGCCCGCATAACTCGACCTGCTTGAATTATTTTCACCTGTTCCCGCATAGACGATGCTTCTTTTCCAGTCTACTGCGATATCACCTATGGTCATGCAAGGTTGGTCATCGAAAATCGGAAAGAAAGTCGTTCCGTTGTTCGTAGTTTTCCATATTCCTCCCGAGGCATAAGCGGCATAGAATATTGTCGGGTCGTCCGGCGAAACCTCTATGTCGACGACCCTTCCGCTCATCACGCTCGGTCCGATAGATTTGAACGGAACGTTCCTGACGAGGGATAATTCTTCCTGATATTTGCGTTTCTCAAAACTTTCGAGCCGCTGTTTCGCGGGCGTATAACCGATTTTATTCGGTTCGAAAATGCTCTGAGAGAATGAAATCTGCCGAAACACGAGCGCGCACAGAATCACCGCCGTAATGGATAAACGTCGCATAAGAATATATTTTATATATTATTTAAACGGAGGAAATAATAATTTATGGAAATTAGCAAAATTAAAAGCAATATAAATATGAAAAAGTTCTATCTCATTTCACTCGCCGCGATATTATTTGCATCCATAGCCGCGCAAGGTCAGGAAAAGAATAAAGCGGTTTTCACAGAGCCGAAAGACGGTTACTACAAGGAAATATCCGGCGAAGCCGACAGATACGCCGCAAAGCAAAAGACGACGACGAAAAATTTTAAAGTTGATTTCACGGGAGTTGATTTACCGAAGACGCTTTCGGAATTCACTTATGCCTGGCATAACGAACCCGTGTCACAAGGGCTTACGGGCACCTGCTGGTCGTTTTCGACGACATCATATTTCGAAACGGAAGTGTTCAGGGTGCACGACAGGAAAATAAAGATTTCGCCCCTGTACACTGTTTACTGCGAGTACGTCGAAAAGGCAAAGCACTTCGTCCGCGAGAGGGGCAATTCGGTTTTCGCGGAAGGTTCTGAAGCGAACGCCGTGCTGAAAATATGGAAGGAATACGGGGCCATGCCTCTCGACGCTTATACGGGACTTCTTCCCGGGCAGTCAGTTCACGACCACAGAAAATTAATCAATGAGATGCAGTCATATCTAAAGGGGATAAAGGACGCGAACAACTGGAACGAAAACGAAGTTGTTTCGACAATAAAGTCCATACTGAACTATCACCTCGGGACGCCTCCGGATAATTTCAAGATTGACGGAGACGAAATGACTCCTAAAGATTATTTTAAAAAAGTAATTGCGCTTAATCCCGACGATTACGTCGAGATACTTTCGTACATGCAGCAGCCTTACGATAAATTCGTTGAGTACGAAGTGCCCGACAACTGGTGGAAGAGCACGGAATATTTCAATATTCCGCTTGACGAGTTCATGAGCGTTCTCAAAAACGCCGTTAAGAACGGATACACGGTATCAATCGGAGGCGACGTTTCAGAGCCGGGTATCGATTCCTGGAACAAGGTTGCTATGATACCTACTTTTGACATACCTTCTGATTACATTGACGAATACGCGCGCCAGTTCAGGTTCACGAATCAGACCACGACCGACGACCACGGAATTCATCTTCTCGGTATGACGACGAAGAACGGAAAGGACTGGTTTTTAATAAAAGATTCGGGAGCGGGTTCAAAGAACGTAGAGCCGCGCGGTTACTATTATTACAGCGATGACTACATAAAACTGAAAATGATGAATTACACGATTCACAAGGACGCGCTGCCTCAGAGTTTGAAAGACAGGATGAAATGAAATTAAAAAAGCAGGGATGCGGCTGCATCCCTGCTTTTCAAATTTGTTTTCAGGTGTATTATTTCAGTTTCAGAATCTTCGAAAATTCGCTCATGAATTTTTTATGTGTCACATAATGTATCGTATGCATTCCCACAGACGCCGCGGCTTTTACGTTATCCTTAATATCGTCAATCAAAACAGTATTATCGGGATTCAATTTATGTTTCTCGAGAAGATGCCTGAATATTTTCTTCTGCGGCTTGTACATGTGCACCTTGTATGACAGTACACGTTTGTTCAGAATCCTGACGTAGGGGAAATTTTTATCGATGAAACTCATGTGAGGCGAATCGGTATTCGAGAGAAGGAACAGTTTGTATTTTTTTATCCGCGAAATTTTTTCGAGCAGCCTTTTCATCGCGGAGTTTTCCCAGAACACATCGGAATAAAAGTAAATAAAATCCGAATACCCTATTCTGAGGTCGAATTTCTTTT
>CALGII010000114.1 GCA_937915485.1 uncultured Ignavibacteriota bacterium | reverse complement strand
TTATACCGGGTAATAAATTATATCTTGAACAACTCAAGTATTACAGGATAACGGGTATCGGAATAAATTCGGAATTCATCCCTACTCAGATGTTTGATTTCATAAAGCAGAATAACATACAGGATATCGGAGGAAGAATCTTTAACCATTTCGGTACCGGAGGATATTTTGTGTGGAGTTTTGAAGGAAAGCAGAATTTTATTGACAGCAGGAACCTTAACGACGATATATTCAACAAGTATCAGCAGATTTTATCAAAGAGAGCGGGGTTTGAGAAAAAACTCGACGAATATAATATTGATTACGCAATTTATCTTGCGCCTGACCTTGTAAGGGATACCAGAGAGATGGAGAATTCAATTATCTCGTATTTCTCCAAAAGTCCAGATTGGAAACTATTATTCTGGGATGATAAATCATTTTTATGGGTAAAAAATATTCCGAAGTTCAAAGATCTAATTGATAAGTATTCGTACGATTATTTTACGCCGTATAATTATATTTTCCAGAAACAAATGCTGGAAAAAGGAATAGCGGAAAATATGGCTAAGGTGAAAGCTGAGATTAACCGTAAAAAAAGCGAGGACCCCAGCGGTGTTATTCTCGGGTCTTTCTTAAATTCAATGGGAAATAAAATCAAATAATTAAATATTATAATAATGAAAAAACTAATCTATTCTTTTATAATGCTGTTGACCTGCGCTTCGTTCGTTCAGGCGCAATGGATAACTATTGATTCCGTTAGAAAACAGGATGCGAATGGCGTTCCTCTTCTTCTTGGACAATCAGTAACTGTTCGTGGAGTAGTGACTACCCAGCGTGAATTAGGGGCACCATTGGTATATTTTCAAGTCCCGACTGCCGGGTTAGTTGCATACGATGCTACCTATGGCGCAGGTGTAAATAGAGGTGATAGTGTTCAAGTAACAGGTTTAGTAACTCATTATAGTGGACTTACTGAATTACAACCTGTATCATCGTTTACAGTACTTGCAACTGGTAAAACGGTAAATCCTGTAATAGTAACACCTTCCAACATAAGAACGAATGGAGAATTGTATGAAGGAAGATTAATAAGAATCGATGGGATTACACAGGTGAAAACGACGAACGGTGTTGTTGCAATTAATTGGAATACAGCTTTATCTGGAACAAATTATAGAATTTTTGTCGGGAATGATTCATGCGAGATCCGTATTTATACTTCGACAAATATTGCGGGTACAACGATACCCCCTTATCCGTTCTCGGTTGTGGCATTGGCAAGCCAATATATGGGCTCTAATCCAACACCACCATATTTAAGCGGGTATCAAATTATCCCTCGAGATTTAAATGATATTATTGCCACTACCGGTGGTCCTGTTATTACTGCGAGTCCAATTGAATCCAATATTACAAGAAATACTATAACGTTGAATTTTACTACTTTATCCGCCGGTGATACAAAAGTGAAATACTTCATATCTGATTCACTATTTCAACCGGTTGTATTCACGGACTCTGTATATAACGCTTCGCAGGTAACCTCTCACACGGTGAACCTTACAAATCTCCTGCCCGGCAAGATCTATTATGCACTCGTTTCATCAACAAATACGACGGGCACGAGTTCCGTGGTAAAGTATTTCTCAACTGCCTCGCCTGTAGGTTCGACGGGCGCTATGGAAGTTTATTTCAACTTTCCGGTCGATACTACGGTTGCACTTCCAAACAATAAGGCGAACGGAAGCACGGATTTTGTAACAAGGCTCGGGGATAGAATAGATTCAGCAATGTATTCAATAGATTTAGCGATATATTCATTCAATGATTTAGTAACAGTATATAATAAAATTAGAAATGCATTCTTAAGAGGTGTTAGAATCCGAATCGTGTATGATTATCGGGACGGTAATATCCAGGCACTTATGCAACAATTAATAAATGACGGTGTGCATGTTCAGATTCGCCCCTCAAGTTCCTATATAATGCACAATAAATTCTTTGTTTTTGATGGAAGAGACACATCTGCGCATTCAACAAAATGGCTGTGGGCGGGTTCGGCAAATATCACATACGATCAGTTCGTTAGCGACGCGCAGAATGTAATACTGATTCAGGACGAGTCAATATGCAATACATACACGAGGGAATTTGAAGAAATGTGGGGCTCGCATAATAATGTCAATAATCCGTCGCTGGCGAAATTCGGCGCGGCTAAGTCCGATAACACACCTCACGTGTTCAACGTGAACGGCAAACGTATGGAAATATATTTCGGACCCTCGGATGGATGCACTGCAAAGTTTATCAATCTTCTGAATAACGAGCCGAATAAGTCGATTAATTTTTGTATATATTCATTCACGCAGTTTACAATTGCGAATAAGATGAAGGCAAAATATAACCTGCCGAATCTTATGGTTCGGGGAGTCTTTGACCAGTCAAATGCTACCAACACGCTTTATCAGGAAATGAAGGGCATAGGAGGCTCTTCACCCTGGAATCCGCCCGCAAGAGTATATTTGGAAACGTTTAACGGGCTGATGCACGATAAGTACACAATTATAGATGCGGATTTAATGACGAGCAATCCTGTTGTGGAAACAGGTTCATTCAATTATACGAACGCAGCGGATCAGGGCAATGACGAAAATATGATGTTCATTTATGATTCACTGATAGCGAATCAGTATTATCAAGATTTTGTCAAGAGAATAACTGACGCCGGGGGTTCTGTCGACATTAAAAGAACTTCGTTTAACATACCGGAAAATTTCAGAATAAGCCAGAATTTTCCGAACCCGTTTAATCCTTCTACGCAGTTCAAATTATCCGTACCTAACAATGCGGTAGTGAAGGTTGTTATTCACGACATTCTCGGAAGGCAGGTCGCAAACCTGATTGACAGGCATGTAGAAGCAGGAGAATACACGCTTAACTGGAACGCTTCTTCATTACCCTCGGGTGTATATTTCTATCAGTTAATTGCTGACGGTGTGAAACTTGATGTTAAGAAAATGGTATTGAAAAAGTAAACATAATACACAAAATTAATGGTTAGATAAAACCTATTAGATGGCGAGAATACTAGTCGTAGACGACGAAATAACTTCGATAGCAATATTGAGAAAAGTTCTCGAAGACGCCGGGCATAGCGTAACAACTGTGAACAGCGGCGAGAATGCTATTGAAAAGATCAAAGAATTCAAGTATGACATTTTACTTACCGATTTCAACATGCCGGGCATGAACGGAATCGAACTGACCGAAGAGGCTCTAAAAATAGAACCTGACTTCATAGTCATACTTATTACAGCGTTCGCAACCATACGTTCAGCAGTTGATGCAATACGACTCGGAGCGTTCGATTACCTTACTAAACCCGTGAATAAGGAAGAACTCCTTCTCTCAATTCAGAGAGGTATAGAACGGATCCAGTTATTGCACGAGAATATTCTTTTAAAGCAGAGACTCGAAAGGGTTGAGCATGACGCCGAGGCAGAATTCGTTTACGACACTTCGAGCAAAGAAATCAAAGATATGCTATCCGAAGCGAAGAAAGTCGCTAGGACGGATTCAACTGTGCTTATTACCGGAGCAAACGGAACCGGTAAGGAAGTTCTGTCAAAATACATACACAGGTCAAGTAACAGAAAAGACCAGCAGTTTGTTGTTTTGAATTGCGCTGCTTTGCCTCCTCATCTCCTCGAATCGGAACTTTTCGGTCACGTGAAAGGCTCGTTTACAGGCGCGATAAAAGATCATAAAGGTTATTTCGAAATTGCTGACAATGGTACGATATTTCTTGATGAAATAGGTGAAATAGATACTGTCATACAGGTAAAACTGCTGCGAGTACTTCAGGAGAAAGAGTTTTCAAAAGTAGGCGACACAAGGATACAGACTACGAATGTGAGAATAATTGCCGCGACGAATCAGGACCTGACAAAATTAATTTCTGATGGTAAATTCAGAGAAGACCTTTATTACAGGCTAAATGTATTTGAATTTAAACTTCCGAGCCTGAAGGACAGAAAAGAAGATATCGAATATTATTTTGACAAGTTTATCCGAGAATTCAGCAAAACTAACAAGAAGCCCGTCCCGCATATTGATAAAGGTGTGAAGGATATTCTCCTGAACTATCCGTGGCCTGGCAATATTAGAGAATTGAAGAATGTTGCAGAAAGGACGACAATTCTTTGCGAAGACAATAAGATTTCGCCTGACCTTCTTCCCGTAAACATACTCGGAAAGACAAGCGAAAGAAAATTTTCCGCGGATTACAACGAGAATAAAGAGGCTGTCATTAAAGATTTCGAAATTGATTTTATTATAAAGTATCTCAAGTTATACAAGGGAAATGTTGCCGCAACTGCTAAGGCTATAAATTTCCATCCTGTAAGTCTTAGACAGAAAATTGCAAAACTGGGTATTGACCCGCGTGAATATAAGTACTGATTGGAATTATTCCTGATTTATTTTGTTTTATGAATAAAACAAAAGAAATGAGTATGAAAGATTTTCTCCCTTTAAAAAGAATTGATTATATTGAGTTCTATTGCGGCAACGCCAAACAGTCCTCATTATACTACCAATACGGATTTGGCTTTAAACTTACGGGCTATTCAGGGCTGGAAACAAAAAACAATCAAAAGGCCTCATACTTGCTCGAACAGGGTAAGATTAGATTTGTTCTAAGTTCATCATACGATGATAGTTCGCCAATCTCCGAGCACGTGAAAAAACACGGCGACGGAGTATTCGACGTAGCATTCGAAGTGGAGGACGCAGCGAAATCTTTCGAGGAAACCGTGAAAAGGGGAGCGATACCGTTCATTGAACCGCAAACATTTGAGGATGAAAACGGATATATTGTGAAATCCGCAATCAGAACATTCGGAGATACAATTCATTCCTTCATCGAACGAAGGAACTATTCCGGACTCTTTTTCCCTGGTTTCATCGAAGCGAAATCAAGTGCACCTGAAGGAATAACTGATACAGGACTTCGTTCGGTGGACCACATGGTGGGAAACGTCGAACTCGGCAAGATGCTTCACTGGGTAGATTTTTACGCAAAAACGATGGGATTCAACCAACTTCTTTCTTTTGACGATAAGGATATTTCAACAGAGTATACGGCTTTGATGAGCAAAGTTATGCAGAACAGCACGGGCAAGATTAAAATCCCTATCAATGAGCCCGCACCCGGTAAGAAAAAATCACAGATAGAAGAATATCTTGATTTCTATAAATCTCCGGGCATTCAGCACATCGCAATGACAACTACTGATATTTTGACGACTGTTTCCGATTTGAAAAAAAGAGGAGTCGAATTCCTTACGGTACCAAAGGCATATTATGACGAACTTACTAATCGTATCGGAACTATAGACGAAGATATTAAATCGCTTGAGGAAACAGGTATCCTTGTTGACAGGGATGAGGATGGATACCTGCTTCAGATTTTTACGAAACCTGTTGAAGACAGGCCGACGCTATTTTTCGAAATAATACAGCGTAAAGGCGCTCGGAGTTTTGGGAAGGGTAATTTCAAGGCTCTGTTTGAATCAATAGAAAGAGAACAGGCATTAAGAGGAACTTTATAATAATAATATGGACTATAAAAAAGAAGATCTACTGGATTTTTCAATCATTCAGGGTTTAAAGGAGATGAATGATGATGAAAATGATTTCTTTAAGGAAATATTAAATCTTTATATCGAGCAATATCCGGAACTGTACAATAAAATTGTAGAAACCGCAAAATCCAATGACCTTGACTCTCTATCCAAAACTGCCCACGCATTAAAAGGCGCCAGCCTGAATATTGGCGCAAAAGAACTTGCATCAATATGTAAGACCATTGAACTAAATTCGAAAAATGGAATTTCAGAGGGGAACGACGAATTGATTCAAAAAATACAACAAATTTACGGGCTTACAATCGAAGCAATGAATTCCATAGAATAAATGGTACAGAAATTGCAATTATTTAGATGAATACTATAATTTCGCTCTTGGTATTCAAAATAAATCGTTGTTAATACTCTATTTTGCAATATTTGGAATATACGCCATATAGTATATAAAATTTTTTTATAGTAAATTCACTATACGTGATGAAAAATAGGACATTAATTGATCAGATAAAATCGGTATTCAACCTTAAATCGGAAAAGGAATTCATAGATTTTTTGATATGGTTATCTGAAATATCCAATTTTATCAAAATTCCGGAATATGCGACGTCCATCCCGGACAAATTGTACAATCTGTTAGAACTCGTCGATACGCATTACACGAATCTTGAAGAGGACAGTAAGAGTAAGATTAACAGCCTGAGATTAATTGCCGAGGACCTAAAGAAATCGAATGAACTTCTGCTTGCAGAATCAAAGAGACAAAAGTTTATTTATCTGACGCTAAAGGAAATACTTCTAATACTTCTTCAGTATCTCGGAAAAAAAGTAGATAACATAGAGGGGTTGAGCATGGAGCAGATGCTTGACTCGATATCAGCGCTCGTAAAGGAAATACAGAATCCACAGGACAGTTATTTAATCAGCCGAGGGAATTTCGATACATTTACGAATAACATAAAGGATATAATATTCCAGACAGATGCAAAGGGGAAGTTGATATACATAAACAAGGCCTGGTGCGATATTACAAATTACACGTTAGATCAGTCGCTGGACAGACCTTTCGGCAGTTTTATTTATCCGAGTGATTTTTATCTGTACGAGGAATGTTACAGTAAACTTTCGAGAAAGGTAAATGATTATTGCCGATATCAGGTACGGCTTCGAGCAAAAGATAATACTCCTATCTGGGCTGATGTGTTCTCGAGGCTATTGTATGACGAGAGCGGAAGAATTGTCGGCTTATACGGAATTATTTCTGATATAACCGAAAGAAAGAAAGCGGAAGATGAATTAATTAAGTTAAAAGAGACCGCGGAGGAAGCAGCAAGAGTTAAGTCCGAATTTCTCGCGATTATGAGCCATGAAATACGTACTCCGATGAACGGAGTTCTTGGAATGACAGGATTGCTGCTCGAAACGAACCTTACGCCCGAGCAGAGGGAATATGTTGAAACGATAAGAGTCAGCGGAGACACGCTGCTTACATTAATAAACGACATTCTTGATTTCTCTAAGATAGAATCGGGAAAGATGGATCTTGAAGAGGTCCCATTCGAAGTGAAGGAGTGCATAGAAGAGGCATTTGAACTTCTCGCGTCAGAAGCGGTGAAGAAACGTCTTGACCTTCTACATCTTATTGAACAGGACGTTCCGGATTTCATTATAGGCGATGTTACGAGACTCAGGCAGATACTCGTCAATCTAATTAACAACGCAATAAAGTTCACGGATTACGGGGAAGTTCTTGTGAACGTTAAGAAAATCAGCCAGGATGATGATATAGTCGAACTACAGTTCATGGTAAAAGATTCGGGAATAGGAATTCCCGATGAGAAGTTGAATCACATTTTCCACAGTTTCACGCAGGTTGACTCTTCTACGACGAGAAAATACGGAGGCACGGGACTCGGGCTTGCGATATGTAAAAGACTCGTTGAATTAATGGGCGGAAAAATATGGGTGAAGAGCAAGGAAAAGCAGGGGTCGACATTTTATTTCACGATAAAGACCAAGGTATCGAAGGTAGTACCTCCGAAGGTGTTTTTAAAATCATCAACTCCCGCATTGAAGAACAAGCGTGTTTTGATTGTCGATGACAACGAGACCAACCTTCATATTCTAACTCTACAGTGCAAGAACTGGGGTATGATGCCGCGCACGACGAGAAATCCAAAGGACGCGGTTAAATGGATAATAAACAACGACCCGTTCGATATAGCGATACTTGACATGCTTATGCCTGACATGGACGGTCTTGAACTCACGAAAGAAATTAGGAAATACAGGGATAAAAAATCGCTTCCGGTCGTAATTTTAAGTTCGGGCGGTTCACAGGACATAGACAAGAAGGAAATCAACGAGTATTTGAATGCAATAGTATCAAAGCCGATAAAACAGGCGCAATTATATAAAATGCTGATGTCAATTCTCGGGCCAACGATTGACGCAACGGAAAAGAAGAAAGAAAAAGAAGTATATCAAACCAATCAGGAGACTAAACCAAATAAGAAAAGATTATCCGAAGAAATTCCTTTAAAAGTTCTCGTAGCAGAGGATAACATAATAAACCAGAAATTAATAGTAAAAATCCTTTCACAATTAGGATATCAGTCGGATGTCGTCAGCAACGGGATTGAAGCCATCGATGAACTTAAGCGTGTAAGATACGATCTTGTTTTCATGGATGTTCAGATGCCGGAAATGGATGGAATCGAGGCAACGAAATATATTGTACAGAACTGGAATTCCGAGGAGCGTCCATTCATAATCGCGATGACGGCGAATGTTTTGCAGGGAGACAAAGAAAAATGCATTAACGCGGGAATGGACGATTATCTTAGCAAGCCGGTAATAATAGACGATGTTCAGAATATAATAAAGAAGTGGTCGGAGAATTTAAAAGCAAGGAAAACGGAATCGAGAAACATTAAATCAAGTTTAATGCTTGATTCCGAAATAATTTTCGGATTGAAGCAACTGAATGAAAGCAGCAATTTCAAGGAAGTAATAAGCCTATACATGGAACTCGCTCCCGAACTAATTTCAGAGATAAAGAAATCGTTCAAGAGCAATAATCTGCCTGCAATCAAAAAGGCTTCGTCCAATTTGAGGCGTATCAGTCACAATCTAGGAGCCAACAGGCTTGCAGAAGTCTGCATAATGGTTGAATCCCTAAACGGCAACAACACGAGAGAAGAACTTGAAAGTTTGATAGACAGGCTTGATAACATATACAAACTTACACACGACGAACTGAAAAAAATATAAGCAATCCTCATAACAAAAAAAGGGGGCGCGGTCTAACCGCGCCTTCTTTTTTGTTTTTATATTTATCCTGGCAACGAAATAATATATATTAACTGCATTCATAAAAACAAAACCGATATGAGATTTAAGATATTTCTTGAATACAGAGGTACAAACTATGCAGGCTGGCAGCAACAGAAAGACGCAAAGACAATCCAAGGCACGCTGATAAAATGCGTAACCGAGGTTTTGCAAAAATCAAAAGGCGCCGGAAAATTCACGGAACTTCAGGGTTCAGGCAGGACTGACAGAGGAGTACACGCAATTGAACAGGTGGCGCATCTCGAATGCAGCACGATGCTTGCGCCTGAGATACTAAAAATTAAATTAAACGATGTGCTTCCTTCGGATATAAATATTCTTGAAATAGAAAAGGCGAAGCCCAATTTTCACGCGAGGCATTCTGCCATAGCGCGTCAGTACCTATACGTAATATCGAAGAGGAGGACGGCATTCGAAAAAAATCTCGTCTGGTGGATAAAGGACAGGCTTGACGTTGAAGCGATGAACAGGGCAGCATCCGAAATGAAAGGAATGCACGATTTCATATCATTCGCGGAAAAACTTCCTGAGGATAAGTCGACTATTGTTGACGTGAATGAAATAAGCGTGAAAGATTCAGGGGAGAAAATATTAATCAGAATAAAGGCATCGCATTTTTTATGGAAGATGGTTCGGCGAATTACGGGTGTGCTGGCGGAGGCGGGGAGAGGCAATGTTTCATCCAGAGATATCGAAAACTTTTTAAAAACATATTCAAAAGAGCCTGCATTCTTCACGGCGCCTCCATCAGGGTTGTTCTTAGAAAAAGTATATTATTAAAACATAAAAAGAGTTAAATTAAAAAAATATTTACTCTTTTATGCGGAAAGCAATACTGGTTTTATTGATTCTGTTTTTCACGTTGTTTCGTTCAGAGACGGCAAAATCAACATTCTCAATTTGCGCTATAGACCCCGTCACGGGGGAGGTAGGCAGCGCGGGCGCTTCGTGCATCGCGAACTGTCTCATACTCAGTTACGTGCAGCCCGGCTGGGGCGTGGTTCACATACAGGCCTCCTGGCTTCAGGGCAATTACAATTACGCGTCATATCTGATGCAGCAGCATTATTCGCCGCTTCAGATACGGGATTCACTGGTAGCTCACGATTACGGCAATAATCCGACTGTGCGTCAGTACGGTATGGTTGATCTTATAGGAGGCGGAAGAACAGCCGCATACACGGGTGTCAACTGCACGAATTACAAGAATCACATTATCGGGCCCACGTACACGATACAGGGGAACATTCTGCTCGGGCAGAAAGTGCTTGATTCGATGGAAGCGAGATTCAACAGGCAGCAGGGCACACTCGCAGACAAACTAATGGCGGCGCTTCAGGGGGCAAAGATGGTAGGCGCGGATACGAGGTGCAATTCATACGGGAAGTCTGCGATTTCGGCATTTCTCAGAGTTGCAAAACCCGGGGACACGCTTGGAACTTACTACTGCAACCTTGTAGTTCCGAACACACCGACGACAAAGGACCCCATAGATTCGCTGCAGACGTTGTTCAACAACTGGCAAGTGACGAACGTAAATTATTCGGAGGAAGAGATTCCTGCGCGTCCTGAATTATACCAGAATTTTCCGAATCCGTTCAATCCTCTGACGAAGATTAAGTTCGCGATAAACAGCGCATCTTTCGTTACGCTAAAAGTTTACAACAGTCTCGGAAAGAACATAGCCGTTCTTATAAATGAGAACATGAATGAAGGGGTGTACTATTCGCCGTTCGAGGCAGCGGATTTGCCGAGCGGTGTATATTTTTACACTATGGAAACGCGGGATCTTAAAACAGGCAATATTTTCAAAGAGTCAAAAAAAATGCTAATCGTAAAATAAAGTAAACATGATAAAGTTTTTCGGAAGGTACTCAGACGCGTTCAAGCCAAAGATAAAAATCGATTTATGGAATGAATGCGAGGAATTATACAAAGAAAAGAATTACATCGCTTCCTATTCAAAGTTCTTTGAATATCTGCGGGACGAGGAAGAGAATAATGTTTTTGCAACCGTCGACAACGGGGTGATAAAATTTCAGGTGCTTCAGGGCTCAAAGGAAATAAGGGGTTTCTCTGACGGGAAAAAGATTTCGGCCATAGCGATAGTCGCCGATTACGATAAACTCGGAGTAGCGGTTATGCGGAGGCTGATGGAACTGAACTACACGCTTTATTATTCCAGGTTCGCGGTAAAGGACAACAGGATTGTACTAAAGTTTGATTCCAGCGTACTGGACTGTTCTCCAACGAAACTATATTACGCGTTGAAGGAAGTATGCCTGAAAGCGGACAAGCAGGATGACACGCTGCTTGATGATTTCACGATACTGAAACCAGCCGACATGAAAATCGAGCAGTTCACTGACGGGGATATCAACATACGGATGAACTATTACAGGAGATGGATAAAGGAAGCGCTTGACAGGGTTAAACTCGTGAACAAGGAGCAGTTTTCCGGCGGAATAACCTACCTGTACCTCGACTTGATATACCGCATAGATTACCTGCTTCAGCCGCACGGGAGCATAATGAACGACATAGAGAAAATCAGTTGGAATTACTTCAATCAGGAGAACATGAATCTGCTTCAGCACATAGAGTCAATGGAGGAGCAGTTGAACAAGATGCTGGCGCGTTCGGACGAGTCCGTAAAGAAGAACTTTTACGGAATAAAATCAACCTTCGGGCTGGCGCCGCCGTCCGTGAGCGAGTCGGCATACGACGTAATCAATAAGAACACGGGAAACGTAAAATGGTACATAGACAACAAGCACGAGGATTTCGCTCTCGCGATTCTGGAGTACATAGCGGGATACTGCCATTTCAGTTACGGGCTAAACAAGTCGCTAAGAAGGCTGTTCGGAATGGTAATCGAAATGCTTAATCAGGATTATCTTGATGAAATCGGTTACGCGAAAAAGTACGTTATCAACGGAGCACTGAACAGCGAATTGATAGTATCTGACATCAACGCATACATCGCATTGGACAAGGAAGAATATCCGCTATTGAGTTTTGACGTATCGCAATTGAAGTTCGGGAGCAAGATAGAATTCATAAAGTCATTTTATGACGGCATCATAAAACTAAGTTACAAAAATTAAACATGCATACACAGGAAATCATTGACAGTTATCAGCAAGTAATAATACAGATAGCGACTGCATTCGGAACGGGAACGGGTTTTTACGTAAAGGACTACAATCTTTTCGTCACGAACGACCACGTAGTAAAAGAAAGTTCTGAAGCGGTAATAAGCGGGAAGCACGTACCTAAGGGAACGTCGCCGGTGATGTTTTACGACCCGAAGTATGATCTGGCATTCATCAGGGTACCAGAAGGCATTGAGCTGCCTGACAGGAAAATCGGCAAGGCTCCCGTTCACGACGGAGACAGGGTAATCGCAATCGGGCATCCTTACGGACTGAAGTACACGGCGACGGAGGGTATAGTATCGAAAGCAAAGAGGCTTCAGAACGGACTGAACTACATACAAATAGACGCGGCGATAAATCCCGGCAACAGCGGAGGTCCGCTGGTTGACAAGAACGGTGAAATTGTAGGAGTAAACACATTTATAATATCGGGAGGCGACAATCTCGGATTCGCATTACCTTCCGAATACCTGATAGAGGCGCTGAACGATTACACGCCTTACAACGGAAAGACGGCAATCAGGTGCAAATCGTGTTCGAACATAATAACGGAAGAGAGCATAGACGGCGAGTATTGTCCCGAATGCGGTTCCGGTCTTTCGATACCGAAACTAAAAAAGGAAGAGGAATACAAGCCGGTCGGCGCAGCGCTGACGGTTGAAAAGATACTGGAGTCATTAGGCAAGGATCCCGTCATCTGCAGGAGAGGTCCGAACAGATGGGAAGTGGAAGAAGGAAGCGCGAAGATATTTTTCACGTATTCGGAAAGCGGGTTTATAATCGGCGACGCATACATCTGCATGCTTCCGAAGCAGAACATCGGCTCGCTGTACGAATATCTGCTGAAAGAGAACTACGACCTTGAGAGCGTAGCGTTCAGCGTAAATAATCAGAACATAGTGCTATCGATGATAATCTACGACCATTACCTGACGTTCGAGACAGGGCTGGAAGAATTCAAGGCACTTGTAAAGAAAGCGGATTATTACGACAATTATCTAATAGAGACATACGGAGCGCTTCCTAGGCTTGAAGACTCCGACGATTAATAATTATAATTTTGAAAATCAGGAAAGGTAAAAATATTTATGAGTAAAACAGCGTTTGTTTTTCCCGGGCAGGGTTCTCAGGCAGCGGGCATGGGAAAAGACCTTTATGAAAATTCGGAGAAGGCTAAGAGATTATACGACAAGGCGGATGAGATAATGGGGATGTCTTTATCAAAACTTTCGTTTGACGGTCCTCAGGAAGAACTAAAGCAGACGAACTACACGCAGCCAGCATTGTTTGTCCATTCATACATACTCGCATCGCTATTAGAAGGTAAGACAGCAGCTGACTGCACGGCGGGGCATTCGTTAGGTGAATACACAGCCAACGCGTACGCGGGTTCATTTGATTTCGAGACTGGATTGAAACTTGTAAAGACAAGGGGTGAACTGATGAAGCAGTCGGGTGTTATACAGCCGGGAACGATGGCGGCGTTAATCGGATTAAGCGAAGAGCAGGTACTTGAAATCTGCAAACTCGCTTCAAGCGCGGGCATAGTGCAGGCAGCGAATTACAACTGTCCCGGACAGATAGTCGTTTCCGGCGACATAGCGGCGATAGACAAAGCGGTAGAGGTCGCGAAGGGCGAGCCGTTCAAATGCAGGCTTGCGAAGAAACTGGAAGTCAGCGGCGCATTTCATTCGGAACTAATGAAGACATCCGACACGGAATTAAGGAACGCGTTACAGAGCACGGAACTATCGGACGCACCGATTCCCGTTTACACGAATGTTGACGCGAAGCCAATTACGTCGAAGGATGAAATCAGGGACGCGCTGTCGAGACAACTTGTATTTCCCGTTAAGTGGGAAATGCTAATCAGGAACATGATATCAGACGGCGTAACAAAGTTTTACGAAATCGGTTCGGGTAAAGTCCTTGCCGGTTTAATAAAGAAAATTGATTCTTCGGTAGAGACGTACAACGTTTCGACGTTCGAAGATGTTAAAAACATATAAGGGAGCAGACTTGAAAGAATATCCGATAGAGTACAACGGAATAAAAATCGATCCAATAATATTCACGCAGGGATTTGTTCCAGCGTGCAACATGAAGATATGCCACGGGCAGTGCTGCGACTGGGGCGTTTACATGGACAGGGATTTCAGGAATATCATAATGAAATTCGAGAAAGAAATAATCGAAGCGATGGACGAGCATCAGATAAAGGATACCACGAAGTGGTTCGAAAAGGAACTCGAGGTTGACCCTGATTTTCCGTCAGGCTTCGCGATAGGCACTGAGGTTTACAAGACGCCGAGGAACCATTCGCAATGCGTTTTCAAGGACAAGCACGGTTACTGTTCGATTCAGGTCGCGGCGGTAAAGAACAACATGCACAAGTGGGCGATAAAGCCGAAGTACTGCATAATGTATCCGCTTACAATACTTGACAACGTGCTCACATACGATGACGACCACGCTCAGAAACTGGATTACTGCGGTATAGACAAGAAGCAGAATTTCACTCAAACGGTATTCGAGGCGATGACTGAGGAACTACGGTTCGTGCTTGGCGAGGACGGATACAATTACGTGAACGATTATTACCAGAAGCATTACAAAAACACTACGAAATTCTGATGTACGACCTGACAGGCAAAGTTGTTTTAATAACCGGCGGTTCGCGGGGAATCGGCAGAGCGCTTGCGGATAAATTCGCGCAACTCGGAGCGAAGGTTGTAATAACATATAAGAGCAGGATAGACTTCAGGCACTTCAAGCCTCGTGGAATACACTATTTCAAGTGCGATTCGGCGGACGCGAAGCGAGTGAAGCAGGTAGTCGAAAACGTAATCAGCAAATTCGGCGGCGTTGACGTGTTAGTTAACAACGCGGGCATAACGAAGGACGGATTATTAATGAGGATGACGGAGAGGGACTGGGATTCGGTTATGGACACAAATTTAAAAGGTACGTTCTTGTTTTGCAAGTACGCGGCAAAGAGCATGGTAAATAGGCATTCGGGAAAGATAATCAACATCAGTTCAGTAGTAGGCACGACGGGCAACGCCGGTCAGGCAAATTACGCGGCATCGAAGGCGGGTCAGATAGGAATCACGAAGGCGCTTGCGAAAGAACTCGGACCTTACAACATACAGGTAAATACGTTAGCGCCAGGTCTCGTTGAAACGGACATGATATCCGTACTCAGCGCGGACGTACGGGAGAAGATGTATAAGATGACGGGAACGAAGCCCGCGAGTCCTGACAAGGTCGCGGACTTCGCGGCATTTTTAGCGTCGCCCGATTCTGACCTTATAAACGGTCAGACATTCATAGTAGAAGCGTCGCAATTAAGAAAAGAAGACAGAAAATATTTTAAAAATAAACCATAACAATGAAGACACTTGAAAATAAAACAGCGATAGTCACGGGCGGAGGCAGGGGAATCGGGCGTTCGATAGTCATCGATTTCCTGAATGAAGGCGCGACAGTAATAGCGTACGATAAAGTTTTCCCTTCGGACTTCGACGAGTTCGCGTCCGAGCGCGCGAAGGAGGGGCAGAAAGTTTTTAAGAAAGCAGTGGACGTAACGGATACGGAAGGAGTTCAGAGAGCGATAGACGAGACGGCGAAGGAATTCGGGTCGATAGACATACTTGTAAACAACGCGGGAATAACGCGAGACAAATTATTGCTGAGGATGACAGAGGAAGACTGGGACCTCGTGCTTGACGTAAACCTGAAGGGCGCGTTCAACGCGACGAAGGCGGTAACGAAGTACATGGCGAAACAGCGGAGCGGAAAGATAATCAACATCAGTTCCGTAGTCGGCGTAATGGGTAACGCGGGACAGGTCAATTACTCGGCGTCCAAGGCGGGAATGATAGGGCTCACAAAATCGGCGGCAAAGGAACTGGGAGGCAGGAACGTAACAGTGAACGCTGTGGCACCCGGATTTGTTGAAACAGAGATGACGCATCAGTTGACAGAGGAGCAGAAAGCGGCATTCCTAAGCGTGATACCACTGAAGCGTTCCACGAAGCCGTCGGAAGTAGCGGGAGTGGTAACATTCCTCGCGTCACCGAAAGCCGATTACATAACCGGTCAGGTAATAATGGTTGACGGCGGAATGGTAATGTAAGAAAATTCTTACTAAAAAATAATATATGAACACCAAGGTCGTTTGGATAACCGGCGCATCGACCGGTATCGGTAAAGAAATTGCATCGGCATTTTCGAGAGCAGGATATATTGTTGTAGTAACAGGCAGAAGGAAGTCGAGGCTGGTGAATCTTGCGGGGGAGATAAAGTTCGCGGGGCGGGAGGCATCGGCATTCGTCTGCAACGTAGCGTCAGAGCGTTCTGTGGCTTCGACAACGAAGCGTATACTTGAGAAGTACGGCAGGATAGACTGTCTTGTGAACAACGCGGGCGTGACGATATTCAAGAGCATACTGGAGACGAAGGTTTACGATTACGACTACGTGATGGACATAAATCTAAGGGGTTCTTTCCTTTGCATGAAATCCGTTCTCAAGCGAATGATAAAGATGAAGAGGGGTCATATAATAAACATACTGTCGGTAGCCGCAAACACCGTTTATGAAAACAGTTCAGTGTACGCGTGTTCGAAAGCAGGATTACTTGCTTTATCGAACAACGTTAGGAACGAAGTAAGAAAGCACAACATAAAAATCACAAACATACTTCCCGGAGCGACAGAGACGGCGATGTGGGATTCGAGGACGAGGCAGAGATACAAAAACAGGATGCTGAGTCCGGAGGACATCGCGGAAATTGCGCTTCAAGTATTCGAGCAGCCGAAAAAAGTAATGGTCGAGGATATTGTACTGAGACCCGTAAAAGGAGACATATAATTGGAAATAGGTTTCTGGCATTGGTTTGGTTTTCTGGCGTTTCTCGTGCTAATGCTTGCACTTGACCTCGGTGTATTCAATAAAAAGCAGCACGAGATAAAAATCAAGGAAGCATTAATCTGGAGCGCGGTCTGGATAACGATGGCGCTCATATTCAACCTCCTAATATTTTACGAAATGGGTCACGACAA
>CALGII010000113.1 GCA_937915485.1 uncultured Ignavibacteriota bacterium | reverse complement strand
AGTTTTTCGCGTACTCCGAGCAGCATCTGAAATTCGAACTTATCATTCGTAAGTTTGAAATCCCTGATTATTTCCTTAGCGCCATCCGTAAGATAGTCGTCGTGTGTCGCGATTCCCGCGTAAGCGTTCTTTTCGAACATTATTCTCAGAAGTCTGAGGTAGTTGTCCCGTATTTCCTGTCTGCCCTTGTAGGCAATGGATTCCGGCTCTATGTAAATCCCTTTGCAGAGCCTGAAGTTCGATTTCTCCGTCGTCAGTTTCAGTATGTCGTTTTCCGTTCTGCGAAGGTATGCCTGAAGCACGAGCCCGACGTTGTCGTATCTTTTTCTCATTTCTTCGTACATCTTAATGGTTATATCGGTGACCGATGAATCTTCCATATCTATTCTTACGAATATATTCTTTTCCTTCGCGGAGTCCAGTATCTCGGAGAACAGCCCCCTGCATAGGTCGTAGTCCATTGCGAGTCCGAGCATCGTAAGTTTCACGGATAAATTTCCGTCGAGTTTTTCCTTTACGATAGTATCGAGAACTTCAAGAGATTCGTCCCTCGATTTCGCGGCTTCATTTCTGTCCTTTATGCTCTCTCCGAGGACGTCGATGGTCGCCATTATTTTGCCGCCGTTAAGTTCCCTTACGGTCTTCACCGCGTCGGATATGCTGTCGCCTGCTATGTATTTGTTCGCGAAAACCCTGACGAGTTTTTTCGGCAGCAGGGGAATTGTCTTTACGAGTATGTAATTAAACGGGTTCATCATTTTAAAGATTATCGGTTGATAAACGGCCCGTGAAACCGCCGTCTATTGTATGCCAGTATTGAATGGATGTTTCTCCGAGCAGGTAGCAAAGATAAACCTCTTCGCCGTTGTCCCGTAAATGCGGAAAATCGATTAGTCCTATGTTTATGTCTTTTATCAGTATTCCCTTCACGGCGAAATCCTTTACAACAGCGACGAGTTCTTCCATCTCGGGAGGAAATTTCCCCGTGCCGTTAGGTCCTATGCCGCCAAAATACGCGTGACGGTAGATGTCGTATCCACGCTCATCAAGTTGTTTCTTTAGTTCGACGATGCGCTTCAATCCGGGAAGAATTATAATCAGCATCTCCCTTGCTTCGCTCAGCGTATAATGTTTCCGGTGCAGCATTAAATTTGCTTCATTAAGTTTATTGTCTCTATCAATGATTCGCCCGCTTCATACCCCTTGTTGTTTTCGCTGCAGCAGTCTTTGATTTGACTTCTCTTTTCCGCCTGCTCGTCGGTGTAAGTTGTTAGCACGCAGAAACCTACCGGCACGGAGTACTTTGATGCGATGAGATTTATGTTTTGCGATACCGACGATGATATGTATTCAAAATGCGCGGTCTCGCCTTTTATGACGCATCCTATCGTGAGAATTCCGTCGTACTTGTAATCGCTGTTTTTCTTGCATACGCGTTCAAGCACGGAAGGGATTTCGTACGCCCCGGGTATGTAATACAGCGTGATGTCCTTCTCGCTCACGCCGTTCTGTTTCAGAGAAAGAACAGCGCCCTTAATCAGGTTAGATGTAATTTCTTCGTTAAAGCGGCTTGCGATAATCGCTATCTTAAATCCTTCACCGCTCAATCCGCCTTTTACTGTCTTTATCATATTTGTTTTAATTTTTCTTTCATTCTTAAAACCGCGTCTTCGTCAACGCAGAATTTTCCCAGATTGGAATAATCGATGTCATAAAATCCGTGAAAGTCCGAGCCTCCGCACGTGAGCAGATTATTCTCTTTCGCAAATTTAGTGAATTTATTCACGTGATTTAAGGTATGCGACGGGTGAACCGTTTCTATCCCGTCTATTCCTGATTCCAATATATTTTTTAAGGTGCTCTCCCTGAAATAACTCCCGGGATGCGCGAGGAATGCCAGCCCTTCCGATTTATGTATCAATTCTATTATTACGTTGAAATCAAGGTTTTCTTTTCTCACGTGAGCGGGCTTGTTGTCGCCAAGATATCTCTGGAACGCGTCGCCGTAATCTTTTACGAGACCCTGCTCGACGAGTTCATTAGCGATATGCGGACGTCCGATTGAATTGCTCACCGAATATTTTTTCAGGAGATTATCCGGTTTTATTTTTACACCGAGGTCAAGAAGTTTACGGATTATTTTTTCAAAACGTACTACCCGTAGATTGTCTATGAAATCCAGATGTTCGATTAACGCTTTGTTGTTGAAATTCAGGAAATATCCGAGTATGTGTATTTCCTTGCCGTGAAAATCGGCGCTAATCTCTATGCCCGGTATTATTTTGATTTCCTGTTTGCCGTTGAATTCAAGCATCCTTACCGAGCCCTCGAAATTATCGTGGTCCGTCACGCTTACGATACCCAGACCTTTGGTTTTCGCGATTTCAAGTACCTCTTTCGGTGTCAGTTTTCCGTCGGAAAAGTTTGTATGTATGTGAAGATCAGTTTTCAGCAACTTTGTTTATATTATCGGACATATTCCTAACATAAAAAATATGTTCAAAATTCGAGTTTATAAAGTCAATTTGAAGTAATCCTGATTATCCGTTTTACACGGGAATTTGCAGGAAATGAAGTCCTTTACCTGCCGAAACAGTAGGTTCGAATTTGCGGCGCTATTTCCTCGTATTTCACGGTTTGTAAGAAAAAAATCAATGTTTTTATACTATAATATAATGATTATATTTATTGTTTTATTGAAAATACATGAACATTGCATTAATAACAGGTGGATTATCGTCTGAAAGGGAAGTCGCGCTTTCTTCCGGGCGCGGAATACTTAAGGCTTTGAGAAATCTGGGACATAACGTGACTGTGATTGATCCCGTTTTCGGAAGTGAGAAAGTCGATGAAGATGTGATTTTCCGCGATATGGTTTCCAATGAGTACCCCTCTCTTGATAAGTTAAAAAGCATTCAGGGTGAAAACTCGAGAAAAATGCTCGACTGCGTTAATTCGCCGCTGTTTGATAACATTGACATCGCATTTCTGGGACTTCACGGCAAGTACGGTGAAGACGGTATGATTCAAACTCTTCTCGAACTAAGGGGGATTAAATACACGGGCTCGGGAATCAGGGCTTCCGCATTCGCGATGGATAAAGACATTACAAAAACGGTATTTCAGGCGAATGGAATTTTAACGCCTGAATGGGTTGCATTAAACAGACAGGATGAATATAATATCAAGGAATTTCCGAAAATTTTCGGAAAACCGCTCGTAGTTAAACCGAATGACGAGGGCAGTACGGTTGGTCTGACTATTGCCCGCGACGAAAAGGAACTCGAGAAAGGTATAAATACGGCATTCCTGTATTCGGACAAGGTGCTCGTGGAAAAATATGTAAAGGGCAGAGAAATTACTGTCTCGATTGTTGACGGCAGGGCGTACCCCGTAATCGAAATCATACCTAAAGAGGGATTTTACGATTACGAGCATAAATATACAAAGGGTAAGACCGAATATGTTTGTCCCGCTGAAATAAAATCGGCGGTGTCGGATAAAGCCAAAGAAATAGCGATGAACGCGTTTAAGGCTTCGGGCTGCGAAGTTTACGCGAGAGTCGATTTCCTTCTTACGGAGGATGATGAATTGTTCTGCCTTGAGATCAATACGCTGCCGGGAATGACGGAATTATCGCTCGTTCCTATGGCGGTGAAATCCGAAGGCATGGAGTTTAACGCATTGATTGATACGGTTATCAAAACGTCGCTGAGGAAATATGAATAACCGCGGCACAGGTGAAAGTGTTCTTGTAAAGACACTGCGTTTTATTAAGTATAACAAACTGCTGTTTATACTTGCTGTTATCGCGGTGTCGGTACTGGTCTTTTCCGTTTTCGCCGATAAAGGGCTTCTTACAAGACTGAAATTTCAGTCGGAGAAGAAGAAACTGGAAAAGCAACTTGATGACGAGAAAAAGAAACAGGAAGAACTGAAAAAAGAAGTTGACGAACTCAACAACTCTTCCGAAAAAATTGAAAAAATCGCGAGAGAAAAATACGGAATGACAAAAGAAGGCGAACAAATTTTTAAAATCGAGGTTGACAGCACAAAATGAAAAGTAATAACGAGAAGGTAATATTATCGGGTATGAGACCCACGGGTAAACTTCACATCGGACATTATGTGGGCGCGCTTGAGAACTGGGTCGCGCTCCAAAAGGATTATAAAAACTATCACCTTATTGCCGATTACCATACGCTCACGACAAATCTCGATACGACGATGGTATTTGAAGATTCAATTGAAATGGCTATCGACTGGATTGCCTCGGGAATTGACCCTGAGAAGTCGCCGATTTTCAGGCAATCGAAGATTAAAGAGCACACTGAATTGTTCCTGATTTTTTCTATGCTCATAACAAAGGCAAGGCTTGAAAAAAACCCCACTCTTAAAGAGCAGATAAAAACGATGAACCTCCAGACGATTACATACGGTCATCTCGGTTACCCTGTGTTGCAGGCGGCCGACATTCTTCTGTACAAGGGTGACCTCGTTCCCGTCGGCGAGGATCAGGTTCCGCACGTGGAGATAACCCGGCAGATAGCGGGTGTGTTCAACGAGAAATACTGCCTTCCTAACGGGCACAGCATATTTCCCATTCCCGAACCGAAGATAACACAGTTCGCGAGACTGCCGGGTCTGGACGGAAAAGCCAAGATGAGCAAGTCTCTTGACAATACGATTCTTCTGTCGGACGACGAGGAGAAAATAAAATCCAAAATGAAAAAGGCTTTTACCGACCCGAATAAATTAAGAAAAGGCGACAAGGGAAATCCGGACATTTGCCTGGTTTATACGTATCATAAGAAGTTCAACGGAAACGAAATCAATGAAATCAGGGAAGGCTGCAAGTCGGGCTCGCTCGGATGTTTCGACTGCAAGATGAATATTTCGTCGAAGATAAGCGGGTATTTCGCCCCGATTCGCGAAAAAAGAGCGGAACTCGAACAGAAGAAAAAAGAAGTCCTCGAAATTCTTGAGGACGGTGAAAATAAAGCAAGAAGCGTCGCAGAGCAGACAATGACAGAAGTCCGCGAAGCGATGAAATTAGGATAATAAATTTTAATAACAAAATTTGATAACTCCTACAGCAAAAGACAAAGCGGTACAGGACGAACTGAAAAAACACGGGGAAATTCCCGAACACATCGCCATTATAATGGACGGTAACGGGAGATGGGCAAAGTCGCAGGGAAAAACCAGAGTGTTCGGACACAGACAGGGCGTTGCGTCCGTAAGGGACACTGTCGAAGCGTGCGGACAACTGGGCGTGAAATATCTTACTCTTTATACATTCTCGACTGAGAACTGGAAAAGACCTAAAGATGAAGTCACGATTTTAATGAAACTTCTGATTAAATCCCTGAAGAACGAAACCGACAGGCTTCACGAGAATAACGTAAGGCTCATTGCTACGGGAAATCTGGAAAAACTTCCTGACATTGTTTTCAAGGAACTTCAGGACGCTATGCGCAAGACAAAAGACAATAAACTGATGACTCTGAACCTCGCGCTCAGTTACAGCGGCAGGTGGGACATCATAAATGCTGTCAGGAAAATTGCAGGGGACGTCGATAGCGGAAAAATAAAGAAGGAAGATATCAACGAAAAGTTGTTTCCCTCTTATCTTGCAACAAGCGGGATTCCCGATCCCGACCTGATGATTAGAACGGGAGGCGAGTACCGGATAAGCAATTTCCTTCTCTGGGAACTCGCTTACACGGAAATTTACATAGATGATGTTTTCTGGCCTGAATTCAGAAGACAGCATCTATACAACGCTATCAGAGAATTTCAGAAACGCGAACGCCGATTCGGGCTGGTAAGCGAACAATTAAACAAAAAGTAAAACCAATAATGGCAGTAAAAAAAATCCAATACATATTCGTGCTGATGCTTGTGATGCTGTCCGCCGTTTTCACCGCGGATACATTCGCGCAGGATGAAAATACCACGTACAGAATTGTGAACATATCCGTTAAGGGCAACAGAGTCTACGATTCGAAAACTATTGTCGCTTATTCCGGACTCAGGGAAAATATGGAAATAGGTATCCCCTCGGATGAAACAAGAGAATCCATAAGAAGATTGTGGAAACTGGGACTATTTTCTAACATAGCCCTTACAGTCGATAAGAAATTCGGACGCGATGTATATCTGGTTATAACCGTTGATGAACTGCCGAGAATCGAAGGCGTTGACATCACCGGCAACGACCATTTTTCGGTCAGCGAGATAAAAGAAAAAATCGGGCTCGCTAACGGTGAAGTCGTTTCCGAGCAGAAACTTAAAGACGTCGCGTACAATCTTGAACTCTATTACGCCGAAGACGGCTATGCGCTTGCATCCGTTAAAGTCGATAAACTGATTTCGGCAAGCAACGAGGCGCGAATAAGAATAAAAATTGATGAAGGCAAGAAACTCACCGTAAGGGAAATTTCTTTTGAAGGTAATATCGATGTACCTTCGAAGAAACTTAAAGGCGCGATGGATAATATTTCCGAAAAGGTGTGGTGGAAATTCTGGGACGGTGCAAGATTCGAGAAAATCAAATTCGACGAGGACAAGAAGTTAATTGTCGATTATTACCACGAACTTGGTTACAAGGACGCCGAAGTGGTGAGTTCGGATATGAAACTCTCGCAGGACAAGGAAGATGTATTCCTGAAAATCAAGGTTCGCGAAGGAAGACAGTTTAAAATTGATACTCTCTATTTCGAGGGCAATAAAATTTATCCCGATTCAATACTCTACGCCAGAATCAATATGAAAAAAGGCGATATCTTCGATATGAGGAAATTCCAACTTAACCTGTACGGCAACGAAACGGAGAATGACCTCAGCGCCCTTTATTATGACAACGGTTATCTGGGATTCACCGCCGACGTTAATGAAACTAATGTGGGCGTTGACCGAGTAAAGATTAAAATAAAAATAACCGAGAACAACCAGTACAGACTCGGGCTCGTATCCTTCGAAGGAAACGACAAGACGAAGGATAAGGTTCTCAGGCGCGAAATGTACACGCTGCCCGGAGAATATTTCAACCGCGCCAACGTGAAGCGCAGCATACAGCAGTTGAACGCCCTTAACTACTTCAACCCCGAGCAGTTGAATCAGGACATATCGCTTGCAAATGATTCGACCGTGAACATAAAGTACATAGTTCAGGAGCGTTCATCCGACCAGTTCAACGCCTCAGTTGGTTACAGCGGTTATTACGGATTCACGGGCGCGCTCGGACTCACATTCAATAATTTCGACATAATGCACCCGTTCTCAGGCGGCGGCGGTCAGGCGCTTAATTTCTCCTGGCAGTTCGGCGAGGCGGGAACATACAGAACATTTTCTGTCGGACTTACTGAACCCTGGTTCCTCGATACTCCTACATCGCTCGGCTTCAACCTTTTCGATTCGCGTACGTTCTATTCGTACGATGTCCGTGAAACAGGGCTTCAGATAAATCTCGGAAGAAGATTCAAGTTTCCCGATGACTTTTTCAGAGGCGACTGGTCTGTAAAAGTTCAGAACACTGACGTTATAAACGGAGGCGGATATTATCAGGAAGGAAACAGAACGCAGTTCAGTCTGAGGCAGACAATCAGCAGGTCGTCGGTTTTCGACCCGATATTCCCGCTTACGGGTACAAGAGTCGCGCTGACTACGGAACTGTCGGGCGGACCGTTCCTTCCCGGAAATACGGATTTTCTTAAAAACATTTTCACAGCAGAAACTTACACTCCGCTCTTCAGGAATTCGAGACTTGTTCTGTATTCAAATTTTAATTTCTATCTGGTTAATTCAATCGGAAGCGATAAATATCTTCCCCCGACTGAATTATTCTATATGGGCGGCAACGGACTTGCTTACAATACTATCGCTCTCAGGGGGTACGAAGACCGCGGTATCGGTCCGAAATACAGCCTGAGCGGCAGCAATCTGGGCGGAAAAGTCGCTCTTAAATACGGCTTGGAACTCAGGTATCCCGTATCGCTTGACCCGATTCCGATTTTCATTTTAGCGTTTGCCGAGGCGGGAAACGTCTGGTCGGAATTCGCCAAGGTCGACCCGTTCGATTTGCGGAAATCCGTCGGATTCGGCACGAGACTGCAACTCCCGGCTGTCGGGATGATAGGTTTCGACATCGGTTACGGTTTTGACAGAAAAGCCGCCGAAAATGAAGACCCGAAATGGCTGTTCCACTTCCAGTTCGGAAGAGGTTTCTAATTAATAAAAATATTATATTTTCATAATCAAATTATATAAGGAGCTATTTTTGAAAACGAGTAAAGTGTTATTGTTCTTCTTGATTCTTTCAGCATTCGCGTTTGTAAATGAAACAGGCGCCCAGACTATAAAAGTCGGGTATGTTGACAGCGAAATAATTTTAAAGCAACTGCCGGAATCGCAGAAAGTTATCGCCGAACTTGACGGATTGAAGAAGTTATATATCGATACCATTCAGGCTAAGGAAAAAGAACTTAAAACAAACGCCGAATCATTCAAGGCGAAATATGAAGAAGCCCAGAAAAAAGTCGAATCGGGCCTTGTGAAAACCGAAGCCGAAATGAAACAACTAAACGAGGAAATTCAGGGACTCCAGAAAGCGCTTCAGGAACAGGATGATGCTCTTACTATATACAAGCAGAAAGTTCAGGAAGATCTCGTCCAGAAACAGAACGAGATGTTTAAGCCGCTGAAGGAAAAAATTACAAAGGCGATTGAAAACGTCGCGAAGGAACTTAAGATAAACTTCGTGTTCGATAAGGCGGATGGTACTTTGATTTACGGTGACAAGGAATACGACATCACATTCAAGGTTCTTGATAAATTAAAATAATAAGTTTCTAAACTTTAATTTTAATAAATTGAAAAAATCTTTTTCAAGGGTGCTTGTCATCCTGATGGTTTTGTTCCTTGCCGGATTTGCGTGGAATCTGAAAGCGCAGACAAAAGTCGGATATCTGGACTCAAGAAAAATCATCGACAACATGCAGGAAGCGAAGGACGCCAAACTGAAACTCGAAAACCTCGTTTCGGAGTGGCAAACTCAACTAAATTTACTGCAGGACAGCCTTAAAAGATACAAGGATGATTTCGAAAAAAAGAAACTCATTCTGTCCGATCAGTTGAAACAACAGTATGAAAAGAATATTAAAGACCTTGAAAATGTTGTTTCAACATTCAAAATTCAGAAGTTCGGCGAGGGCGGAGAATATTTCCAGAAACAGACGGAATTCATGAAACCTGTTCAGGACAGGGTGTACAAGGCTATTGAGACCGTGGCAAAGAAAGAGGATTTCGATTATGTGTTTGACAGGAACAGCGACCTGCTTCTTCTTTTTGTGAATGAAAAATACGATATTACGTCGAAAGTTCAAAAAGTCATAGAGGGAAAGCAATAATATGAATACGAAGCAAATTGCCGAAATGCTCGATGGAGTTCTCGCCGGTAATTCGGATACCGAGATTCGGCGTTTTGCGGAAATTCAACACGCCGCGGGAGATGAAATTACATTTATCTCGAATCCGGCTTACACTAAATATTTTGAAACCACAAATGCGGGCGCGGTAATTGTATCTCAAAATTTCCAACCTCCGTCCGAACGTCAGGACATTACACTGATAAAAGTCGAAGACCCGTATATGTGCTTCGTCACGATGCTTGAGTTTTTCTCAAAGGATTCTCATCCGATTGAAAAGGGCATATCCGGCAGATGCGTCATAGGAAAAGACGCTGTTATCGGGAAAGACGTTCACATCGGCGATTTTACCGTTATCGGAAAAGATTGCCTCGTCGGCGATTCATCCGTGATTATGGATAACGTCACAATAGGAGACGGAGTTGTAATCGGAAAAAATTCAGTTGTGAACAGCAGCGTGGTGATTTATCACGGGTGCAGAATCGGTGATAACGTTATCATACATTCCGGGACTGTTATTGGCAGCGACGGATTCGGTTTCGCGCGAAGCAAGGAAGGGAAATACAGAAAAATTCCGCAAACCGGAATTGTCGTCATAGAGGACGATGTTGAAATCGGAAGCAACTGCTGCATCGACAGAGCCACTATCGGTGAGACGAAAATCTGCAGGGGTGCAAAACTCGATAACCAGATTCAGATTGCGCATAATGTCGAAATCGGTGAGGATACGGTGATTGTATCGCAGGCGGGTATTGCGGGCTCGACTAAAATCGGTAAGAGATGCATGATTGGAGGCCAGGCGGGAATAGTAGGCCATCTGACGATTTGCGACGACGTCATAATCGGCGCGTCGGTCGGAGTAACAAAATCAATCGACAAGCCAGGTACTTATATGGGATACCGTTCCAAACCCTTTAAAGACGCTCTGAAAGATGAGGCTTCCGTTAAAGAAATACCCTCGATTAAAGAGAGAGTTAAATTAATAGAATCAATAATAAATAAAGGCAAATAAATGTTAGTAAAGCAAAGGACAATCGCGGGAAGCGCGTCCCTTTCGGGAGTCGGATTACATACGGGTAACAAGTCCAACATGACTTTTAAACCCGCTCCCGAAAACTACGGGATTAAATTCAAAAGAATCGACCTTGAAAATTCTCCCGAAATTCCTGCCGATATTGACCACGTAACAGATATATCGAGGGGAACTACTATCGCGCTCGACGGCGCCGAAGTTCACACTGTTGAACACGTGCTTGCCGCTATTATGGGATGTGAAATCGATAACATAATCGTTGAACTTGACGCCAATGAGCCGCCTGTTATGGACGGCAGCGCTAAGGATTACGTTAAAACTCTGATGCACGCGGGTATCGTTGAACAGGATGAAGAGAGAGATTATCTCGTTATCGAAGATACCGTGCATTATCACGATGAAAAAGGGAATGTCGATATCGTCGCTTTGCCGCTCAAGGATGATTTCAGAATTACCGTGATGATTGATTTTCAAAATCCCGCGCTCGGAAGCCAGCACTCGGGTTTGTTTAACCTGCAGGAAGAATTCGCGAAAGAGTTCGCTCCCGCAAGAACATTTTGCTTCCTTAAAGAAGTTGAAACGCTCATTCAGAATAATCTGATAAAAGGCGGAAGAATCGATAACGCCGTAGTCATAGTCGACAAGGAATTTGAAAGCGAGCAAGAGTTCAGGGAATTCAAGAAAAAAATTAAACTCGACGAAAAAGTAAAAATCGGTCGTTCGGGCATCTTAAACGACACGCCGCTCAGGTTTAAGAATGAACCGGCGCGTCATAAAGTGCTCGACCTTATCGGCGATCTCGCGCTTATCGGCGCGCCGATAAAAGGCCAGATACTCGCCGCGAGGCCGGGACATAAATCAAATGTCGAATTTACAAAGATGCTCAGGAAACTTTATCTAAAGAAAAAGGTCGTTAAAAAATACCAGATGCTGAAATCTTCGAACGGCGTGCTTGATATCGAGGCGATTATGAAGGTTTTACCGCACAGGTATCCTTTCCTTCTGATTGACAGGATTCTTGAAATCGATATGGAACGAAACAGGATTATCGGATTGAAGAACGTTACTTTCAACGAGCCTTTCTTTCAGGGGCACTTCCCGATAAAACCAATAATGCCGGGAGTTCTGATTGTCGAGGCCATGGCTCAATGCGGCGGCGTACTGCTTATGCACGCGATGGAAGACAGCCACAAGAAAATGGCTTTCTTCACTTCGATGGATAACGTCAAATTTAAAAAACAGGTCGTCCCCGGCGACCAGTTGGTTTTCGAAATGGAAATCACAACCTACAGAAGAGGATTCTGCAAGATGAGAGGGAAAGCGTTCAAATCTTATGTCGGCGGCGAACTTGCCGCGGAAGGCGAGTTCTCGATAGTTATCGTTGACAGACCTGAATAAAATATTATAACGAAAAAAGGGGGCTTCCGCCCCCTTTTTTATTTACCTGAATTCATTTATTCGTCAGCGCTTCGACGCCGGGAAGTTTTTTCCCTTCTAAAAATTCCAGCGAAGCTCCTCCGCCCGTTGATACGTGCGAAACCGCTTTCTCGAGACCCGCTTTCGCGATTGCCGATGCCGAATCTCCGCCGCCGATAATCGTTACCGCGCCTTTCTTCGTCGCCTCTGCAAGCGCTCCCGCTATTCCAAACGTGCCTTTCGAGAAATTATCCATTTCGAAAACGCCCATCGGACCGTTCCATACAATCGTATCTGAAGACAGAATTTCGCTGCTATAACGCTTTATTGTTTCCGGACCGATATCCATCCCCATCCATTCCGAATATTCGTCCGTTATCTTGTCATAGTCTAATGCTTTTGTGTCGGCGGTGTTTTCAAATTTATCGGCGATTATCATATCTGAAGGAAGAAGCAATTGCTTGTTAAGGCTCTTCGCCTTTTCGATAATCTGCTTTGCGAGTTCGACCTTATCCTCTTCAAGAATTGATTTGCCGATTTTCAGACCCATTGCCTTATAAAAAGTGAACATCATACCGCCGCCAATCAGGATTTTATCGGCAATGTTTAGCAGGTTGTCGAGCACGTCGATCTTTCCCGAAATCTTCGAGCCGCCGAGTATTGCGCACAACGGACGTTTCGGGTTTGTAATCGCCGCGGAAAGATACCGCAGTTCCTTTTCCATCAGGTAACCCGCTGCGCAGGTCTTTATGAACCGTGTGACGCCTTCCGTCGAGGCATGCGCACGGTGAGCCGTCCCGAAAGCGTCGTTTACGAAAACATCCCCGTACGCCGCCAGTTTTTCCGCGAATTCGGGAACGTTCTTTTCTTCATCCTTGTAAAATCTGAGGTTCTCGAGAAGCAATACGTCCCCCTCTTTCATTTCATCTATTACTTTGATATTGTCCGGGTTTATACAGTCGTCCGAAAAAAGCACGGGACGTCCGAGTGCCGATGTAAGAAACTCCGCGGCGACGTTCAGTGAATATTTAAGATTTTTCTCTCCCTTTGGCCTGCCGAGATGGCTCATCAGTATGCATTTCCCTCCGTTTTCCGTTATTGCATAAATTGTCGGAAGGCTTTCAATGATTCTCTTAGCGTCCGTAATCTTTCTGCTTTCGTCGAGAGGGACGTTGAAATCCACCCTGACGAGAACTCTCTTTCCTTTTATCCCGTTTTTCTGTATCAGGTCTTCAATTGTTAACTTGTTCATGTTTGTTTTGTTTAATGACGAAGAAATGGAAAAATATTGATTGGATGAAAAAGAAAAAAGGCATTATTCCTTTGCATTTCGCGGGAAATGAAGCGAAATATGCAATAAATCAGAATTTAAAATCTTACATTGTTGTTTTTGAAAAAAATTGATATTTTATTTTACTATGAGAAAAATAACATTCTTAATCATATTGATGCTTTTTTTAAGCGCTTTCTCGAACGCGCAGTACAAGAAACCGGAAAACGGTAATAAGATTAACCGGAGCACGAATAGTCTGATTCTCGGCATATTTAATCCGAAGAATTTCACGATGACACATTCGTTTCAGGTGTCGATGCTTAGTTCTTCATTCGGCTCCGTTTCCGTGACTTCTTATGTTAACTCGATGAATTACAAGGTTAACGACAGGCTCAATGTTTCCGCCGATGTAAAACTCCAGTACACTCCGTACGCAAGTTCCCGTTTCGGCGATTCCTATTCGCAAATGATGCAGAACGACCTGAACGGTCTTTCGCTTTCAAGGCTCTCGGTTGATTACAAGATATCGGATAATTCATTCATTAAACTGGAATACAGAAAATTAGACGACCTATATTATTATAATCATACGGGTGATTATTATTATGACAGGTTCTACAGGTAATTTTTCAATCAAATATTGCTCGTTTTTATTCAATACACCGGAACCATAGCGTATCCGGTTTTTTATTTCTTATGAAAAACGATATAAAGAAAAATATAATCAACTACGGCCTGAACATCGCTATCGTGATAATCGGGCTTTCCTGCCTCTACTTCGCCTATTCCCTGATAATGGGGACTACGGGATTTAAATCGCGCGGTGATATAAAGGAAGGAACCGATACGGCAAAAAAACAAATTACTAACCAGCCGAACCTTTCTATTCAGATAGACATACTGAACGCCACGGGCGAAAACCGCATAGCGGCGAAATTCAGGGATTACCTCAAGCAGAAAGGCTTTGACGTCGTCGATATGGGCAATTACAAGACCGACGTCGAAAAGACGCTTGTGCTGGATAAATGCGGCGATATAAGCAAAGCAAAAAGAGTCGCCGATGCGCTCGGAGTGAGCCATAGGAACGTAGTTACCCAACTCGATAAGACCAAATTTATCGACGCTTCGATTGTAATAGGCAAGGATTACAACGACCTGAAACCATTCATTGAAAAAGTAAAAAAATAAAAATGGAAAATAAAAAACTGGCTTTCTTTATCGCCGAACTGATGCTGCAGAAAAAAGGCACCGATATTAAAATTCTGAATCTCGAAGGGAAAACCTCCGTTACCGATTATTTCGTTATATGCTCCGCGTCCGCGGATGTTCAGGTAAAATCGATAGCCGACCATATTATTAAAGAGACCAAGAAGAAAGATGAATACGTCTGGAGAAATGAAGGTTATTCTGGGCTTAGTTGGATTCTTCTCGATTTCGTTGACGTTGTAGCGCACGTGTTCAATGACGAAACGAGAAAATTCTACAACCTCGAAGGGTTATGGGGTGATGCTGAAATTATCGATATAACGGAAGAAACATTCGCGCCGAAAAAACCCGTGAAGAAAACGAAACCCGCGGCGGTTAAAAAGACAATAAAGAAAAAGTAAACGCCTTGCCTTACAAACCAAAAATAGTAGTCTCCTGCGGAGATCCGAATGGTATCGGTCCTGAAATTGCCCTTAAACTGCTTTCAAATAAAAAACTCAGGGCGGCTTTCAGTCTTAAACTTATTATTCCCGAATCCGCGGTCGATTACTATTCGCGATCTTCCGGACTCGTAACACCGTCTTATTCGGATCTCATAATAATTCCGGGACATAACTTTAAAGTCAAACCCGGGAAAATTGATAAACGCGCGGGCAGGATTTCAGGCGACGCAGTGCATATAGGTGCGGAACTCTGCTTGAAAGGAATGTTCGACGCTCTCGTTACTATGCCTGTCTCAAAATATTCTCTCTCGCTTGCAGGATTTAAATACACGGGGCATACCGAACTCCTGAAAGCGCTCACGAAAAGCAGGGAAGTAGTAATGGTGATGTATTCGGAAAAACTCGCTGTCGTACTGCTTACGATTCACATACCCGTTAATTCGGTCTCTTCCGCGCTTACAAAAAAACTTATTGAGACAAAACTCAAACTGATTGACGACACTTTTAAAACAAAATTCGGAATCAGGAAACCCCGTATCGCCGTTCTTTCTCTGAATCCACACTGCGGAGACGGAGGTATTATTGGCAGCGAAGAAATAAAAACCTTAGTCCCCGCGCTTGATTCGCTAATGAGAAAAGGAATCGCCGTGTCGGGTCCGTACTCTGCCGACGGCTTTTTCGGTTCGGGAATTTACAGGCATTTTGATGTTGTGGCGGGCGCCTACCACGACCAGGTCCTTATTCCTTTTAAAATGCTGTCAGGAAAAAACGGTGTAAACTACACTGCGGGATTGCCAATTATAAGAACCTCGCCCTCGCACGGAACGGCTTTCGACATTGCGGGTAAAGGAATCGCGGATACGGGCAGTGCAGTTGCCGCGGTTAAACTTGCCGGAAATTTAATTATGGGAAAATGATTTCATTTGCAAACGTTACATTCGGTTACCAGAACAAGGAAATATTCGAGAACACGAGCCTCGAAGTTAAAAAAGGGGAGTTTGTTTTTCTCGTAGGCGAGAGCGGAATAGGAAAAACAACTCTTCTGAAACTCATACATTTCGAACTGTCTCCTAAAACCGGCAATGTTACTTTCGAAAACTACAACTCGGGGACAATTGACAGGACTGAAATACCGATGCTCAGAAGAAAAATGGGATTCGTGTTTCAGGATTTTAAACTTCTCAACGACAGGAATATTTTTGAGAACATCGCCGTGCCGCTTTACATCACGGGCGAAAAGAAAGAGATTATAAAGAAAAAAGTCTTCGATATTTCATCGAAACTGGGGCTGATGGAGCATATGAAGGATATGCCGTTCGACATATCCGGCGGCGAGCAGCAGCGCGCGGCGATTGCCCGCGCCATGATTACGGAACCTGTGCTTCTCCTCGCGGATGAACCGACGGGAAATCTTGACCCGTTCGTCGCGCTCGATATAATGAAATTGCTTAACGACATAAACAAAACGGGGACTACTATGATTATCGCGACGCATAATTTCGAAATCGTAAAAAAATTCTCCGATAAAAGGATTCTTCAGATAAAAGATAAGAATCTTGTCGATGTTAGGGTGAAAACCTAAAACAGTATTTTAAAGAAAAATTGTAATAAAAAAGGACGGCTCATGCCGTCCTTTTTTAAGTATTCGCTATAAAGTCCTATCTCTTCACAAGAAATTCGATTATTTTTTGCCAGTCTTTCTCGAAATCGTATTCGAATTTATCCTGAGGTCTCAGCAGAAACGCTATCTCAAGCATCTCCAGTCCCGATTCAATGTCCTTGTTCAGGAAAAATATTTTCGCCTTTTCATAGTATGCGTCAGCCATGTCGGGCTGTATTTCTATGCATCTGTCAAGCAGTTTTAAAGCCTCGAGGGGTCTTTTTAAATCCACGAGCGCGCAGGCGTAATCGTAATATGCCTCGTGATTCGTCCCGTCAAGTGCCACTACTTTCTTGTAACTCTCGAGCGCTTCTTCCGCCCTTCCGAGCGCCATTAAAGTATCCGCTTTCGAGTACCAGATTTCGGAGTAATCCTTGTTAAGTTTTAAAGCCGA
>CALGII010000112.1 GCA_937915485.1 uncultured Ignavibacteriota bacterium | reverse complement strand
ATGCACTTCGTTCATCAGGACGGAAAGACTGTCTTCAAAGAAGCGGTCAAGGGAATGGCGGACGTTTCTGTCGAGTTGATGGAAAGGAACGGTTTGAAATCGGAAGACGTCGCTTATCTCGTTCCGCATCAGGCAAACATGAGAATCATTCAGGCGACAGCCGACCGGATGGGCGTGGAACTCGACAAGGTAATGATAAACATACATAAGTACGGTAACACGACATCTTGCACCATACCTTCTTGCGTATCGGAATACTTTTACGAAGGAAAAGTCAAAAAAGGAGATTATCTTATTTTATCCAGTTTCGGAGCGGGTTTTACCTGGGGTTCCGTGCTGCTGAAGTGGTCGATATAACTTTTTTTGAAAAGGTATTGTTTTAATTACTGTCGTAATTTTTCGATACCTTTTCTTTATATTACAACAAACAACTGAAATGATAATAAAGGCTCCTGCAAAAATAAATTTAGGATTAAGAATACTGAACAAGAGAGACGACGGATTTCACAATCTCGAGACGATTTTTTATCCGGTCAAACTCTTCGACACGATAAACATATCGATTGTTCCGAGCGGGAGCGATATGAATTCAATAATATTGAAGTCTGAAAAGCATTCCGTTCCTCTGGCGAAGACGAATACACTTATTAAGGCCATTGAGGCATTCTTCAAGAATTTTAAGATTCGAGACACATATCTCATCAACATATTTCTCGAGAAAAACATACCAATCGGAGGCGGTTTGGGCGGCGGGAGTTCGGACGCGGGCTCGCTTCTGAGATATCTGGTAAATTTTTTCAAGATTGACATCAATCAAAACCGGAAACTGATAATTGACACCGCGTTGACCGTAGGCAGCGACGTGCCGTTCTTCCTGATACAGAAGCCGTGTTACGCGACCGGCAGGGGAGAGAAGATGAAGATTTTGAATAATTTCGTTCTGGATTACGACGTGCTTCTCGTTAATCCTAACAGACACGTGTCAACGAAGTGGGCATACGAAAGCCTTAACTTCGACGAGACAGTGAACAAGGAACCGATGCTGGCGGGTGTCGAGGCATTCGATTTAAGCAGACGGGAAATTTACGCGAATGATTTTGAGAAAGTTGTTTTCGAAAAATATCCCGAACTCGCGGAAGTGAAGAACAATCTCATTGAAAGCGGCGCTGCTTTCGCTTCGCTGAGCGGCAGCGGAGCGGTACTGTACGGGCTTTTCACAAAAGAGAACTCCGCGGGTCTAAAAAAAGCGCGACGACTATTTCAGTCTTCAGGTTACTTCGTATTCCCTTCGGTTTAAAATCCGACCTTCAGATTAAAGAAGGGCGTGACCTTGCTTCTTCCTTCGCGGTATGAATACACGGGCGCGAAACTAACATTTCCCTGTACCGACAGTTTGTTGTTGTAAGAATTAACGCTTATAACTCCGTCAACCGCTGATGCGATGTGGTTCAGTATAACAACCATCATAGTCGTTGTTCCGTTATCGTAATAATTATTTGCTTTCTGTCTTTCATCCATGTAGTAATTCACCTGTGAAAGCAACGGGAAAGTTTCGTAGTTTTGCTTTGTGATTCCTTTGCCGACGGACTCCGTCCATCCGCAGGTATATGTTCTGTACTTGCCGATTACTTCGTAATACTGCTGTTCGCCATAATTCGGAAGCGTGTGCGAAAAACCGCTTTCCGTCTCGCAGGCGTTGACCTGCATTCTTAAGGTAGCGGGGTCGCTTGCGAGATTAATCTCTCCCGACTTCGGAAAATTTTGGTCTTTCAGCCACGAGGCATATCTGATAATGCTCCAGTTTTGGTCGGCGTAATCCTCGTAGAAGTTCGTCTGGTCGTTTCCTTTCTTCTGGAACGTGGCATACGTTATCCATAGCCCAGCCTCGACAGCGAGGAAAATCGCGCTCTTGACATATTTTTCGGCGTAGAACTCACCGGCGCCCGGCACGACTGCTGAAAAGAGACCGCCGAGGAACGGACTTTTTTCTTTCGCTGTTTCGGTTCTTACGATATCTCCCGTAATCGTATTTTCGTAAACCGAATTTCCGTCTACGATTATTGTCCGCAATTCCTGAATCGAATTATCCCTGTCCGCGGTTTTGGTTTCCCTGTTTACCTGACCTTCCGAAGAATTGAACAGAAGCAAGCAGAGCATAAGCAGAAAGGGAATCAATTTAATTGTTTTCATCAATAATAAATTTTGTTTAGAAATAGGGCGTTAGCCGGTAAATATGCCGCTTTAATTTTTTCTCCTTTTTGAAATTTACCGATGGTTTCTTCGAGGTCAAGTTTGCCTCTTCCGAGGTCAACCAGGCAGCCGATTACCGCTCTGACCATCGAATGAAGATACCTGTCGGATTTAATCGTGAAATCAATAAGGGATTCTTTTTTATTTATAATGTATTTCAACTCTCTCAAATCGCAGCAAAATTCGTGCTTGTCCGATTGGTTCTTGCAAAGCGATTTAAAAGAATTGTATCCCGTTATAATTTTAATAAATCCGTCAATTATTTTAAAGTCAAGTTCGTAATTAAGTTTGAAGAAGTATTTTTTCCCGATTGAAATCTCACGGGTTGTCATTCTGTAAATATACTCACGCTCTTTCGCGGAGAATCTCGAATGAAATTCGGCGGGAACCTCGGAAATGGATTTTACGGTTACAGAGCCGGGAAGAATCGAATTAACGGAATACAGAAATCTTTTTTCGGCGCCGACGTCAGCGGCTGTCTTGAAGTTAGCGGTTTGATTGTAAGCGTGTACGCCCGTATCCGTGCGTCCAGCGCCTGTGATTTTTATCTCGCGCCGAAGGACTTTTCCAAGGGCGTTTTCAAGAACTTCCTGAACCGTATTTCTGTGCTTCTTCTGTCTTTGCCAGCCGAGGAAATCCGAGCCGTCGTATTCAAGAATAATCTTATAGTTCCTTGTCAAATCAGAATGATTTTACGAAATTCAGTTTAAGCCCGTCGATTTTATTTTCCGGCGTCATAATCAATTCGCTGTTCATACGGATTCCGCCGGAATTGTTGCCCTTGTTCGTTAGCACGAGCGCGCTGATTCCGCTGACGAGCCTGTTGAGAATCATTCCCGTGACAAAGATTGTTCTGAGGTTGTACGTTCTTTCGCTTCTCTTTCTCTGCGACTCGAACGAATCCATATTAGCGCTCAAATCCCAGTTCCAGAAATGCGTGTTCACGTCGTAAAGTTTTTCGTACTCGCCGCGAGCGAGTTTATCGTTATTATATTCGTATATGTTCAGGTAGTTTCCGACGTTCGAAAAATAATCGTCGTCCTTACCGCTCTTATCGAGCCCCGAGTGAGTAGCGGCGAAAGAGCGTGAATCGTCTCTGAGAATGTTTCCGTAGTAGTTCACACCGAAAAGTCCGAGCCACATACCGATTTCCGCGCCGAAGAAATACGCGCCCACGTCGCTGCGTCCTGCATAGTAATGTCCCGCGCCCGGAAGAACGAGCGAAAGAAGGATCGAAAGACCGGGGGATTTCTTATCAACCTGCATATTCTGAACGTCAAGAGGATTTCTTTCGTCCGCCGTAACCACTTTATCCCTTATTTCAGACAGTTTATAGTTGCCGTCATTATCGGAAACCTGCGCGTTAAGAAACGCCGCAGAGAAGAGCATAAATATTAATAAAACCGCTTTCTTATTTTGCATCAAGTAATTTTTCTATTTTTTTCGAAAATTCTTCCGGTTCAAGGAATCCTGTAACACGCAATTCCTTAATTTCCTCGCCGTTCGGTTTCATGAATAAAACAACGGGAAGCCCTTTAATACCGTACTTTGTTGAAATATCCGAATTTTCTTTCGTTAAGTCAATCTTAATGTTATTCAAGGATTTTGACAGTTCAACTACCTTTCCGTCGACATAAGTGTACTTGTCGAGTTCCTTGCACTGCGCGCACCAGTCGGCGTAGAAATCTATCATAATCGGTTTGTTCTCGGATTTGATAGACGCTTCAATCTGCTCGACCGATGAAAGATTCTTCCAGGCGACCTCAGCCGTATGAGATTCCGGTTTCAGCATCCACACTCCGAAAGCGATGCCCGCGATTGCTATAGCGTATTTAACCTTTGTATATCCTTTCGCGTTCAATCCCTTGTTGTCGAAAATAATAAGGTAAATTCCCGAGAGTATTATTGAAAGCGGGAATACTATCGAGTAAATGTTTTCGGGAATCAGCGGCGAGAGCGTGTTAAGCGCCATAATAACCAGCACGAGACCGAAAATTATTTTCACGCTTATCATCCATTCGCCGGAGCGCGGGAGTTTGCTTATTGAACTCGAGAACGCAGCCAGGAAAATGTAAGGCACGCCGAGACCCATCGAAAGCACGAAGAAAAGGAAGAAGCCCATCAGAGGATTCCCGAGTTTGCCGACATAAACAAGTAGGCTTAGAACAATCGGACCGATGCATGGAGCCGCGATGAATCCGACGAGAAGACCCATGAAGAGCGACCCGAAGAGACCCTTGCGGTTCTTGTTTCCTTCGAGAGCGAGTTTCTGCGGCACTCTGATTTCCCAGAGACCGAACATAGAAGTTGAAAGCGCGATGAACACGAGAGCGATTACGATTATAACTATCGGACTCTGAAGCGCCGTGCCGAGTATGCTGCCCGTAAGCGCGGCGAAAAGCCCGAGCAGCGAATACGTTACGGACATTCCCAGCGCGTAAAAGACGCCCATCATTATGCTCTGAAATTTGTTGCCGCTCGACTGCGAGCCGAAATAACTTATCGTTATCGGAATCAACGGATATATGCAGGGTGTAAGGTTAAGCGCCAGACCCCAAACGAAAATCACGAGTATTCCAAGTATCAGACCTTTTTCCTCGATGAATTTCGAAACTTTTTCCTCGTCGGGATTCTGTCCTTCGACTCTTTCGTTTTCTTTAAGGGTTTCCTTTACGGTCGTTTCGGATTTATACGGTTTCGCGAAATCAATTTTTGCGAAAACGTCCTTGTTGATTTCAGCGCCTTTTTTCGAAATGTTGATTTTAATTTCGCTTTTCAGAGATTTAGGCGGAAAGCAGGCGGCATTATCGCAAGCCTGATAACTCAATTCAACGGGTACAGTAAAAGCGCCTTCTTTAATATCCTTATTCGGAATTAATGTCAGCCCGATAACGATTTCCCCCGCATAAACCGGAATTTCAGTAGTGCTGAATTCAAACTTGTACATCTTATGCTGTGGATAATAGAAATTCAGCGCCTTGAAATCCGCCGCCGACGTAAGCACTTCTGTTTTTATGAACGATTCGTCGGACGGGGTAACCGAATTAATATGATATTTTTCCTTAATTTTTATCTTTAAGGCAATTTTTACGGTATCAGTCGGGGAATATGATTCCCTGTCCTGAAATAATTTGTAGGAAAGATGGTCCGTTTCCTGTGAAAAGCAACTTGCCGTGAGAAAAAGCAGTGAAATTACTGCCAGGAAGAAATTTTTCGTAATACCCATTGAAGATAGATTTTATGATTTTGAAACAATTTAGAAACAAACATACCTCTAAAATGTTATATATTCAACTGAAAAAGCCCTAAAACCCCGTATATGCTTGATTTACTCTTGATTTTTTGCTATTTTTGTATAGGTAATTAAAATTTAGATAAAATATATCGAACAAACGACAATTACTTCTTTTTTTCATTTGATTTTAAAACTAATAAAGGAGAGAAATTTTGAAGCCATCAGCAAAAACAAAAGCAAAAAGTGATAATCCTCTTAGTGAACTGATTGACGACGAAGTTTTCAACACACTTAAGAAGTACAAATTGCTCGATGAAAAAGCCATCAGAGACTATAAAATCAGACAGATGTACAAGGATATGAGAAGAGAGATGAGCGCGGGCGAAGCAATCGACAAGATTCAGGAAATGTTTCCGTATTTACAATTCGATACAATTAGAAAGATAGTTTATCAGGTATCAAAGTAAAATTGTTTCAGATTATTAAAGCCGTCAGATTTTCTGGCGGCTTTTTTTATTTTCCTTAATTGATTATTTTGCTGAAAAATTTTATGAACTACGATTATCAGTCTATAGAAGAAAAACTCACGGGTTTCCTCCGCGGGGAGTTGAAAAAAATCGGTATCGGCAAGGCCGTAATCGGCTTATCCGGAGGAATAGACTCCGCGGTTTCCGCGTTTCTCACCGCGAAGGCAATCGGCGCGGAAAACCTTCTCGGCGTGCTTATGCCTTACAAGACAAGCAGCGAGAGCAGCGTTACGGACGCCGAAAGTGTCGTGAAAAAACTCGGAATACGCTCGAAAAAAGTCGGGATAACGGATATGGTCGATACATATCTCGGGAAACTCGACGGGGACGTTTCATCCGTCAGAAAAGGAAACGTGATGGCGCGAATGAGAATGATAGTTCTTTACGACGAATCGGCGCGCGAGAACGCGATAGTAATAGGCACGGGAAACAAGACGGAAATTTACCTCGGATACACGACACTGTGGGGCGATTCCGCCTGCGGAATTAATCCCGTCGGCGACCTTTACAAGACGCAGATTTTCGGACTCGCACGGCATCTCGGCGTTCCCGAATCGATACTCAATAAAAGACCTTCCGCCGACCTCTGGGAAGGGCAGACTGACGAGGGCGAAATGGGAATACTTTATGACGAAGTCGACAGATATTTGTCCGCTAAGTTCGACGAGCAGCGCACGGCGGAAGAACTCGTGAAACTCGGTTTCGAAAAATCATTCATTGAAAAAGTCGATAAAATGATTGCAAAGAACGAGTTCAAAAGGTTTCCGCCGAAGATAGGAAAAATTCAATAACGAAGCGCGATTCCATAATTACATAAAACAAAAGAATGACGAAGGGAAAAAGAATTTTCAGATACTTTTTAACTGTTCTCATCGTCATTCTGTCTTTAAACTTCACCGATACAGGTAATAAAACACTATCCTCAGACTTTGCGTCCGGTTTCACGAACGGAGTAGTCGTTTCCGCGAATGAAATCGCATCAGAAGTCGGCGTTGACATAATGAAACGCGGAGGAAACGCCGTTGACGCGATTGTGGGCACGGCGTTCGCTCTTGCGGTAGTTTATCCTCAGGCTGGAAATATCGGCGGCGGCGGTTTTATGGTCGCTAAACTTTCGGACGGCAGGGAAGTGTCCGTAGATTTCCGCGAAACGGCTCCTTCTTCCTCTTACCGCGACATGTATCTTGATTCAAACGGTAACGTGATACCCGATTTAAGCACCGACGGTCATCTGGCTTCGGGCGTGCCGGGCTCGGTCGAAGGTCTTCTTCACGCGCTCGAAAAATACGGGACTATGAAAAGGGCTGAGGTGATGCAGTACGCGGTCAGTCTCGCGGAGAACGGTTATGAAATTAACTCCGAACTCGCTTCAGCATTGAACTCTTACGGCGGTGAATTCGGGAATTACGCGGGCTCGAAAGAAATTTTCGGCAGAAAATTTTCCGAAGGCGATTTGCTCGTGCAGAAAGACCTGGCGAAAACGCTTCGCCTGATATCCGAAAAGGGAAAGGACGGTTTCTACTCCGGTGAAACCGCTGACAGGATTGTCGCTGAAATGAAAAGAGGCGGCGGAATTATTTCTTATGATGACCTCGCGAATTACAGATGCGTTGACAGGAATCCGATTAAAGGGAAATACAAGGGGTATGATATTATCACTATGGGACCGCCCTCGAGCGGAGGGATTTGCCTGATTTATCTTCTTAACATTCTCGACAGTTACGACCTGAAGTTTCTCGGCAGCGGGAGTTCGCGTTACATAAACCTGCTCGCGGAGGCGATGAAGGTTGTTTACGCCGACCGTTCGGAATATATGGGCGACCCGGATTTCTATAAAGTGCCTCTGAAAGAATTAATCTCGAAAGATTATGCCGCGGAACGAATGAAAAATTTCGCATTCGGAAAAGTGAACCGCGAAACGTCGCCCGGAAAGATTTCACGCGAAAGCAGCCAGACGACTCACATATCGGCTGCCGATTCGAAGGGAAATCTTGTATCGCTAACGACGACGTTAAACGACGTTTTCGGAAGCAGGGTAGTGGTTCAGGGCGCGGGATTTCTTCTTAACAATGAAATGGACGATTTCTCCGTCAAGCCCGGAGAACCGAACATTTTCGGATTGATAGGAAATGAAGCGAACGCAATTGCACCGGGAAAGCGGATGCTGAGTTCGATGACTCCAGTCGTGATGATGAAAGACGGAAAGCCGTTTCTTGTTATCGGCTCGCCCGGAGGCGGAAAGATAATAACGAGCGTGCTTCAGTCAATTCTCAACATAATTGATTTCGGTATGCCTCTGAACGAGGCGATTGACGCGCCCCGCGTGCATCATCAATGGCTTCCGGATTACATACAGGCTGAAAAAAACAGTTTAAGCGCAGTCGTTATCGACGAACTTAAAATCATCGGCTACGAGATAAAAACCGTGAACAGTTTCGGACGCGTCGAAGGAATAATTTTCGATACTGACGGTTCGATGACCGGACACTCCGACAGGCGCGGCAGCGGAAAAGCGGTATCGTTTTAAAATCGCCCGCTCATAATATACTTTCAAAATCTCACCGCTAAGGCACGAAGAACACAAAGAAAAATTCAATAACATTTTTTATCTTTCTCCATTCGTCTCCTTCCCAAATCAAAGATTCGCTGTGGCGAACTCCAGTTTGGGAAGGCTCTTCCGGTTTAGCAAAGCGCTTTCGGTTTCTCCTTCCCAAGGAAGACCTTGGGAAGGAGGATGGGAAAGACTTCATAACGTAAGTTCCCGAGTTCTCGGGACAGGCTCTGACGGGCGCAAACATTATTCGCAACACGAAGTCCCGATAAATCGGGACGCCAAGAACGCGCGGGGGCTTCGTGACAATAGAAAAAAGTTTGCTTCTGCCGATTTACAAAACTATTCCACAATAAAAGCATAATCATTTCCTCTTTCGTAGCATTACAATGCTCTTTCGCAGTTTATCTTTGCTCCTTCGGAGGTTTACTTTGCTCCTTCGGAGGTTTACTTTGCTCCTTCGGAGGTTTACATTACTCCTTCGGAGGTTTACTATGCTCCTTCGGAGGCTTACTATGCTCTTTCGGAGGCTTACTAAACTCCTTCGGAGACTTACTATGCTCTTTCAGAGGCTTGCTATGCTCTTTCGGAGACTTGCTATGCTCTTTCGGAGCATTGCTTTGGGATTAAAAATGCTGATTTTGTCCCAAAAACGACATAATCCAATATTTCTCGCGGGTTTTAGGCGGTTTCTCGCTGTTGAAAAACAAGGATAGGGACGGGCGGAACATCTTTGCCGGGCGAATGTTAATTATTTCATACACTTTTTATTTTTAGACTTGATTTATAGAGATTTATTTTTGTAAACTTGAATAATTTGCTTTTTAAATAATTTTAAATTTTCTTTTCCTAAAATTTAAAACTCTGATTAAAAAGCAGAGAAGGAGGCAATAAATATGAAGAAACAAAAGGCAATCATTAACTTTACGAAAGTAAAGGATAATGACCTTACTGAAACGGCGACACTGATTCACGAAAAACTGAACGCCAATCCAGATTTCCCGACACCGAGTCCTACACTACCGGTTTTTCTAACGGCAATAGAGGATTATGCGAACGCGCTCGTGAAATCAAAAGACGGTACGAAACAGGACACGGCTGACAAAAACGCCAAGCGGGAAATTCTTGAAGGAATGATGGCGGACCTCGGAAACTACGTGAACACGACCGCAGACGGCGACCTTGTAAAACTCGAAGGCTCCGGCTTTCCGCTTTCGAAAATTCCCACTCCGATTGGAGTACTGGAGCAGCCGTCGTACTTTAAAGTAGCCGAAGGAATTGACCCGGGCACGGTTAAGATTGAAAATGCGCTCGTGCCGAGAGCGACGGGCTACATCGTTCTTTACTATGAAGTCAGGTCGGACGGAAGCGTTCCGGGAAGCGACTCCGAATGGCAGAGCAAACTTTTTTCAAAAACAACCGGCTTAATCACGGGACTGAAGAGCGGCAAGAAATACGTCTTTAAATCAGCCGCGACAAGCCCTGAAGCAAACTCAATCAACCTGTATAACTTCACCGAGCCGGTAGAAAAGTTTGTGCAGTAATTTTTCCGTGACTGTCAGGAGCCTGCCCGCCTTCTCGTTCGGAGGGTTTCATACTGACAGAAATTGGAAGTTTTGCAGTAATTTTTCCGTGACTGTCAGGAGTTACCTCCTGATAGTAATATGAAGTTTGCTCAGTAATCTCCGCTCTTTGATTAATAATATTGTCAGAATAATTCAGTAACACTTTGTTTTGGGGGTAAAAACCGAGTTATGAAATAAGAAAATATTTCATAACTTTTATAACATCCTCCCGCAAGGGAGGATGTTTGTATTTAAAATGAATATTTCTTTTCAATCGCATTTAATATATTAAAATATAGATATCTTAAAAAGATCAATATATCGAACGGTAATCAATATATTTATTAATCTAGCTTAATGATATGGCAGAGTTAAAATGGAAAGATGCAATTGTCAAAGTTCTTGAAGTTGAGAAAAAAGCTCTTCATTACACTGAAATTGCTGAAATAATTTCTGAAAGAGGCTATAGGAAAAATTTAGGTGCAACACCACAGGATACTGTGAGCGCGAATTTGACAACAGATATAAATGCCAACAAAGAAAAATCAATTTTCGCTAGAGTTACTAAAGGGATGTACATCTTAAGAAAATTTTTAACGGATGAATCTCAATTATTATCTGATGAACTAATCAGCGGAACTGAGACAAAAACAAAGATCCCAATTATTAAGAATAAAATTATCAATGCCTTTGGCATCTATTGGAATAGAACAAAAGTACATTGGAAAAATTCTCCAGATTTGTTAGGTATTCAACAAATGGGAGCAGCGGAGGTTAACTTTAAAGATGAAATTGGAATATACTTATTACATGATAGCAGAGAAACCATCTATATTGGACAAGCCATTGAACAAAGACTTGGACAACGATTAAAGAATCATACGACAGATAGACTTAGCGGTCGATGGGATAGATTTTCTTGGTTTGGTTTTTATCCAGTTAACGAAAAAGGAGAGCTAGAACCTGATCTTAAGTTAGAGAAAATAACAGTTCAAAACATGGGAGATATAATAGAAGCAATTCTAATTGAAAGCATTGAACCTAGACAAAATCGAAAACAAGGTAATATGTTTTACGGACTCGAATTTTTACAAAAAGAAGCTCCTGAAATAAGAAAGAGAGCCACAGAACAAATGATGAAAGATTTGATTGATAAATTATGATATATTTCTCTTGACTCCGTGACTGTCATGAGTTTCACCCTGACAGATATATACCGTCATGGCTTAAGACCTGACGGGCACAAATACTAAATTTATTTTGTAAATATTAAAATATAACAAATGGATTTTAAGAAAATAAAAATTGAAATTGAGACAGCAATTAAAATGTATAAAAATTACGAAGAATGCCTCAAGAAAAATAGTAACAAAGATATAAGTAATTTATCTGATTTCAAAGATGATTGTACTGATACGCAAGATGAGGTAATTCAGTATTTTGAATCATTATCTCAAGAAGATGTAACTGCAATTTTAGCTATCATGTATGCCGGTCGAGACTATGTAAAAATCCCACCAGAAGGTGATTCATATATTCCGTTTGAGATGCATTACAAAAAATATCGTAATACCGATAAAAATGTTGCTATCAGTCAGATAATGGATAAATCTGATTTGATTGAATATTTAAGTCTAGGTATGAAGTATTACGAAAATGAGTTTTATTCCTAAATGGAGAATAATTAATCGAAATTCAGAACATAATTCGAAGAAGGCAAACTCAAAGAACATATATTTAGTAATTAATGATTATATTACTATATAAATTTCTTGGCTTTTATCCAATATCTAATTTCAGAATCGAAAATATTTTTCAAATTATACAAAAATAATATGAAAAAATTATTTTTACTCACCGTTCTTGTATTTACTATGGGGATAAATCATCTACAATCTCAGCCAAACAAATTAGAGAAATATGCGTTTTCTGAGGAATCTGATTTTCGCAATTATTTTTCAATGACTTGGGACACTTTAGACCCCATCGAAGGAATATGGACTTGTAGCGAAATTGATTTTATAAATACTAGAGATGAGAACTTAAACTATTGTAGGGTAGCAATAATAAGAGATCAATATAGCAAATCAAGAGATTTTGTAGAAGTTGTTTTAAAAGGTGGAGCAAATAAAGTGTGGGATAATTATGCGGGTCGCATAACTGCTCATTTTACAAAATCATCAAATAGTAATATATATATATCGAAACAGTTCGGCATAGATGGTACTTTTAGTAATCAAAATTTTACATTTTATGAAGATGGAACGTTTCACTCTAAAGGTACAAGACGAGTTGAATACGAAGGTAATATATATACACAACAATACGATCAATTTTACGTTAAGTTATTTCCTGCAGGAAATTATACGAAATCTAAAGGTAATAGTCCATCAACTGGTTCGGGTTTTTTATTGTCAAAAAATGGTTATGTAGTCACAAATTATCACGTAATTGAAAATTCAAATAAAGTGGAAGTATATTTCCCTGCTTCAACTAAAACGTATAGTGCCCAGATTAAATTAAAAGACAAAGGCAATGACTTAGTAATATTGGAATTAGATAATTTTTCGTTCTTTGATATTTCGAATGATGAAATACCATATACATTAGCTGATCAATACAATATTAAAATTGGGCAAGAGTCTTATTCATTAGGATTTCCTTTTGGATCAATATTAGGAACTAATGCAAGTTTATCATCTGGTAGAATCACAAATCTTAATGGCATTGAAGACAATCCGAAACTTTTACAAATAAACAATAATCTGCAGCCCGGTAATAGTGGAGGTCCTTTATTTAATTTGAATGGAGAACTTGTTGGGGTTGTGGTATCTGGTCTAAATGCAAAATATTTTTACGAAAATGCTGGCATAATTCCACAAAACGTTAATTTTGCGATAAAACTAGATTATTTACTTCCACTTTTGACTCAATTAGGAATCGGGGATGAAATCAAGAACAGGGTGAATAGGTTGAGTAACCTTAAATTGGAAGATCAAATAGATATTGTAAAATTTTGTATAGTTCAAGTTAACGTAAAATAATAAAACCCGACTTTTTCCACTCGTTACGAAGCCCCAGCTTCGTAACGAGATATACTGATATTTATTACACAGTCACGAAGCAGGGGCTTCGTGACGAGTTAAAAAATATGAATTCCCGATTCAATAAGAATATGCTCAACTATAAAATATTTACAAATATTTAAAAATGAGAAATAATAAAATAAATTATAATTACCATGATAAGCCTACGAAGCATAAAGAGTTGCTTAATCTAGTTTTAGGTTACGCAAGTTTCCTTTTTGCATCAATAATATTTTTAAGTTATTTCCATATTTACATTTATTTTCAGAGTTTCAATATTGGAGTTTACAATTATAACTCGCCGTATGAATTAATATTTTATTTTATCCCTTCATATATCATTACGCCAATAAATATAATATTAATGGTTCTAAACTATTGTATTTATGGGATTCCTTTGGCTTCAATTCCTGCCGCATTGATTTTAATTGATTTATTATTTCTCGACAGGAAATGCATTAATTACTTGCTCTCGCTTTGGAAGAAATTTAATCATCCTGATTTAAAGTCAGGGGATTTTATAAGTTTTAGAAAAATATACCATAGAGCTTCACAGATATATATCTTTGTCTGTATTTGTCTTATTGTTAGATTATTTTACGAATTATTATTATTCACTGACTATACGATTATAAGATATTTTACTTTATTACCACATCTAATTTTTCAGTTAATGTTTCTAGTGTGGGGATACTTTGTCTTAGAATGGATATATAGATATTTCAGAATAAAAAAGAGCAAATCTATGGTTCATGTTTCATTGTATATGTTACTTTTTGTAATTTTTTCTATGATGGTATTATCGTCAAGTAAAACCGCTAAAAACGTTTATGAATTAAAAAATGGAAAAGCCCTGCAAAATATTCACTTCGAATACAATGGTAAACAGATTAAAACAGATTCACATTATTTTTTTATCGGCCAATCAAAAGATTATTTATTTTTAAAAAGTTATAACGATAGTTTAAAGACTCTGGATAGTACAATGGTATATAATTTAAGTGAAGTAAAGAATTTGACATATACGAATGAAGAGAAATAATTATCCACATATTGCTTTTCTGTAACTGTTATGAGATTCCTCCTGACAGGAATAAACCGTCAGGATGTAATTCCTGACGGGCGCAAAAATAATGAGATATTCCTTTACTAATTTGAGTTACTTTTTTAGGATTTCCTCTATCCGATACGATTGAAAGTCCATCATATCCATAGTCTCTTTCCAAGAATTATATGCATTTGTAACTAATAAGATTATAAATATGAAACAATAAAAAAACCAGTTGCAAGATTGATGGATACCAAACAATGAAGCTGATAAAAAAGAAATTATTACAGCAAATATTGAATGACATGAAATATTAAAGGAACTCCATCTTCTTATAATCCATTCATGAATTCCTTTAGGAAGCAATTCGTGTTCAAAAGTAGTTGAAGTATATTGAATTAGAGCAGGATCAAATTTGTAATCTTTCTCGAGTCCTAAACTTTCCCATATTTTTTGTTGTGTAGTAATTGACAACACTATTTCATAAGTGGGATTTCCGTAAAACCGGAAAGCCAATCTTAGGAAAAAAATAGAACAAGTGCTTATAATAAAACCCAACGATACTATGGAAGTAGTACCCGCAAATAGCAAAGCAATTATACCATATGATGAATACGATAAAATATATTCATGAAAATTGGTTGAACCATCTAATTTTGCACCCAATAGAATTGAAATGAAGAAGATGAAAGGTGGAATTAGAAATCTAATTTGTCTATCCGGATCCATAATTATGATTTAAATTGTTTTAAATGATGTTGCATTAATATTACTAAATTAACATAATTTATTATTAAAGTAACTGATATATGTATTTAAACTCACAGACTAACATACATAAACTGTTTCTTACAAATATTGATATTTTCCACTCATTACGAAGCCCCAGCGCGTTCTTGGCGTCCCGAATTATCGGGACTTCGTAACGAGATATAATGATATCTATTACTCCGTCACGAAGCAGGGGCTTCGTGACGAGTTTAAAGAATTTTACAACACAATAAGTATAATAATCCGTTCGACATCGCCCCATTCTTTTTCCTTTTTATCGTTCCTTTTCCCTCTCCCTCTTCCTCTTTCTCTTCATCTCCTTCCGAAATCAAAGATTCGCTGTGGCGAACTCCGGTTTGGGAAGGCGCCCCGGTTGTACTTCCTCTTATTTGATTTGTTTCTTCATTTTATTGCAGGTGATGTCGTGGAACGGGATTTTTTTATAGACTTTGTATCCCCAGTGTTCATACAGTGAAACGTTTTTCCGGCTCGTGGCGTCGAGAGCGGTGCAGACTGCTTCAGGATGCGTCAGGCATTCGTTCTCAACGTACTCGAATAATTTTTTCGCTATGCCTTTTCCTCTGAATTCTTTCAGTACCGCAACGTCGTTTATATAGAAATGAGTTTCTCCGGGTTTGACCTGTCCGCTTAATTGCGCGAACTCGCCTATGATGTTAATCGCATCGTCGTTTGCTTTTCTTCTCATTTCGCCGACGGCTTCTTCCAGTTCTTCCGACCACTCCGCGTTTTGATTCGGGGGAGTGTAGTCGAGGACGCCGACGAGTCTGCCGCCTGTGTACGCGCCGATGATTTCCATTTTCAGTCCGGGGATAAGATGATGTACGACGAGTTCGTAAACGAGGCGCGTGCACCTTTTCCTTTTTTCAATTTCGGGGAAAGCGAATATGTGAAGCGGCTCTTCGAGAAAGCATTCGGTGAATATGTCGATTGCGGTTTCTAATTCGTTCGTTTCTATTTGTTTTATTTTGATTTCCATTACAATTCTTGTCTTCTATTATTTGCTTCGCGTTACGAGTCCGCATTGCCGCGAATGTACTTGCTGTTTCTTATTAAACCGTTAAAACGGTTTTTTCGTATCGCATTCCACACCCACGGCTAAAGCCGTGGGCTAATTCGGAAAGACAATTGTTCTTACATCAAGCGAATAATTTGACAAGTCTAAAATCTAATTTGTGTTAAAGTCAGCATTTTCGCTGCATCTGGCTCAGCGGACGCGGAGAATGCACCTGCGATTTATATTATGCCTACGGCAGCGTGTCAGGTAAATATCCCGAGTTCTCGGGACAGGCTCTGACACCACAAAACGAAATCCTGTTTACAGGCCGAGCCCGAAGCCGCCGGTGAAAGCGAACTTTGCTCCGTAGTTCACGTCGGCATTTATGTGGAACGGTCCGACGCTGAGAGTCGCGCCCGCGATTCCCCTGAACGAGTTATCGCCTTTCTGGTTGAACGCTATGCTTATGTTATTATAAATGTAATCGACGTCAACGCTGTAATTTTCGTACTGTCCGCCCGCGTATATCGTGACAATCGCGAGTTTCTTGCTTAATTGCAGGTTCGCGAAATAAGAATCGGCGGTTATGAACTTGCGCTTGTTCTTGTCAGTAATAGCGAAAGTCTGATATCCGAACTGAACGGAAATGTCGAAGGGCATTTTCGCGTATGCGCCGATGTTGTGTCTGAGTCCGAGTCCGAAAAGTTTGAAAGAGCCGTAACTTCCCACGTCGAATCCGGGCAATCCTCTGACAGTCAGGTCGGTGCCGAACACCGTGCCTATTCCGATTTGCGGAATGAAGAGGGGAACGAACTTCGAGTCTTCCAGTCCGCCGACAAGAGTAATTGACGTATCCCGCTGGTGACCCGCGTAAGTGAACGTGCCTCGGGCGACGGCGGGGGTCCTGCTGCCGAATACCGTCGGCGCGTTATATACCGTCCAGTTGACGGGAATTGTCTGACCACCGTAATTAATGTTAGTCTGAAAAGCGAGATCAAAGGATTTGTCCGCGTCCTGCATAACGACACCGCAGAATTTCACACCCGCGTAGAAATGAGGCCAGACGGGAATCTTGCTGTATCCGCCTGTATTGAAACCGCCTATGAAGCCCGAATTCAGATTCGTACCGAGTCCGGTCGTAAG
>CALGII010000111.1 GCA_937915485.1 uncultured Ignavibacteriota bacterium | reverse complement strand
TGCTTTCCGTTGAACATATCCGCGATTCTGACTTCAATATCTTCTTTTCCCATTTTATTCGATTCGCGCATTTCGGAAATCTTCAGGTTAATCTTCTGATTCATTTCGACAGGATCAGTAATCCCTTTTACCGACGAATAAATTTCATCAGTAACGTCTCTCATTTCAATCAGAAGCCTCGCCTGATATCCGGCGGCCTTTATCTCATCCTGTTTTGTTCGCGCCAGATAACCATCAGTAATGTAATCATGGTCTTTCGTCGAAGCGCGCTGAAGAGCCGTGTATGCAACGTGATGATTCGTAACGAGCAGCCCTTCGCCTGAAACAAATGAAGCCGTTCCTCCTCCGAGTTGAACAATCGCCTGATAAAGAGCGGGCGAATCCTTTGAGTAAACCTCGCCGGTGCTTATTTTCAATCCTTTGCTGTTGAGATCCAGTTTATCAATCTGGTTCAGGAGCCACATACCTTCCTGGGCATAATTGGAAACAGCGAAGAAGAAGGCAAAAATCAGCGTGAAAAGTAACTTTTTCATAGATTTTTCTTTAAATAGTAAAATTGTTGATTATAATAATTAGACGGATTTCCGCCTGTTTTGTTTCTAAACTGCATGAAAAAACAATATTTCACAATTTTCTAACAAAAATGCGGATTGTTAATGCATAATAATTTGTTTATATTGATAGTTATTCTAAATTTAGGGTAACTGACTATATAAATATCTTAAATTTAAAGAAAGGAACTATTATTATGTCACTGAAAATTGGCGATTTAGCTCCCGATTTCAAGTTGTTTTCTAAGAATACGACGGGAGAACCGAAGGAATTTTCCCTTTCGGATTACAAAGGAAAAAATGTTGTTGTATTGTTTTATCCCTTAGCGTTTACGGGAGTATGCACGACAGAAATGTGCACGGTCTCGGAAGGTTTTGAACAGTATGAAAGCCTGAACGCGGTCGTACTCGGCATCAGCGCTGATTCAATATTTTCGCAGGAAGCATGGGCAAAAGCGAACAAAATTACGATACCCCTTCTTAGCGATTTCAACTCCGAAGTAATGACAAAATACGGAACAAAATATCCCGACGGAGGATTCGTACTCGGTCTTAACGGCGTTTCGAAAAGAGCCGCATTCGTAGTCGATAAAAACGGAAAAGTCGCGTACGCAGAAGTGCTCGAAAACGCGGGCGAACTTCCGAATTTCGAAAAAATAAAAGAAGTATTAAAAACTTTAAAATAAAGGAATTTTCACGGGGAGGCCGGGCCTCCCCGTTTTTGAAAAGAATGGTAATATACAGAAATTTAGATAAATCTCATTACGATAAGAATAGCATTGTTACGGTTGGAACATTTGACGGGATACATCTCGGACACAGAGAGATTATCAGTAAGATTAACGAGTTAAAGAAACAGGGCGGCTTCAGAAGCGTTGTAGTTACGTTCGACCCTCATCCCCAGTTGATACTGAGAAACAAGAGCGACGGTATAAAACTGCTTTCTACCACTGAGGAAAAAATCGATACATTTGATAAACTTGGAATTGACGTTCTGTATATTCTCGAATTCACGCGCGAACTTGCGGAAACTCACGCGGAAGAATTTCTTGAGAAGTATCTTGTTAACGGAATAGGTCTAAGCCACCTCGTTCTCGGTTTCGACCATTCATTCGGGAAGAACCGCGAAGGAAATTTTGAAACAATAAGTTCTTTGACTTCACGCTACGGATTCGAAGTTCACAAGGTCGAAGAGTTCAAAGGCGATACGAGCATCAACAGCACGACAATCAGGAAAATGCTTCTCGAAGGCGAAGTTGAACACGCGGCAAAACTACTTGGAAGCGATTATTCGTTCGAGGGCACGGTCGTTCAGGGCGACAGGCGCGGCAGCACTATCGGATTCCCGACCGCGAATCTGAGATTGGACGATGCGCATAAATTGATTCCGAAGAACGGAGTTTACGCCGTAACGGTTGATGTTGACGGTTTTAGGTATAACGGAATGATGAACATCGGCAACAGACCGACTGTATCGGAAGGCAACGATATCTTTATCGAAGTCAATATTTTTGATTTCAATAAAGATATATACGGCAGAAAAATAAGAGTTCATACAAGAAAATACCTGCGCGGCGAAAGAAAATTCGGCTCAATTGACGAACTGGTCGCGCAACTTAACAAAGATAAACAAGATTGCATTAATTTTTTAATAAAATAATTACAAAATGGCATTAGCAAATCAAGAAAAACAAGAATTAGTAAAAAAGTTCGGGAAAACCGAAAAAGATTCCGGAAAGCCGGAGGTGCAAATCGCAATCCTTACAAAAAGGATTAACGAACTTTCTGCGGGTCATTTCAATACCCATAAGAAAGACAATCATTCGAGGACAGGACTCCTGAGAATGGTTGGCAAGAGAAGAAAACTTCTCAAATACCTCGAGAACAAGGATATCACCAGGTACAGAACTATTGTAAAAGAATTAGACTTAAGAAAGTAAAAATTAAACAAGAGAGATGGTTTACAGAAAAACAATTGAAATCGGCGGAAGGCAACTGACGCTCGAGACAGGAAAACTTGCAAAACAGGCAAACGGCGCCGTACTGGTGACCTACGATGAGAACGTCGTGCTTTGCACAGTGGTTGCAAAAGAAGAGCCGAACGAAGGACAGGATTTCTTTCCTTTGTCGGTTGATTACAGGGAAAAATCGGCGGCAGGCGGCAAGATTCCGGGCGGCTTTTTCAAACGCGAAGGAAGACCTTCGGAAAAGGAAATTTTATCGGCAAGACTTATAGACAGACCGATAAGACCGATGTTCACAGAAGGATACTTCTGCGAAACTCAGATAAACTGCACCGTGTACTCGGCGGACGGCGAATTCCACGCCGACGTTATCGCGGCGGTGGGCGCGTCGGCTGCGCTGTTAGTATCAGATATACCTTTCACTGAACCTGTTTCGGAAGTCAGGGTCACGAGAGTTGACGGGCAATTCATTATAAATCCGACATTCAGCCAACTGGCGGCGGGTGATTTCGACATTACGCTCGCGGGCACGGAATCGTCAATTGTTATGGTTGAAGGCGAAGCGCTTGAGATTTCCGAAGAGATATTCTTAGAGGCCGTCGAATTTGCGCATAAATACATTGCCGAACTTTGCAGGTTCCAGAAAGAATTCGCCGCAGAAGCGGGCAAACCGAAAAGAGCGGTCGAACCTGCCGAAGATCTGACCGAAATGATTAACGATGTGAAGGCACTTTATGAAAAAGAGATAGCGGCGCTTGACAGGACCATTCTCTCTAAAGACGAAAGACATCAGAAATCGAAAGAGTTAAAAAACATAGTTCTTACGACACTTGCAGAAAAATATCCCGAATCTGAAAAGAAACTGGAAACAATAATGCACGACATTCAGCAGGTTGACCAGAGACGAATGATTGTCGATGAAGGCGTAAGGCTTGACGGCAGGAACAACACACAGATTCGGCCGATAGTCTGCGAAGTGGGCGTGCTGCCGAGAACGCACGGTTCCGCGCTTTTCACACGAGGCGAAACGCAGAGTCTAACGACGATGACGCTCGGCACGAAAAGAGACGAACAGATTATCGAAGGTCTGCTCAAGGATGAGGAAAACAAGAGTTTCATTCTTCATTACAATTTTCCGTCATTCAGCACGGGCGAGGTCGGCGGAAGACCGGGACCCGGAAGAAGAGAAATCGGGCACGGAAATCTCGCTGAACGCGCGTTGAAGAACATGCTTCCTCCTGAATCGGAATTTCCTTACACGATCAGAATCGTATCGGATATTCTCGAATCGAACGGTTCCTCCTCGATGGCGACCGTCTGCGCGGGCTCTCTCGCGCTCATGGACGGCGGCGTTAAGACAAAGAAACCCGTTGCGGGCATCGCGATGGGGCTTATCAAAGAAGAAGACAAGGTCGTCGTGCTCAGCGATATACTCGGCTCCGAAGACCATTTCGGCGACATGGACTTCAAGGTTACAGGAACGGCGGACGGTAT
>CALGII010000110.1 GCA_937915485.1 uncultured Ignavibacteriota bacterium | reverse complement strand
ACCGAACGTATATAAACTAACAAAACAAATTAATCATGGATACGCAGATTAGCAACAACGGAGCGACGACAAAGGCGCTGGTCGAAGCGGAAGGAGTGAAAAGATTCCTAAACTTTTTGATTGACGCTGTGATTGTCATATCGCTGATAATAATTTTCAACAAATTTTATTTCATACTGTCAATCCTTCACGTGCACGACGCGCGGAACCTGTTTGATCTCGCGCTGATTTTTACTTATTTCTACGGACTGGAATCGTCTCTCGGTCAGACAGTCGGAAAAATGCTTACAAAAACGAAGGTCGTTTCTGATAACGGCGAAAAGCCCACGACGCAGCAGATGCTCGTGAGGACAATATCAAGGTTCATTCCGCTTGAACCCGTTCTTTACATCGGTGGAAACTGGCTGCACGATTCGCTCTCGCGCACGAGAGTCGTCAACGAATAAGGATTTTACTTTCATAATACTAAAATGTTTTACTTGTGTGAACAGGCTTTAAAAAATTAAAGCCTGTTTTTTTATGGCATTATTTTAGAATTATATCTGTTATGTATTGCGAGGTTCAAACAGAAAAATGACATTGCTCTCCGTTTTCCTCATTCAATACAATGGAAGCGAATGTCTTTTTGAAATAATGTTTTATTTTCTTGAAAATTTTTATACATTGTCAAAATTAAAATAAACTCACTTTTATGGAGAATACAAATTTCTTTGCGGATGTGTGTAATTTTTTTGATAAAGCCGCAAAACACCTGAACTACCCAGCGGGTTTGCTTCAGCAGATTAAGATGTGCAATTCAATTTATCATTTTCAGTTTCCACTCAGACTCGATGACGACAACTACATCACGATCGACGCTTACCGCGTGGAGCACTCGCACCACATGCTTCCCGTAAAGGGCGGCATCCGTTACAGCGAGATGGTGAACGAGGACGAGGTGAAAGCGCTCGCCGCGCTTATGACATACAAATGCGCCGTTGTAAACGTGCCTTTCGGAGGCGCGAAGGGCGGCATCAAGGTCGAGCCTTCGAAATTCAGGGCGTCAGAACTCGAGAGAATTACGAGAAGATACACTTCCGAACTCATAAAGAAAAATTTCATAGGACCCGGAATCGACGTTCCCGCGCCCGACTACGGCACCGGACCGAGAGAAATGGCGTGGATAGCCGATACATACGCGACTTTCAATTCGTCGAACACGAGCCAGACGGACTCGATGGCCTGCGTGACGGGAAAGCCGCTGAGCCAGCATGGGATTCTCGGCAGGAAGGAAGCGACGGGAAGAGGAGTATATTTCGCAGCGCGCGAAGCCTGCCGCGTGGAAGAGGATATGAAAAAACTCGGGCTCACACAAGGGCTTGAAGGCAAAAAAGTTATAGTTCAGGGACTCGGCAACGTGGGTTACTGGGCTGCATACCTGATGCAGAACGATGGCGGCGCCGTTATAGTAGGACTTGCTGAGAGGGAAGGCGGAATTTATGACCCGAACGGAATTAATGTTGAAGACGTGTTCAAGCACAGGAAAGAAACAGGCTCAATACTGAATTTTAAAAAGGCGAAGAACTTCAAAACACCCGGCGAAGTGCTTGAACTGGAATGCGACATTCTCGTTCCCGCCGCGCTCGAAAATCAGATAACGATAAACAACGCGGCGAACATAAAGGCGAAGATTATAGTCGAAGGCGCCAACGGACCTGTAACCGCCGAAGCGGAAGAGATACTGCTGAAGAAGGGCATTCTCGTTCTCGCGGATATGTACGCGAACGCGGGCGGCGTAACGGTATCTTATTTCGAATGGCTGAAGAACCTCCAGCACGTTTCATTCGGCAGAATGGACAGAAGGTACGACGAGGCGACTCACACGAACATGGTGAACGTGGTGGAAAACCTGACGGGGAAAAAACTTACGCAGACACAAAGGAACGTCGTGATTACGGGACCGAACGAACTCGATCTCGTAAACTCGGGACTCGAAGATACGATGATTATGGCTTATCATCAGATTCGGGACATAAAAGTCAAGAACCCGAAAATTGACAGTTTCAGAACGGCGGCTTTCGTTCAGGCGATAGACAAGATTGCCGTATCGTATATGGACCTCGGAATATTTCCGTAACATAAAGATATTTGTAATTCCGTTAATGATCGGAAACTGAAAAGAAGGGATGCATCGCATCCCTTTTTTTATTGGCGATGTTACAAAGCGGCAATTGATAAATCCGGCCGAATTAACCTCTCACTTCTTCGCAAACAGGACACGGAAAAGTTTGTCCAATTTAAAATTTGCCATTTACAATTTAAAATTAATTACGCATCTTGCATAACGCAAAACGCATAATTATGAACCCATTCATAGTAAGCGGTTTCGCGGGAGCGGGTTATTTCTGCGACAGGAAATCCGAACTGGCGAAACTAAAAGAGGCGTTCCGGAACGGACGCAACGTCACGCTTTATTCGCTCAGGCGGATGGGCAAATCCTCGCTTGTAAAGTATCTGTTCTCCTCGCTCGGAAAAGAGGCGGACTGCATTTACGTTGACCTGTTTCCCGCCGCGGCGCTGCAGGACCTCACGCTGCTTCTCGCCAAAGCGGTAACACGTCATTTCGGATTTACGGTTAAAACTTTTCCGAAAAAAATCGCTGCGCTGCTCCGCGCTGTAAACGCCTCGCTTTCAGTTGACCCTTACACGGGCAAGCCTGAAATCAAGTTCGGGATTGGCGACGCGCGGGGAAAGCAGGAGAATCTCGAGGGGATATTGTCCTATCTCGAAAAGAGCGGTAAAAATGTTTTAATCGCGTTCGATGAATTCCAGACAATACTCAGGTTCCCTGAGAAGAATACGGAATCGATGCTTCGTTCTCTGTTTCAGAACTGCAGGAACATTAATTTCATATTCTGCGGGAGCAGCAGGGGAATGATGGAGGCTATATTCAACGACGCGGCGGGTCCTTTCTACAGAAGCACCCAGCATCTTTATCTCGGAGAAATAAGCAAGGAGGAATACAAATCATTCATCACGGGAAAGTTCAGAACCGGCGGAATGAAAATCGAAGAAAAACAGGCGGAGTTCGTGCTCGATACCTGCCGCTGCCACACGTACTATGTTCAGTATTTCTGCAACCGTCTATATTCAAAACGGTTCAGGGGAAGCGATAAGATGCTCTACGATACGCTGGACGAAATACTGCTTGAGAGCCAGCCCGTATATAATAATTACAGAAACCTTCTAACGGATACGCAATGGCGGCTGGTCAAGGCTGTCGCGAAAGAGGGCAGCGTAGAAAAACCGCTCGCGGCGGAGTTCGTCAACAGGTACGGTCTGAAGTCGCCAAGCAGCATACAGCGGGCGCTGGCGTCGCTTCTGGAAAAAGAAATTCTTCTGAACGATAACGGGAAGTATCTGGTTTACGACGTGTTCTTTTCCTTATGGCTGAAAAAGTACTGATTTATTTCTTTATAAGTTTGTTGTATTCGATTATAAGTTTTTCGTAGTCTTCGGTGTATCCCTGCTTTTCCATTCTCAGCAGGTCGTCTTTAAGAGCGTTTTCCGTTCTCGGACCGCTTATAACGAATTCCGACGGCGATTTTCTCGTGACGTTATCCCCGGGTTTCGATTCGCGCTTCTGCTCGTAATCCTTTTCTCTCTGCGACAACTGCGCGTCGAGCATTCTTGACAAAATTTTGTTCTGGCGTTCGAGAAGTTTTTCATCTACGCTGTATTCGCTCATCTGCCTTATGGATTCCAGCATTTCCTTCTCGACTTCTTTCAGGTCGCCGAGCATTTTTTCGCCCGACCTGTTTTTCTCTTTTTCGAATTCGGCATTGAGTTCCTCAAGGGATTTCTGAATCTGATACTGCTCGAGTCTCAGTTTGTCAAGCGTTTCCTTTTGCTCCTGCGACAATTCTTCCTGTCCGCCTTTGCCGTCGCGCCCGGTCCTTCCGTTCTGACCCATGTTGCTCATCTTTCCGTTAACTCCCTGCTGCATCATAATCAACTGCCCGAGCCTCTGCATCAACTGTCCCATTCTTCCTTCGCCTTTTTTTCCTTTGCCCTGCTGTTTTCCCATCTGGTCAAGCATATCGCCGAGCATTTTAGCGGCGTTGTTAAGCGATTCAATCGCCTTGCCCTGATTGCTCATCGCGGGATTCTTCTCGCCGTTTTTAAGGTTGCCTTCGGATTTGTTCATGCTGTTGTGAGCGCCGCCCAATTCCTTGCCGAGTTCGGGCGACAACTGCATTCCTTCCTTCGTCATGTTCATCAGGTCTTCGATGTTCGAGGTAAGGTCCTTCTTAATCTTACTCTGCTCACCGGATAAATCACTGAAATCTTCCCTGTCTTCTTTGTCAAGTTTTCCCGTTTCGTCCTTCAAATCCTGTTCCTGCTCAGACAGTCTCTCGAGGTTCTTTTTAATGTTCTTCATTCTGTCCATCATCTTGTTGTTCAAATCCATATTGTTCATAGCGCCTTCGAGATTATCCTGCATTTCCTGATTGAACTCGTTCATATCCTCGGATATGTCCTTCTGCGTATTCTCCGACTGCTCTTTCTGTCCCTTGAACAATTCGCTCGACGACTTCTGCATCTTGTTTTCGGTCTGACGCTCGTTCATTTTCTTCAGAAGATTTTCGAGGCTTTTGGTATCCATTTCGTTCTTAGTGTTCTTCATATTGTCTATAAGGTCTTTCATATCCTGCTTGAACTTATTATAGTCTTCCTTAATATCTTTCTGCTTGTCGGCGAGAGTGTTCATCTTGCTGTCGTTGTTCTTCTGTGTCTGCTCCGTTTCTTTCCTGAGTTCATCCTGCATCTTCGTCATGTCGTCGAGTTTCTGCGTCAGGTCTCCCATCTTCTGCAGGTTCTCAATCTTCTTCATTAGTTCCATCACCTGTTCGAGTTGTTTCCTGAACGCCTCTTCGTCGAACTTCATATCGTTCAAATCGCGCTTGAACTGTTCGGTGTTCTTTTTCATCGCCTCCTGCAGTTTGCGGAGCATTTCCCTGAACTCGGGAGTATTTATTTTGTTGAACAACTCCTGAAGTTTCATGAACTGCTCGAGAGTCTTTTCGCTCAGCACCGGGTTTTGCGAAAGTTCCTTGAGAGTCCGGTCAATCTTGTTCTGAACGGCATCGAGATTTTTCTGAACGTTCTCAACCTTTGTCTGCAAGTCTTTCTTTCTCTGCTCGTTGACGGCGTTCTCTTCGGGATTGCTCTTTATGTCGTTTATTTCCTGCTGAAGTTTCTCAACGTTTTCGAGAAGAGTTTTTAAATCCGACTTTATGTCCTTAGTCGTGGTTTCGGTTCTTTTCAGATATGAAGCGGTTGTGTTATACACAATGAATCTGGTTTCAGTACGCGCGGTCTTCCCTGAATTGTCGGTTACCTCGAGGTAATACTCATATCTCGCTCCCTGCTGCAGGCCCTGAATCAGCCAGGGATACGTTATTTCGAGAGACGTTGCGTCGGGATTGTTTATGGGGATTACCGTTCCCGAAAAACCGTTTGACGCGGATGATATGGCGCCGCTTTTTTTATGGTACAGCATCAATTTTGAAAATCCGAAATCGTCAGTAATTATGGTCTTCAGGTCAACTTCACCGCTTCCGAAAATACTGTATTCGCTTTCTCCCGGGAAGACAATCTTTATTTCAGGCGGCGTGTCCGGCATCAGTTTTACGGAATATGTTTTCCTGTTCGAATTCCCCCGTCCTTCCCTGTTCTTCAGTATGAATTTATAATATCCTTCTTTCCCCGCTATGACGCTGCCTTCAGCAGAGTTGCCGTTAATCCTGAAAGCGGAATAAACGCCGTTATAGTCTATACCCGCTTCGGACATTTCTTCCGCGGTTGTAATGCCGAACTTAAGAACGCTTCCTTCGATGCAGACGACATCGCCCGTGTTTTCTTCCATTGTCTTCGGCTGAAGTTTCGTGTAAGCGGGGTATTCGATAGTGACACTGAACGATTTAATGAACGCGTCGGCTTCACCGCTCTCCGTACCCGCGGTGTTCGTGGTTCCGCCGAAATTCTTTCTGAAATTTATAAGTCTGCCCAATGAATCCGAAAGGGGAGTGAGAACGAACAAGACGGACGCGATTGTTATGACGGATAAAAGCGAATAAATCCTTTTTCTTGTCCCGGCGTAACTAATGAATTCCTCAAGATTAATTCGCTCGGTGTCTTCGGCTGTCTTACTGAGATTCGCGCTGACGAGTTCCTTTGAAGTGTACGCGTCATCGTTCCTTTTTCTGTAGAGGGAAATCGCATTTGAAAGCCTGTCGCGCACTGCGGGAAAATAACTGCCGATTCTCGACGAGTAATACACGGGATTGAACCTCTTTCGCGACGTCCTGTAAAAAAATCCGGCAGCAATGTATCCTAAGGTGAAAATCAAGGAAACCGAATAAGACGCGAAAATAATTGTCCGAACAGCAGAAGAAAAATGAAAAGCCGATTCGAGCACAGACAAAAGAACAGCGAGAGAGATGAATACCGAAAATGCCGTTAAGATGCCGTTGAGAAAGTTCAGAAGACTTTCTTTCCTGTAAACTCCGTAAACGCGCTCTTCAACGCGGTCGAGAATCAAATCGGTATTTGCCGGAACGGTGCTCATACAATTTTATTACTTTCTTTTGCTTTCCATTGTTTCAAATTATAATACCATTTTATTCAAAACAATTCAATCAAATATCAACGTACAATTATTCGCGTGCGTAATGGATATTTTTCCGCGGAGTCATAATAAAAAGCGCCGCGCTAATCTCCTGTTTTATCAATTCCGTAAATTAATTGTATGGAATTATTCGCTCATTACCTCTATTTTGCCGATGATGGGTAGTTTCATTTCTAATTTTTAAAACTTCCCGAACGTGTTTTTTGTTCTAATAGCAGAAGAATTAATTAATCTATGGAAAATAATACAAAGACACCAAAAGGCTTCGGTCTTTTTCTGATGACAGCCCGCGCGTACGCTTTTCCCGCGTCTGTCATTCCCGTATTTTACGGCTCGCTTCTATCCGTGCTGTTTCATCCGGGGCTCAAATTCGATTTTATAATTTTTGCTCTCACTTTAATAGGAGCGTTGTCGGTGCACATCGGCTCGAATGTAGTTAACGACATATATGATTTTAAGAAAGGTCTTGACAAGGAAGACCCCGAAATCGGCATACCTCACGGCGGCTCGCTCGTGTTGTCGAAAGGTTACGTTTCGATGAGCACGATGAAGGCGATGGCATTCGGCTCGCTGATTCTCGCCTGTGTTATCGGAATTGTTTTGTGGCTGATGTGCGGTCCGTGGGTGTTGTATCTGATGATATTCGGATTACTCGCCGCGATATATTACACCGCCAATCCGTTCGCATTGAAATACAAGGCGCTCGGGGATGTGATGGTTTTTCTTTCATTCGGCGTGGGCATGACGCTCGGCGCTTATTACGTTCAGGTAAGGGAATTTTCCTGGCTTCCGGTCGTGCTTTCAACGCCGATTGGATTGCTTATAATCGCGATACTTCACGCGAACAACATTCGCGATATGAAATTCGACAGGGTGTTCGGGGTTAAGACGATTCCGATACTTATAGGCGAGCAGTTATCGAAGTACATGTATTACGTTCTGATTTTCGGAGCGTACGCCTCAATAATAATTTTTGTCGCGCTGAAACTTCTGCCCTGGCTCGCTCTTCTGAATATAGTCACGCTTCCGTCCGCGTTGAAACTTGTTAAGATTATAAAACACATTCCCGAAGACGGAATGCCGAGGTGGGAACTCGGGACGAAACATCTTATGATGACCGCGCAGTTCAACATGCAGTTCGGTCTTGTGCTTAACATAGGTCTCCTTCTCGCTTTGCTTATCTTCGGCTGATAATTATATCAATTGAAAATTTTCGAATACCGTCAGGACGTAAGTCCTGACGGTTTTTTTGTTATATTATCCTAATCTAAAAAACTGTCGCTCCAACGGATTCTACCAAAATGCCGCTCCTACGGATTCTACCAAGATGCCGCTCCTACGGAGCTGATTTTCGCT
>CALGII010000109.1 GCA_937915485.1 uncultured Ignavibacteriota bacterium | reverse complement strand
GAAAGCATAATAGACAACGCGATTGCAGCCGCTTCGAGGGATTACAGGTTTTCGCCCGTCGTGGAAAGCGAACTTCCCGGAATTACTTATGAAGTATCGGTTCTTTCGGAGCCCGCGCCGTTCAAGCCTGCCGACACGGAGAGTCTGCTGAGCGAAATCAAAGGCAAAGGGCTGATAATCAGGAAAGATTTGCGGGGGGCGGTCTATCTGCCGCAGGTATGGGAGCATTTTACGGACAGCCGCGATTTTCTTTCGAGTCTTTGCAGGAAAGCGGGACTTGCCCCAAACGAATGGAAAGACTACCGCGGAATGAACTTTTTTGTTTTTACTCTTTTGCATTAATTTCGTAATTTGGTTCATGGCAAAATACATCAGTAAATCTTCTCTCATTAAAGCGGCGGGGAACAAGGAAAAAATTATCGAGGAGTTCGTCGGCGCCGTAAATACAGGCAACGCGGATATAAGCATCGCGAGAATGCAGAGTCCTCAAGGCTGGACGGAACCCGGGCAGACACCTGAATTCGACGAATACACACTCGTGCTCGAAGGCTGTCTTCACGTAAAAACAAAGGACGCGGAGCAGGACGTCCGCGCGGGGCAGTGCATAATAGTTAAAAAGAACGAATGGGTGCAATACAGTTCGCCTGACGAGGGCGGCGCGAAATACGTATCCGTCTGCATCCCGGCATTTAGTCCGGACACGGTTCATCGAGACGGGTAAAAGCCGTTTCCCGAAACGAAATCGTCCGGCAATTTGAAAAATCATAAAAATTTTATTTTACACAGATGAAAAAAACATTGCTTCTAATAATCGCGATATTTCTGATATCCGCATCCGCGTCATATTCGCAGGAGCAGGTATCATCGAAGGAAGCCGGTAACCACATCGGCAAGACTCTTCAGGTAAAGGGTGTCGTATCCGGTGTATTCACATCACAGAAAGGCAACACATTCATAAACTTCGACGAGAAGTCTCCAAACCAGACATTCACCGCCGCGGTTTTCAGCGACGCGAAGGTTGACGTCAGTAAAATCAAGGAAGGGTGCGTGCTTACCGTTTACGGAGAGATAAAAGAGTACAAGGGAAAGCCCGAAATAATTCTTACATCAAACGAGCAGATAATAAGCATAGAGGAAAAACAGGAATAAGTACTCCGATGCCCGCGAAAAATATTCTTCATAATACGCTGTTAAAACAATTCTGTTTTGTTACAATCAATTAGGATAAAAAAATCCTATTTGACAATTTGAAATATTTTATTCATTTTTGTACTAGTGAAAAAAGGCATAAAGAAATATTGCTCGTTCAAAGCGGCGGTGGTTTTGGTTATTCTCGCGTCGTTCAATCTCGTAACGTTCGGCAGCGACATAAACGACTGCCTGTGCAAGAGAAAGGCGGAGAAAAAATCGTGCTGCACGAAGAAGGTGGAATCAAAGTGCGGCGATAATAAAGACGCCGACAAGAAATCGTGCTGCAAGTCGGGAAGCAAGACTACGTGTCCCGACTGCAAGTTCGAGTGCAATCTGAACGATAAAAAGAAAGAAACAGCCGCGACTGAAAACAAGAATCTTAAGACAGAGATTAAAATATACTTTTCTGAATACGCTTCATTCAGGAGAAGCGAAAACACACCAAAATACTTTCAATTAAGCCAGAGCCCACCGGGCGTAAGGTCAAAACTCTTTCTCGACATATCCACGCTTATCATTTAGCAGGGATTCATACACCCTGTTTCAAAAACCAATTAAAATTTTTTAAAATGAAAAAAATACAATTGTTTTTGCTGCTTGTATTTTTTGCAAGTCAGTTAAATGCACAGATAAGTTCGGATATCAAAACAATAAACGGAATAGTTTACGGTTCCGCCCCGAAGGAAAAAGAAGCCCTTGAAGGCGCGGTCATAAGGTGGATAAACACGAAGAAGGGAACGGTTACGGACCACGACGGAAAGTTCGAACTTACGGCAGACGGCATATCCGACAGGAGAATCATAGTATTTTATGTCGGTTACAACAAGGATACGATTGACGTCGAGGGAAAAGAGTACGTCGAGGTGCTGCTGAAAAATACGTTTTCGACACAGCAGATTGTTGTCGAAGGAGAAGTTCAATCTTCATTCATAGACAACTCCGAAAAGAAAACGGAAATAATCACGCAGATGGAACTGAAGAAGGACGCCTGCTGCGACCTTTCGGGCTGTTTCGGAAAGAACGCGTCCGTTGACGTCGCAGTAACGGACATACTGACGAACACGAAAGAACTTAAGGTGCTCGGGCTCGAGGGCGCGTACACGCAGGTGCTCGTTGACAACATGCCGATAATGTCGGGACTGGTTACGAAGTTCGGCGTGACGAGTCTGCCGGGGACGCTAATAAATAAGATAATGATATCGAAGGGTTCTAATTCTGTAATGCAGGGATACGAATCGATTAGCGGCATAATGAACGTGCTTCTTAAGGATTATTCGAATTCGGACAGGTTTCTTCTGAACGGATTCATGAACAGCATGCTTGAAAAACAGGTTAACCTCAACGGAACGGCGAAGATAAAGGACTGGTCAACAATCGCGTCATTCCAGACGGTTCAGGAGCCGAGGAGAGTCGATAAGAACGGCGACTCTTTTCTTGACGCGCCACTAACGACGAGGTACATGCTCTATAACAAATGGAAATACGGATTAAAAGAGGATGATAACACAAACCTAACATTCGCGGTAAAATATCTCGATGAAAAGAGAATCGGCGGGCAAACAAATTTCGATTACAACAAAGACCTCGGAAGCGATAAAATTTACGGACAGACGGTTAATTTGCAGAACGGTGATGTTTACGCGAGGTGGGGACAGAAGGTCGGTAAAGAGAACCAACTGAAAATATTCGCGTCTGGCTCCTACTTCAATCAGGAATCGTATTACGGCGTAACGAAGTACAACGCGAAACAGCGTGATGCTTACTTCAGCGCTTTATACGAATTTCCGGTGTACGAGAAAAGTTACCTCAGATTAGGAACTTCATATAAATACCAGAAGATTAACGAAGACGTGAAATTCCTTCAGCCGTCAACGAAGACGTACGCGGGAAATTATGAAAAACTCGAATCCGTTCCCGGAGTGTTCAGCGAAGCGTCGTTTGAATTCGAAGGGATTAATACAGCCGTTATCGCGGGACTGAGAATGGATTTTCACAACAAGTACAACACGATTACGACACCTAGATTGCTCATACGCCATCAACTGACGAAGCAGACGGTTGTGCGCGCTTCGGTAGGCACGGGATTCAGGACGGTCAATCTTTTCAGCGAATACGCGAACATGCTCGCGAGCGGAAGAGACCTGATTATTCCGTCCGAACTCAGACCCGAGAAGATGGTAAACTACGGCGTTGACATACTTCAGTACGTTACAATCGGACAGGTATCGGGAAACATCAACTTCGATTTCTACAGAACGGTATTCAGCAACAAGATAGTTCAGAATTTCACTTTGAACCCGATGGCGGTCACGTTCATTAACCACGACGACGCGGCGTCGAACGTATTTCAGGTCGAGTCTAACCTGACGTTTTTCAACAATCTGGATTTCAAACTCGCGTACAAGTACATCGACCAGTATCACTGGCACAACGGCGTAAAGATGGAGCAGGAATTCAATCCGAAACACAGGATTCTTTCATCGCTTTCATACAGTCCGCGCGACAGGAACTGGAACGTGAATTTTACCGTACAGTGGTTCGGGAAGCAGGTTCTTCCTTCAACGAAAGATTATCCTGTTGAATTTCAGAGACCGCTCGAGTCGGACCCTTACGCGGTTGTAAACGGACAGATATCCAAGAACTTCAGGCATTTTGAAGTGTACGGCGGCGTTGAAAATCTTCTCGATTACACGCAGACGAATCCGATAATAGACCCGCAGAATCCGTTCGGCAGGTACTTCGATACGTCGTATATATGGGGACCGACGAACGGCAGGACATTCTATGTCGGTTTCAGAATGCTGTTTGACACTTTATAAATAATTTTAAAACAATTAAATTTGCATACAAAAAAAATCAAGAAAGGAAACAAGAAAATGAAATTAAGAATTTTGGCACTGGCCGCATTCGTGACACTGTTATTCGTTGCTGCCGATTTCGCGGGCGCCCAGGTAAATGACTGCTGCAAGAACAAAAATAAATCCGAATCGGAATGTAAATCAACCGAAAAGACGAAAGACTGCTGCACTGAAAAGACGGGAAACTCATCGGGCGTAGTTGACTCCGCTAAAGTCTGCGTAGTAACGGGCGAAGTACTCGGCGAAGAAGGTCCTCCGGTATATTACACTTATCTCGGAAAGGAATACGCTTTTTGCTGCGGCGGATGCGTTAAAAAATTCAAAGCCGAGCCTCTTAAATACATCAAGGAAGAACTGAAATGCCCCGTGATGGGAGAGCCGGTCGACAAAAACGTTTTCACGGTCGTTGACGGCGTGAAATATTATTTCTGCTGCGAATCGTGCATAAAGAAATTCGAAAAAGACCCGAAGAAATATCTGGACAAGCAATAATTTTCGTTATAAAGTAATATTCCATTGTGAAAGCCCCTGAAAACCAGGGGCTTTTTCTATTTTGCCAGAACTTTTCGCGAGCACCGAACGTATATAAACTAACAAAACAAATTAATCATGGATACGCAGATTAGCAA
>CALGII010000108.1 GCA_937915485.1 uncultured Ignavibacteriota bacterium | reverse complement strand
TTATAATAATTCTGCGACTTTTTCAGGTTAGCCGCGTCTAATATTAAAACACGTATGTCCCGGGAATCAGATAAATTTGTAGAACTGTTAAAACCGGTTTACAGCGATCTTGCCCGTTACTGCAGGTCGATGTGCAGAGACGGTAATCCCGATCTTGCCGAAGACGTTTTTCAGGAAACGCTTTTGAAAGGTCTCGGGAAACTGCACACGCTTAACGACGAGGTAAAATTCAAGAACTGGATGTTCAGCATAGCGACAAGAACGTACAAGACCTTAATGCGCGCGAGGTTCTGGAAACGGTTTCTTCCGCTTGTCAAAGAACACGAAGAATACGGTGATACAACCGTTTATGACGGTATTGACAGTGACCACAAGACAAAAATTCTTTTTCACGCTCTTTCAAAACTAAATGAAAAAGAAAGAACAGCGATACTCCTGTTTGAAATCGGAGGCTTTTCCGTCAGGGACATTACGGAAATACAAAAAGAGAAAAGCGAATCGGCGGTCAAGTCAAGATTGTCCAGAACAAGGGAAAAACTGGGAAAAATCATAAACGAGGCCGAATCGAGAAATACAAAATTAAATCCTGCGGAAGGAGATTTGCAAAATGAAACAAATAAAATCATTTCCGGAATCGAAAGAAATAAATACTAACGTGGACAGTTACTGGGATAAAATCAGAAGCGAATCCTACGATGGTTCTTTCGATAAAACTACAGGATTGCTTACGAAAAAAATTAACCTGAACAAAGGAAGGAAAATATCACCAATGAAAAAATTCATATCGGAACATAAATATAAAATCGCGTTCGCGCTGTTTCTGATCTTTGCGGTTGCGGCGTGCAATTATCCCGTGTCACAGGAAAACACGCTCGGGTATGGAATCTCGTTTACGGCTAACTCTTCGGACGCCGAGGATGTTTCGCAGAGCATCAAGAACGTAAACTGGCCGGGCAATTCTAACGTGAACTCGAGCGGGAAAACCATTAACGGAACAAGCGTGACGGAATACAACGTAATGCTTCAGGGCGCGGATGAAAGCGCGGTTATGAAATGCAGGGCCGAACTCGAAAAGATTAAAGGAATTAATTCATTAAAAATTTTTCCAATAACGGAAAATGTAAGCAGACCGGTATATTCCGCGCTTCTGTATTCATTTTTCAAGGTTGACGTTAAGTCGTCAGGTAAAACACAGGAAGAAATCGTCCGCGAAATAGAACAGCAGTTGAAAGATAACAAATTCGGCAATTATAAAGTCGGATTCGAAAACTCGGACGGCAAGAGCAAACTTTCAATCAATCTGTCGGGAGACCCGGGACAGTCGGGTAAGTCCGTGGAAGTCAGGGTGTCGGGCGACGGCAAGGAAGAAGTTGTGAAGTTGAAAACCGTAGCCAAAGAAATCAATAAGAATATGACAGATGACGAAATCAGGCAAAAGGTCATATCCGATAATCCGGAAGGAAATCTAAAGCCCGAAGACATAAAAATCGAACGCGACGGCGATAAGATTAACGTGAAAGTGGAAAAAGAAGAAGTGAAATAATAATTTAAATTATAACACTGAGTAACAGAAAAGTTAATATAAAACCGCAGAGTTCAAGATAACAAGGTGTTGTAACAGTGAGCCGTCGAGAAAATTAAATATGATTTCTCCCGGCTCTCTGTGCTTTTTTCCTGAGTTTATTTTATTTCTCTGTGACTCTCTGTGACTCTCTGTGTCTTCTCTGTGCCCCTCTGTGAAACCGCTCTTGATTTTAAATTTATAAATTACAATTTAAAATTATCTTCGCGTTTCTCAATGAAACTTCTCTTTATCTTAAATCGCTCTTAGTTTACAATTTACAATTTAAAATTGCCCTACAAGCCTATGTCCTCGTTCCATAACTCTTTGTTCTTATCGATAAAATCCTTCATCAGGTTAATGCATTCGTTAAGATTCAAATCAACAACTTCGACCCCGTGTGCTTTCATGAACTCCGGTCCGCCCTCGAATGTGACTGACTCGCCCGCGACGACCTTTTTAATTCCGAATTGAACAACCGCTCCGGAGCAAAGATAACAGGGCATTAGAGTTGAGTAAAGGACCGTACCGCTGTATGAGCCGATTCGGCCCGCGTTTTCGAGGCAGTCTATCTCCGCGTGCAGAGTCGGGCTCCCCTTTTGAACCCTGCGGTTGTGTCCCCTGCCGATTATTCTGCCGTCTTTCACCAGCACCGAGCCGATGGGTATGCCGCCTTCGGCGAGCCCCTTTCTCGCTTCCTCGATTGCCGCTTTCATGAATTTGTCCATAATAAATTATTTAAGAAATATTTAGCAAATATTAAATTATTGTAAGTCTAAAAAAAGCCCGCCTTTTAATAGCGGGCTCGTTGCATTATGGGAGAACGTATGAGACTATTTTATCAGCATCATTGTTTTTGTGTCGGTGAAATTTCCTGCCGTGAGTTTGTAGAAATACACGCCGCTCGAAAGATTCGCGGCATTGAACGAGACCTGATAATTTCCCGTTTTTTTGTTTTCGCTGATTAGCGATGCGATTTCTTTTCCAAGCAGGTTATAAACTTTTAATGTCACGAAAGAATTTTCCTTTATTGAAAAACTTATTTCCGTAACAGGATTGAACGGATTCGGATAATTCTGCCCGAGTTCGAATCTGTCTGCCGTCTCTGTCATTCCGGGATTTATTCCCGACGGTCCGCCGAATGAGCCGTCAAGGTTTATGTTCTGAGCGTAAATCCCGCCTCCGTCATTCCTTCCGTCAGACCAGGCGAGTATCGACATTCCGTTTGTTGTCATTACCGCTCCGAGCCTGCCCTTTGAACCGGGAGCGGTGCTTGGAGTTATTATGCTTCCGCCCCACTGCAGAGCGCCGTTTCTGTTCAACCTGAACGCCTTGACGGAACCCGCCGTCCCGACAATCTCAGCGTAATATCCGAATGCAGCCGTATCCTTTACCAGCGCCGTAAGACTCGAAAACGAATTTCCGTCAAGCGGCTTAATCGGAAGACCCGCGTCATCCCACAACCTCGCGCCGCTCGAAGAAAACTTTTGTCCGTAAACGCCAATCAAAGATTGTGTTGAGTTTTTCTCCTGCCAGAAAACATAGGTTTCGCCTGTTGACGGCATATAAGCCGCCGATGGAGCGAAACGCAGATTAGTGTTAACCACACCTACGGTAGAGCCGTTGACGGGAAACTGAATAACTCCGGCGGAATTCTTCCGCTGTACGTAACAGTTTGTCGGTCCCGCAACGTAACTCTGCCATACGTAAATTGCCCCGTTGTTTCCGTCTGAAAATATGCTCGGCTGGTACGTTCCCTGCGCGCCGCCGAGACTGTATATCGTATCCTGAGGATTTCCCCACAGCCCAATCCCCGTAGAGGAATACTTCTGTGTATATGTCTTGAAATTTGACGGGCTTATAAATGAGCCCGTGTATCCTATCCAGTATAAAATCACGCTTCCGTTATCGGAAGCGACCCCCGTAGGATAATTGAACTTCTCGCCGATTGATATGTTGCCCATAATTTTTATCGGCGCGGAACCCCATTGCTTTACTCCCGCTTTGTTTATTTTCTGCATGGCGAGATTATTGTTGTACTGCCACGTTATTACTACATTACCGTCTGATGTGGGAATCACTTTCGGATTTGCCTGATAAACAAGCGATGAATCCGTAAGTGTGATTCCGTCGGCGCCCCAAAGGAATTGCCCGGTTGGACTAATTCTGTAAGCGTATGGATTAATTGAACTGCCCGCGCGCGTGTCCGTGAAAGAAAGCACACAGCAATTGCTGTCATCAACCGCAAGTCCCCAGTCGACGAGCGAACTGCTCTGCGGATTGTTCCCGCTGATGAGAAGACCGCCGTCGGAAAACTGCTTTACGCCCTGAGGATTCAGTCTTTGAAGATATACCTTATATCCCCCGCTTCTCTGGTCGAACCATCCGATGTAACAGCCGCCGTCCGAAGTCAGCGCGATTTTCGGCAGTACCTGCTCGCCCGTTGTGTCGCAGACATTCGTGTTCAATGACGGATTCGATGTCCATTGAGATGAAGCGGCGCCCGCTAATATTACAAAAAAAGCCAGCAAAATAAATTTTTTCATTTCGGCTAATTTAAGTTTAATATTTTGTTTTGATAAAATTATTATTCCATATAACATTTCGCAAAGAAATAAAATCTCAAAACTACCCACTTTTTATGTGCAATATTAAGAAATATTATCTATTTTACTTGATATTTGACGCTTTTAATACCCAAACTATTAAGCAAAATATGCTCAATAAACTTCTATTATCGGCTTTATCGTCGTTTTCCGCGGAAGACAGGAGTAAGTTCCCTTTATTCGTGAAATCAAAAGATGCGGTTTCACCGCGTAAGTTTTATCCCGTTGCGCGGAATCTTATGAAAAATCTTGCATCGGGGAACGATTTAAAAAATATTGACGCCTCCGTACTTTTCGGGGAGGCGTACGGAAAAAAGTATTCAAGGCAGACGCTTCTCAACAGGCAAAGCGAACTGCTGTTCCTCGTAAAAAAATATTTTAACCAAGATGCGGCGGAAAAGAACGAGTACGTAATGGAAAATCTGTACGCTCAGGAATTGCTTACGCGCGGTCTTTTGGGATTGTACGCCAGAGATAATCACGGCAGCGGATTGTCGCCCGAGAAAAACTTATACAACGAAGACGCTTTCGACCAGGTGCAGCAGAGCGTTTTGCTTAACGGGGCTTACTTTCAGATGATGAAACAAACCGCAGAGTCACAGAAAAAATATTTCACGCACAGCAGGTTTCTTATCGCGGATTTGCTGTGCCGCCTTTACCGTACGGGTCAGGAACTGCAGATACAAAAATACTTCAGTCTGAACTACGGATTTAATCCCGTCCTTGAGTTCATCGGCTCGCTTAACAACGAAAAGTTTTTCGAGGCGCGCGAAATCCAAAAAGACGAACTTTTCACGATTCCGCTTCTCCGCTATTATATTTTCACCGCTTTCCGTAATCCCGGCAATAAACGGTACATTGCTAAAGCGCTGAAAGTGTTTTATAAAAACGAAGAAAAGTTTACGGAATATTTTAGAACTGAAATGTACAGAATGTTTATGACGTACTATATTGTTAAGGTTAACAAGGGCGAGCGTCTATACTATGAGCATTTATTCAGACTTTACGACAGAAAACTGAAGAGCAATCTTGTTTCGGACCTCCGCCGCTGCTCTTATCCCGCAAGCGTTTTCAGGGAATACATAATCGCGGGAATCAAGGTGAAACGATACAAATGGACGGAGAACATAATAACGAAATATTCCCCGCTGCTGCCGAAAAGCATTCGCGCCGACGAGGTGAATCTTGCGAATGTTCGTCTGTGCTTCGCAAGAAGAGAATACGAAAAAGCGATTGAACTCATAAACAATCATAAGAGCGGCAATACAATGCACCACATAGACGAAATAAGGTATAAACTCGCCTGTCTGTATGAACTCCGAAGATACGAGGAAGCGTATTACGAAATAGATAAATCAAAACACTACCTGAAGTATAATAAAAACACGCTTCCCGAAATGCACGTGACGTATTACAAGAAGTTTCTCGACAGAGTGCTGAAACTTCTGAACTATCACGCTAACCCGTATAAAAAGGACCCGGAAATGATATGCCGCGAAATAGAAAACGATAAAGATGTTTATACAATGAAAGACTGGGTGACTGAAAAGGCGGGCGAGATAGCGGGAAGGTAATCGCTTTCTGTCGGAAGGGTAAAAAAACCGCTCCCAAACCGAAATTCGGGAGCAGTATAATTCTGAAAAATAAACTATTGCCGCTTTAACATTTCGCGAGACCCTGTTCGAGATCTTCAATCAAATCGCTGACGTCCTCGATGCCGACCGCGTAGCGCACGAGCCCTTCCGTTATGCCCGCTTCGAGTTTGCTTTCCTTAGAGACTTTCGAATGCGTCATTGATGCGGGATGCTCAATCAATGTTTCTACGCCTCCGAGAGATACGGCAAGTGTCGCGACTTTCACGTTGTTCATTAAAGTTTTTCCCGCGTCGAAGCCGCCCTTTAATTCGAAACTTATCATCGCTCCGAATCCGTTCATCTGCCTCTTGGCAAGTTCATGCTGCGGGTGCGATTTCAATCCCGGATACTTCACCCACTCTATCTTAGGATGCTTTTCAAGCCATTCTGCAATCTTCATCGCGTTTTCCTGAGCCCGCTCTATGCGGATTCCCAGAGTCTTAACTCCGCGAAGCACCATGTATGCCTGCGACGGATCCATGTTGCATCCCAGCGATATCATCATCGGTCTGATTTTTTTGTAAAGCGCTTCATCTTTGGTTACGATAATGCCGGCAACTATATCGGCGTGCCCGTTTATGAATTTTGTCATCGAATGAAACACCACGTCCGCGCCGTATTCAAACGGACGCTGCAGATAAGGAGAAGAAAAAGTGTTATCGACCACAAGCAGTAAATTGTGCTCTTTCGCTATTTTCGAGCAAGCGGCGAGGTCCGTTATATCAAGCGTCGGATTCGCGGGGCTTTCTATGTATAACACTTTCGTGTTCGGCTTGATTGCTTTTTTAATGTTTTCGATTTTGGTCGTGTCAACCCACGTCGATTCGACGCCGAATCTTGACCAGTGCTCTTCCATCACTACGCGTGAAGGTCCGTAAACCGCCGCCGTCCCGACCATGTGCGCTCCCTTCTCGAGCAGAGCCATGTATATCGTGTTTACGGCGCCCATTCCGGAACCGACCGCTATCGCCCCGTAACCGCCGCAAAGTTCCGCTATGCAGTTCTCGAGCGCCTTGATTGTGGGATTGCCGAGACGCGTGTAAATGAATCCGTTCGATTCGCCGAGAAAACACTTTTCGCCCTCTTCTGCCGTGTCAAAAGCGAATGTCGATGTTTGGTAAATGGGAACGTTTACGGAATTAAATTCATCCTTGTATGCTCCTCCGTGTATTAACTTTGAGTTGAAACGTAATTTTTTTGAATCCATGGTTAATATTATAGTTAAACAGTTTTTAAATCAGTTGATGTCAGATAAATTTTTTTGCTTTGAGAATTTTATCGATTATTTCACGAACGGCTCCTTCGCCGCCGTTCTTTTTGCAGACGTAATGAACGTGCTTCTTCACTTCGCCGATAGCGTTATTCGGACAGCAGGAAAATCCCGCCTTTTTTAAAAGGGGAATGTCGAATTCATCGTCACCGATGTAAGCGAAGTTTTCGTCGTTGAGTTTGTATTTCTTCTTTAATTCAGCGTATGGAACAAGTTTGTCGGGCACGTCCTCAAAAAGAAAATCGATTTTAAGCCTGTCAGTCCTTTTCCTGTTTATCGGCGAACTTCTTCCGCTTATGACGGCGAACTTCAATCCGAATTTTCTGCCGCGCTCTATCCCGTATCCGTCGTGAGTATGGAATACCTTCATGTCCTCTCCGCTGCTGAGATATATCATATGCCCCGTTGTAAGGCACCCGTCGAGGTCCATCAGCAGAAATTCAATCTTCTTTAAATCAGGTTTCTTCATTTTAAAATTTATTTTTTGTAGGACAGATGTCCGAAAGGAAACATTCCCCGCATTTCGGTTTTTTCGCCTGACATACAAGCCGTCCGTGCTCGCCTGTTCTCATTGAAAAATAAAACTGCTCTTTTTCGGGAACGATTTCCTTAAGTTCCGCTTCAATCTTGTCGGGATTGTCGTTTTCAATAAGTCCGAGACGCGCGGAAACCCTTTTCAGGTGCGTGTCAACAATTATTACGTCTTCTTTGCCGAAACAATTTCCCAGTACAACGGATGCCGATTTTCTTCCTACGCCCGGAAGTTCGGTTAGAGAATCCATATCGCCCGGAACCCTTCCTTTATGGCTTTTCTCGAGTGACTCGCAAAGAGATATGATGCTCTTCGTCTTGTTATTGTAAAAGTTAATTGATTTTATCTCATCTCTGAACTTATCAGCGCCGTCTTTCAGTATGTCTTTCGGAGATTTGTATTTCGATTTGTATAGAGGCGTCATTGTCTTGTTCACGCTTACGTCGGTGCACTGCGCGGCAAGAACCGTCGATACAATCAGTTCAAAAGGATTCTTAAAATCGAGATGGCATTTCGCGTCGGGATAGTTGTCCGCCAGCCGCTTTATTATTACTTTCACTCTCTTTTTAAGTTCTTCTTTTCCCATTATTTTATGAAATAATTCAGCATTTTGTATACAAGTTTCGCCGCGAGAAAATCAGGATATGTAAAACCCTTTACAGGCGCGAGTTCAACTAGATCAAAACCTACAACATTACGGCTCCTGCCGAGTTTCTTCAGCAGATGCATCGTTTCCTCCCAGTAAAATCCGAGCGGCTCGGGGGTTCCCGTGGCTGATATTACCGATGGGTCGAAATAATCTATGTCGAATGTTACGTAAACGTTTTCTTTTAATCCCGAAATTACCTTGTCCATCCAGTTTTTCGTGTGCAGGTTGTTCCTTATAGCGTAAGCGTAAAATGTTCTTATTCCGTTCTTTTTTATGAATCTGCTTTCCTCGATGCACTGCGCCCTGATTCCGACCTGCGTGATGTCTTTCGTGAACTCGGCGACGCGGGAGCAAAAACAGGCGTGCGAATATTTCGTACCTTCATACTTGTCGCGCAAATCGGAATGAGCGTCGAAATGAAGAACGGACAGATTTTTGTATGAATCGAAATGTGCTTTTATCGGCGCCGTCGATATTGTATGCTCGCCGCCGAGAGTAACGACGAATTTTCCGTCGTCTATTAATTTCTTGACGTTACCGTAAATCACATCAAGCGCGTCCCTGCCTTTTAGGTTCTTCAGGTTCATCGGCGGCAGCGACGCTATCCCTTTCTCGAAACAAAATTCTCTGTGAAGTTCTTCGTCATAAAACTCAACGTAGTGCGAAGCCTTGTAAATCGCCTCGGGCGCGCTGCCCGTTCCCTTGCCGTAAGATGTCGTTGCCTCGTAAGGAACGGGAAGTATTGCAACCTTCGAATTCTCGTAATTTGAAAATTCATCCTCGATTGCGAGAAAATTATTCTTTATTCCTAGCGTCTTTACCATTATCCTTTGTATTCTTCTGCGTTGAACAGTTCTTTTAATGCTTTTATAACGGGATTTTCAAAAACCTGCTTGTCTCCCTGCGCGGCGGAGAACCTCTCTCCCGCCTCATAGGTCAGGTCAGGGATTTTTTTTTTAATGCTTCCAGTCCGGAAATAAGTTCAGTGATATCGACAACCTCCCTGTTTATCCTGCACAGTTCGGCAAGCATCGCCTCCATCAGAATCTTCTGGTTCGAAGAAAATTTGAACCGCGCTTCGGAATCGATTAGTACTTTAAGAATTCGCTGTATCTGATCAATCGTGTATGCTTCCGCCTCTTTCTTGTATTTTGCTTTCGTTACGTCGGATTCGTCCAGCAGTTCTGTGTTTGCCGTCGTCTTTATAATCAAAAGATTCCTGTAATGGTCCGTGATGCCGTTATAATAAGTAATTATGTCGAGACCGTTCTCCTCGAGTTTATTAAAATAAGGTATTATGTCCTTGAGGCTGCCTTCGGCAATAAATTTCGACGTGTTGAAATATATTTCTTTATCGGGAAGATTTAAAAATTCCTTCAGCGCCGGTATTGTAATTTCATTCCCGCAGAATGAAACCGCCATGTCGAAAACGCCGAGAGCGTCGCGTAGCGCGCCGTCGCCGAGTTTTGATATGAGAAAAAGCGATTCGTCGTCAATTTTTACTTTCTGCTCTTTCGCTACGAATTTTATCTGCTCGGAAATTTCCTGAATCTTGAGCCTGTGTAGCGCGAACCGCTGGCACCTGCTCGTTATTGTCGCGGGTATCTTTTCGGGATTCGTCGTCGCGAGTATGAATATCAGGTAGTCGGGCGGCTCCTCGAGTATCTTGAGAAGTGCGTTGAACGCCTGAATCGTGAGCATATGAACTTCGTCAACGATGAAAAACTTATACGTGGCTTTTATTGGAAAATATTTCGCCGCGTCCTGTATCGCGCGCACGTCGTCTATTCCCCTGTTCGATGCGGCGTCGAGTTCAAACACGTCGGGATGAACACCCCGTGTTATCTCGTCGCAGTTCTCGCAATTATTGCAAGGCTCGCCGTCTTTCGCGTTCTTGCAATTAATGGCTTTAGCGAATATTCTGGCGAGTGTTGTCTTGCCGACTCCGCGCGGTCCGCTGAAAAGGTAAGAATGCGCTATCTTCCTCTTCAGAATTGCGTTCTTGAGCGTCGTCGAGACGAAATCCTGAGAGACCACTTCGCTGAATCGCTGAGGCCTGAATTTTAACGCCGATACTTTAAACTTTGGCTCTGACATTATTCATTATATTCTATTTCTTCTTAAAAGTGATTTTCTTGCTTCCGAATACCGGATGAATCGCGTCCCCGACTCTTGCCGCGGGTATAATCTCCAGTTTGGAAGTTATGTCTTTCGGTATTTCAATCAAATTCTTTTCGTTGTCCCTCGGTATTATTACCCTTTTAATTCCGCTCCTCACGGCGGCGAGAAGTTTTTCGTTTAAACCGCCTATGGGCAGTATGTTTCCGCGCAAAGTAATTTCTCCCGTCATCGCGATGTCCGCCTTGACAGGCGATTTGGTTATCGCCGAAAGCATTCCCATTATCATCGTGATTCCCGCGGAAGGCCCGTCCTTCGGTATCGCTCCTTCGGGAATGTGTATGTGTATTTCTTTGTCCTTGAAGAAATTCTCGGGAATGCCGAACTGCTTTGAGTTTGATTTGATAAAAGAAAGCCCCGCGATTGCCGATTCTTTCATTACGTCTCCGAGTTTTCCCGTGAGAGTAATCTTTCCCGCGCCCTTCATGACCGTGACTTCAATCGTAAGTATGTCGCCTCCAAGCGATGTCCACGCCAGTCCGTAAACCGAGCCTGTCTTTGCCTTGTCGTCTTTCTTCGTGTCTATGTCCTCGAACTTCGGAACGCCGAGGTATTTTTCGACCAATTCGGGCGTTACGGCTATCTTGTTTTTCTTCCTGCCGTTTGAAAGTTTATCTTTCGCGGCTTTCCTTATAATCGAAGTCAATTCTCTTTCAAGGTTTCTTACTCCCGCCTCGCGTGTGTATTCGCGAATCACCTTATGGATAATATCGTCGGGAAATATTATTTCGTCCCTGTCCATTCCGTGCTCCTCGAGTTCCTTCGGAAGTATGTGCCTTTGCGCGATTTGAATTTTCTCGAAATCAAGATAAGAGCGCATTTCGATTATTTCCATCCTGTCCTGAAGCGCAAGCGGAATGTTGTACTGCACGTTCGCCGTTGTTATGAATAGAACGTTGGATAAATCATAGTCGATGTCAAGATAGTGGTCGTTGAAAGTGTTGTTCTGCTCCGGATCGAGAACTTCAAGCATCGCAGACGCAGGGTCGCCCCTGAAATCGTTTCCCATCTTGTCTATTTCGTCGATAAGTATTACGGGATTCGATGTACCTGCTTTTTTCATCGCCTGAATTATTCTTCCCGGCATCGAGCCGATGTATGTTCTTCTGTGTCCGCGGATTTCAGCCTCGTCCTTCACGCCTCCGACAGAGAGCCTCGCGAATTTCCTGTTGAGCGCCCTCGCGATCGATTTTCCGAGTGATGTCTTGCCTACTCCCGGAGGGCCTACAAAGCAGAGTATCTGACCTTTCGGCGGTTTGGTTATATTCTTGTCTTTGAGAAGTTTCAGAACTGCAAGAAGTTCGAGTATCCTTTCTTTCGGCTTTTCGAGACCGTAATGGTCCTCGTCGAGTATTATCTTCGCGTTTCCGAGGTCGAAATTATCCACGGTGAACTTGTTCCAGGGAACGGACGTCATCCATTCGAGATAATTTCTTGAAACCGTGAAATCGGGAGACATCGGCGATGTCTTTCTGATTTTTTCGAATTCCTCCATCGCTTTTTCTTTCACCGCTTCGGGCATTCCCGATTCGTCTATTGCTTTTTTCAGCTTGGCGAGGTCCGGGTCGAGTTCCGCGCTGTCGCCGAGTTCGTCCTGTAGTATTTTTATCTGTTCCTGAACGATGAATTTTCTCTGGTTCTTCTGCATTGAAGCCTGAACTTTCGCGTCTATTTCCCTTTCAATGTTAAGCACCTGCAGTTCTCTCGCGAGAAGCCCGATTATTCCGAAGAACTTATCGTAAAGACTTTTTGATTCGAGTATGTTTTGTTTTGAAATTATATCTACCGTTACATTCGATGCGATGTAATATAGTTTCCTGTCGGGCTCAGGTATGTTCTGGTACCCAGAAAGAACGTCCTTTGAAAGCGACGGATTAAGAGTCACGTAATCCGCGAAGAGATTTGAAGTCTTCTCGGTTAGAATGCTCAATTCTTCGTCTCGTTCATCCGTATCTTTTATTATATCAAAATCCGCGGTTATGAAATGACCGGCATCGAATTTTTTTACGCGCGCGCTTACAATTCCGTCGATTAGAATTTTTATTAGTCCGTTCGGCAGCCGCATTATCTGGAGTATCTTCGCTATTGTCCCGGTGCCGAAAAGATTTTCCGTGGTTGTTTCCTCTATCGATGCGTCCTTCTGTGTTATAAGCAAAATGTATTTACTCTCGGATTCGAACGCGGCGTTGATTGCCTTGATTGACGATTCTCTTCCCGCGAGAATCGGGTATATCATGTAGGGAAAAATCACAATGTCTTTTAATGGTAGAACGGGCAGTGTGTCAGGTATATCCCTGTAGTCCTGATTGTAAGAAATTGTACTTATCGTTTCCTTAACTTCATTCGCTTCATCGCCGTATTCAGGGTTTTCAGCGTCTTTTGTAATCTTCTTTTTCATATTTTATCAATATAATTTTATGCGTTTTGAGTTTCAATTCTAATAAAATGCTGTGATTTGGAGTATGGGACGCGAACAAACCGAAATTATCAGGACTATTTAATTCACCGCCTGATTTTCCGTCGCAAATACGAATTATTTCTCGGTGTCCCTCCGTGTTTTCTCGGTGTCCCTCCGTGTCGCCGCTCTCACTCTGCTCATTTTGCTCATTGAAGTCCCCGCTTGCTCTTCTTGTGTTCTTAGTGCCTTAGTGGTAAATCTCTCTTTCCCTAATTCGTGAAAATCAGCTTCAATTAGCGGCTGAACGCTCTTTCTCTGCTCTTAATTGTTCATTGCTAATTACTAATTGTTAATTGCTCTCTATTGCATATTCAATCAGAATTTTTATATTGCAATTTTTATATTTATTAAATGTTTAAGTATGAAGTAAAACTATAATTATGCTGGATTTCTTAATCAAAATACTTGAAATTGATTCAACATCGGGCAGGGAGGAGTTTGCCGCGGATTACATTGCTCAAAATTTCAAACCGTCCGCTGCCGATATGGAAATTCAGAACATTCCCAACGGAAAGAAAAATATTTTTTTCAAGTGGGGAAAACCAAAAATAATTTTTTGCTCGCACATAGA
>CALGII010000107.1 GCA_937915485.1 uncultured Ignavibacteriota bacterium | reverse complement strand
TTAAGAGCAAGAGCGGATACAATTAGCGGTTAACATTTAACAGTTAGCAATGAAGAGCAAGAGCGTACCACTAAGGCACTTAAGGAACTCAGAAGAGCAGAGATTTTTTTAGATTTCCCGCGGGAAGAGCGGATTGCGCGGATAAAGAGCTAATGCGGTCACTACTAAGGACTAAAGTCCTATTATATTAATCATCTTTCACCCCACCTTAAAAGGTGGGGTTACAAAAGAGGTTCCAAAAAGAGGTTCCAAAAAGAGATTACAAAAAGAGGTTACAAAAAGAGATTACAGAAATCGTTTTTCAGAAGTCTACTTATTAATCGTGCCGGACAGATGTGCCGGAAAGTCAATTTTTTAAATGAAATAATGGTTATTAGATTTTATTTTTTTATATTATATTCCTGTAACTGCATCTATTTTCTGTCTGAAAAAGGGTCATTTGGAGATAAACAATTTATTATTGCATAATGCAAAGGATGGTTTTATCAATAAATGCATTCGTCAGTTCGTTCGCACAATCAATACTAACAACAGCGCTTATAGTTTTATTTTCGAACGAAAATTTTAATTATTTTTTATGATACCCGCCGATGAAAATTTCCTGAGAGTTTTTGACAATCACCGTGAAATAATGCTTATGACGGAGCAGGAAACCGGAAGAATAATCCGCGCCAACTCCGCGGCTTTGAAATTCTACGGTTACGATGAAACGACACTGACGGGGATGACAATTCGGGATTTAAATACACTCGAATCGAGAGCCGTACCCAATACGGGAGGAAGCGAGCGAATGGATTATCCCGGTTATTACAGGAACATACATCGGAAAGCGGACGGAAGTTTCAATGAAGTCGATGTATTTTCTTTTCACTGTGAAAGCGGCGGGAGGGAAATTATTTATTCACTGATAATTGACCTGACAGCCGGTAATCGATTAAATACGAATAAAAACGAGTCTGAGGAAATATTAGATAACATTTTTAAGTATTCGGCGACAGGAAAAGCGATAGTTGACAGGAACAAGAAGTTTATCGAGGTAAACCCCGCATTCACCAAAATTGTAGGATATACTGAAGAGGAGTTAAAGGGAAAAACTTTCGCTGACATAACTCATCCTGATGATATCGAGAAGGGCATGGAACTTGTCGGAGGACTTGAAAAAGGAGAGTCTGATTCCGGCGTTCAGGAAAAAAGGTATATTCATAAAGACGGACACATAATATGGGCGAACATAACGATTTCAGTAATCAGGGGTCCCGAAGGGAAGCCGAAGCATATTGTCGCTCAGGTTCAGGATATCACAGATAAGAAGAATATAGAGACACTTCTTGAAGAGGGCAATAACCTGTACAAGACGGTAGTCGATTTAACGGAAAACGGTATAATACTTCAGTCCAGGACAGGAAAAATATTGACGTGGAACAAGGGCGCGGAAAAGGTATTCGGTTTTAAGGAAAGCGATGTTGTGGGCATTAACGCGCTCGAAGGCGTCTGGGATTGTTTTTACGAAGACGGTTCCCCTTATCCTCCCGAAGAGCATCCGTCGATGGTTACTTTCAAGACAGGGAAGCCCTGCAGAGGCGCAAATATGTTGGTAAGAAATACGGTTAATGACAAATTTTTCTGGATTACGATAAATACGAGTCCGCTGTTCAGGAAAGGTGATGATCTGCCTTACGCGGTCGCAGTCTCTTTCACAAACATTACCGAGCAGAAGAAATACCTTGATGGACTCAAAAGAAGCGAAGAAAATTTCAAACTGCTTGTAAACAACGCGAATGAGGCGATATACGTTATACAGAACAGAAAAATCGTGTTCGCCAACAGGATGTCGGAGAAGATTTCGGGATACACGCAATCGCAACTGATAGGGACTGAAATTACTGATATCGTGAACGAGTTCGATGTGGATAATATCTACGCGCGTCATCTCAAATTGTTAAGCGGTGAAATTGAAAGCGACTCGTACACGATATCTATTATAACAAAGGACAGGGTCAGAAGAAGACTGTTAGTGAATGCGGTCAGGATAGAATACAACGGAATCCCCGCGACTCTTAGTCTGGCCGCCGACATTACGGCGAGAGAGCAGATGCAGGAACTTTTCCAATCGAGGTTTAAAATCATAGAAAATTCTGAAAGTATACCAGTGGAGGAACTGCTTCAGAGAACAATCGACGAGGCGGAAAGAATCACGGACAGCCGCATCGGATTCTTTCATTTCGTGAATGAAGACGACGACACGATTACATCACAGCAATGGTCAACGAAAACGAAGGAATTTTACTGCCGCACGGATTCTCAAGAAAAGCATTATCCGATAGAGGAAGCGGGTATTTGGGCGGACTGCGCAAGGGAAAAAAAGGTCAAGATTTATAATGAATTCGGCAGGCAAAAGGACCTGAAAGGTCTGCCCGAAGGGCATTTGGCGCTGACTCGTATGCTGACAGTGCCTGTAATTCGCGGCGGTAAGGCCGTCGCGATTCTCGGAGTGGGAAACAAGGAAATCAGATACGACGAATACGACGTGACAGCAGTATCTCAACTCGCGGATCTCGCCTGGGACCTTACGGAAAAGAAGATATCGCAGCAGGAACTGAAAACCAGCGAAAACAAACTGCGGAAAATGAACGATGAAAAGGACAGGTTCTTTTCGATAATAGCCCACGACCTTCGGAGCCCGTTCACGGCGTTTCTCGGCATCACTGAAATAATGGCGGAAAACATTAACAACATGACGCTGCAGGAAATCAGGCAGTATCTGCTTAGGATAAATTCCGAGGCTTCAAATCTTTTCAACCTCCTGAATAATCTGCTTGAGTGGTCGATGAGCCAGCGGAATCTTAAGACAGTCAGGAAAGAAACGATTAATCTCAGCGGCATCGTGAAGAACAGCATTGAAGTAATGAAGGAGAATTCCGAACGCAAGGAAATCAAAATCGAATTATCGATACCCGATGACAGGACTGTTTATGTTGACAGGAGCATGTTCGAGACGGTTGTCCGGAATCTGATATCAAACGCAATAAAGTTTACGAAAAGAGGCGGCAGCATACGTGTGTTTTACAGCGGTTCGGACAACGGTTACTCGGAAATATGCGTAGAAGACAGCGGAATCGGGATGGACGAGGAAACGATACAAAAAGTATTTAACATCGCGGAAAAAACGAAACGGAAGGGAACGGAAGGGGAACTGAGCACGGGTCTCGGTTTGCCGATATGCAAGGACCTGCTCGAGAAGAACGGAGGCAGCATATCAATCACGAGTGAAACGGACAAGGGCACGAAGATATTCGTAACTGTCCCATCGGGTAACGAAGATTGAAACTCTCGTCTTTACCCGGAAGAAAAACTGATTTACGTGAAAAATATTTTTTTCGATTCTTGAAGACTTGCCGGATAGTTTTTTAAGCGCATCGTGAAATCATACAAGCCTGAGAAAAAATTACGAGGACAATGAGAATGGTAATGATAAAGTAGTTACCGTCCTGAATTATTATTTAAGAGAAAGAGCGTTCACCACTAAGGCACTGAGTACACTTAGAAGAACAAAGATTTTTTATAGTTCCCGCGTGATTGGACGGAAAGAGCGGATTGCACGGGTATAAGAGCAAGAACATTCAGCCACGAATTACCACGAATTACCACGAATTACCACGAATTATCACGAATTACCACGAATTACCACTAACTTCTCAAATGATTTTTATTGAAATTCTTTTGCCACTGATTACATAGATTCTCAGGATAAATTGCAAAAGCGATAACCGCAAAGGCGCTGAGGACGCGAAGAAGAGCAAAGAATTTTTATAGTTCCCGCGTGATTGGACGGAAAGAGCGGATTGCGCGGGGTTAAGTGCAAGAGCGTTTTGCCACAGATTAGCACAGATTTTCAGGATTATTCAAGGGCGGTCAGCCGCTAATTTCCGCTAATTTCCGCGAACTATTAAGAGCAAGAACATTCAGCCACGAATTATCACGAATTACCACGAATTATCACGAATTACCACGAATTACCACTAACTTCTCAAATGATTTTTATTGAAATTCTTTTGCCACTGATTACATAGATTCTCAGGATAAATTGCAAAAGCGATAACCGCAAAGGCGCTTAGGACGCGAAGAAGAGCAAAGATTTTTTATAGTTCCCGCGGGATTGGACGGAAAGAGCGGATTGCGCGGATTAAGAGCAAGAGCGGATACAATTAGCGGTTAACATTTAACAGTTAGCAATTAAGAGCAAGAGCGGATACAATTAGCGGTTAACATTTAACAGATAGCAATTAAGAGAAAGAGTATTTACCACTAAGACACTAAGTACACTTAGAAGAGCAAAGATTTTTTAGAGTTCCCGCGGGATTATGCGGAAAGAGCGGATTAAGAGCAGGAGCGGATACAATTAACGGTTAACATTTAACAGTTAGCAGTTAAGAACAAGAGCATTTACCACTAAGGTACTGAGTACACTTAGAAGAACAAAGATTTTTTCTAGTTCCCGCGTGATTGGACGGAAAGAGCGGATTGCGCGGGTTTAATAGTTCCGTTCTATTGTTCCGTCCCATTATTCCGGTTTATTCATTCACGTCGGCGATGCTTTCGCTGCCGTGGAGGAGGTTTTGAATGTTAACTGCAGACGCTTTTGTTTTTGAGGCGAGGGACACGTAAGTTCTTGCAAGGTTGTCTTTTCCCGCTCCGAGTATTGAACTGACGAGGCTGAGAGATTCAGCGAGTTTTTGGGGTTTGGTATGTTTGAAAATTTTCTGCCAGATTAATTCTTCGAGTGAGTTTATGGCTGTCTGCACTTCATACAAATCATAGCCGCTGTTGAATCTGTCCCTGGCGATTTTTTCGGTGTAAGCGAGCATAGGAATCAACTCTTTGTTCTTCACGCATTCGATGAGTTTCTTGTAGAGATTGGCAAGTTTTTGCTTCGTTATAGTGCTTCCGGCCTTTGTGTAACCTTTAAGTTTCACTTCGCAAATCTGCCTGCAGGATTTCTCAACGATTTCGTCAAGATTTTTTTCAAGTAACGCTGTCAATTCCATAACTTTTTGTCTGATTTTACGTTAATTTATATAAGCCCTGCAGGGCTTTCAAGGATAATTTAATTGCACAATATATGGATACAATATTTCTCGTACTGAGTTTGTTTCTTCCGAGAATAACGCTCTTGATTTTTTACTTCTCGCACGGTATTCCCGCGAACAACATGCCGCTGATAGGGGATTTTCTGCTGACGGTGTTTCTACCAAGAGTATTGATACTAATTTACGTGGTTGACAATCTCGGGACTTCGAGTCCGTGGTTCTGGATACACCTGATAGCGGCGATACTCGTGTATTCGGGTTTTGGAAAGTACTCACACAAGAGATACAAAAAGAAAGATTAGAAATTGTCGAAATCGAGGCGCGGTCTCGCGTGCACGGCAAGCGTATCGCGTTTGAAAACGCCCGTGTCCGCGCTCTTGATGTATTTATAATACGCCGTGATGCCTATCATTCCCGCATTGTCGGTAGAATAAAGCAGTTCGGGAATGAAAATCCTGTAACCCTTATCCTGCAGTCCGAGGAACGTGTGTTTCAGAGAACTGTTAGCGGATACTCCTCCAGATACGGCGATGTCTTTCACCCCGAATTCGCGCGCCGCGAGGACTGTCTTGTCGAAGAGAGTTTTAATTACCGCGTGCTGAAAAGAAGCGCATATATCGTCTATGATTTTTTCATTTTTTACCGATTCGAAATTATTTTTTCTGAGGAAATAAAGAACGGATGTCTTGATTCCCGAGAATGAAAAATTATATTTCGAGGCTCTGGGTCTTGAGACGGGGAACTCATGAAAATTCCTGTCGCCGCGTTTCGCTCTTTTATCGATTTCGGGTCCTCCGGGATAGCCGAGTCCGAGCATTTTCGCAACCTTATCGAATGCCTCGCCCGCTGCGTCATCGACTGTAGTGCCGAGAATCCTGTGCCTGAAAAAATCCTCGACGAGAATCAGTAAAGTATGTCCTCCCGAAACTATCAGCCCTATGAAAGGAAATTCGGGTTTCGATTCGTTGAGGAAAGGCGAATACAAATGCGCCTGTATGTGGTTAACGTTTATGAACGGTACGTTAAGAGACGCGGCAAGGGATTTACCGAAGTTCAATCCGATAAGAATCGCTCCGATTAATCCCGGCTCCGACGCAGCCGCTACGATATTCACGTCATCGATTTTCCTGCCCGCTTTTTCGAGGGCTTCGTCCGTAAGTTCCGCTATCTTTCTTAGGTGCTCGCGCGAAGCCGCTTCGGGAACGACTCCTCCGAAATGAGCGTGGTATTCCTGAGACAGAATTATGTTCGAGAGGACGCGGTCGTTTTCGAGCACCGCGACAGACGTTTCGTCGCAGGATGTTTCAAACGCGAGTATGTATAAAGTTTTTGCGGACAAATTATTTCATTATAACATTGAACATTTGTAAGGAGTAAATTAATTTGATATTATGATTAAAAATAGTTTAAAATTTTTACTGTTCCTGTTTTTAATCTTTCAGACGGGAATTTCACAAACGAAAATTCTGATTCCGATGGACAACGGGCAGCAGACGAACCACCTGAAGGCATACGGCATAGCGTACAGGCATCTGCTCGGAGGCGGGGAACTCGATTGGCTGTTGAATTACAGGAGCGGCTCTTTCCTGTTCACTTACAATTCGAAGATTGAGAGCGAATGCAAGACGAAGGATGTGAGTTATGAACTGCTTGACGGAACGCAGACGGCGCAGTTATACGCCGAGGTCAAGGACGAGAGCAAGAACATGGAACTCATTCATCTCGAGAAAGCGGCAAAGATAGCCGTGTACGTGCCGCCTAACGCATTGCCGTGGGACGACGCGGTGCAACTCGTACTTGATTACGCGGAAATACCTTATACGAAACTGTGGGACGAAGAGGTATTGACGGGGAAACTCGTAGGAGTCGACTGGATTCATCTTCATCACGAGGATTTCACGGGTCAGTACGGGAAGTTTTTCGCGACGTACGGCGCGTCTCCGTGGTATCTTACACAGAAAGCCACGAATGAGGAGACGGCGAGAAAACTCGGTTACTCAAAAGTATCGAAATTAAAACTCGCGGTAGTAAAAACACTGAAGGAATACATAGCGAACGGCGGTTTCCTGTTCACGATGTGCAGCGCGACGGACACGTACGACATCGCTCTGGCGTCGCAGTACACGGATATCTGCGACGTGATGTACGACGGCGACCCGTTCGACCCGGACGCGAACAGCAAACTCGATTTCACTGAAACAATCGCTTTGCAGAATTTTTCGGTCGAGTTGAATCCTCTGGTATATAAATATTCGAACATAGACATAACGCAGGACCTGCTCACTGTCGGGCAGTACGGCGATTATTTCAAGATAGTCGATTTCTCCGCGAAGTACGACCCCGTTCCGAGCATGCTGACGCAGTGCCACACGGCGCTCGTCGCGGGATTTCTCGGGCAGACGAGCGGTTTCAGAAAGGAATTCCTCAAGAGCAACGTTGTAATTCTCGGAATGAACGAGGGGACGAATCTGGTGAAGTACATACACGGAAATTACGGAAAGGGGACGTTCACGTTTCTCGGCGGGCACGACCCGGAGGATTACGCTCATCTTGTAGGCGCGCCAGCGACTGAACTTGACAAATATCCGAACTCGCCAGGGTACAGGCTGATACTGAACAATGTTCTCTTTCCGGCGGCAAAAAAGAAAAAATTGAAGACCTGATGAAGAGAGCATTTCTATTAATTCTAATATTAGCGGCTGTTTTTTCTTCCTGCAAAACAAAGAAGGAAGAAAACAGCGGGAACGCGGTAAAAGATGATCTGGGAAATTTATTCGAGTTTTCTTCAGCGCCTGAGAGGGTAATATCGCTTGCGCCGAGCATAACGGAAATGATTTATTACATCGGCGCGGAAAGCAAACTAATCGGCGTTACAAAATACTGCGATTACCCGCCGGAAGCGAAGGGAAAGCAGTCGGTCGGCGGACTTCTCGACCCGAATCTTGAACTGATTGCGGAAATGAAGCCTGATTTGATACTGCTTACAATCGAGGGCAATTCGCAGATAACTTACAAATCATTAACCGACCTTGGTTACAGGGTTTTTGTTTTGAATCCAAGGAAAGTCAATGATATTATTTCATCGATGGACAAATTGAACGAGATATTGAAGCCTCAAGCGGGGAAAACCAGAACAGAAAATTTCAAAAAAGAGGTTGAAAGCATTAAGCCGAAAGACACGGACCGCAGTACATACGCGGCATTCTTATCGGCGAAACCTTTGATTTCATTCAGCGACAATACTTTCATAGGCGACATATTCAGGACTGAAGGATTCTCGAACATATTCGGAAGCGAAAAACTCGATTACCCGGGAATTTACGACGAGGATTTACTATTAAAGAATCCCGATTATATTTTCTTCCTTGCCGATACGGCAAACACAACGAAAAAAATAATCGAAACGGAGACATCGGAAAGATTTTACGGATTAAAGGCTTACAAGGAGAAGAGGGCAATTATTCTTGACGAAAATATTTTTTCGAGACCGGGACCGAGAGTCACGGATGCATTGAAAAAACTCGTTGAAATAAGGAGACAGTAATTCCCGTAACGCGGTTTGTCCCGTCTAATCTATAAGACCTGTTTGGTTTGATTTAAAAGAAGCGAAATTAATACCGTTCTCGGTATTGACAAAGTTCACGCTTTTCTGGAGTGAACTCATTTTCGTGAATGACAAATAAAATTTATACAGGAGGTTATCGGTCTGGGATTTTTGCGGTTCGCCTTCGTTGTTAATACTTTCCATATCAATATGCTCAAGCGCGTCATTATTTTTGCGGATTTGGTTTTCAATATCGGAATTAAGCAAACAGGAAAATTCCCGGAATAATGTTTTTTGTATGTTCAAAAGGTCCATCCTTATATAAATTTTTTATATCATATTACAATTACTGTACCATCGATTTTGCTTGTTTTTAGTTTAAATTCGAATATCAGCAAGAAAAAAAGATAGTCTGGATGCTTTTTTTATTACTGAATAATTATGGTGTACAAATTGAAAACTCCATTTCTTACCGAATAGCGTTTAATTTTCTGGCACGGTAATAGTATATATAATATCAGACGATTTTAAGCACCCTCAGGCGAGCGGCGACGAAACATAGTATGTACTTGAAATTATGTAGTTCAGATACTTTCTTTTTCGCATTTCCAGAAATTTTAAAATCTAACAAAAAATTCGTTTCATCAAGCGTAACGCATTAATTTATATACAAGTTAACACAAACTCCCCCAAAATTGAAATTTAGGCACGTTAATTGCAAAAATGTTTGCAGTTTTAAATTAACGAAAGGGTAGTTTTGGAAAACAGGTATATACATATATCCGGTTATATATTCTTCTTATTAATCTTTTTCATTGCCGCTGAAACAGCACTCCCGCAATCAATTTTCAAGAAAGATTCTCCATTAAAGAAATCAGTCATTTCGCTTAACAGCGGAATCGCGGCATCGACAAAAGACACTATCCTCGCGAACAACAACGACGAACTGCTTAACAAGGGTTACGATTTCATAAACAAAAAGCAGTACAACGAGGCAATATCGGTTTTCAAGACCTATCTCATAACTAATCCCCGTGACACGCGCATAAACATGCAGTTGGGGTATTTATACAGCGAAACTAAAAATTACGAGAGCGCGTACAGCAGGTTCACATATGTTTCAGAGAACTCGAAGGATCCCGAAGAAGTTGACAAATCGAGGACATCGATGTGGTACATGAGGGAGTTGATGGTAAAGAACGCGCGCTCGTCATTCGATTTATACTTCCACAATTTTTACGAGTCATATTACAAGAACTACATATCGAATTTACTGACTCATTTAAATTTCAGGCTTACGAAGAACATATTCGCGGGATTATACGCGGAGACTTATCTCGATTCAAAATCAAACAGCGAAACAATATACAACGACAGATTCTTCGACGTAGGCGGATTCAGCAAGGTCCAGTTGACCGATTACATGAATTTCGAACTGAGGATAGGATACGTAAGGGAAATTGATTTCAAGAAGAACAGCCTTAGTTTCAAGCCGATACTTTCGCTGGGAACGCGGCTGGGCAAGGCGAGTTTTTACAAATTCAGCAAGTCATCGACCACAGAGAATTTCTATTTTGATATATACGGCGTAGGGCTATACGATTATAAGTTCAGGAATGTATTTGCGATGCTGCAGTTGAAAGAGGTCCTCCGTTATCTTACGGGCGGATACTCGTATCTCGAGTTTTACCTGAAGCAGGAGTTTTCTCTTGATTCAAAGAAAATCGATTACAACAACTACGGCGATTTAGGGGCCGGAATATCATTCAAGCCCAATCTTGTAAATTTTCCCGTACTTTTTGCGGAAGCCGTCAGCAGGAATTATCTCGTGGATGAGAACGGAAATTACCTCAACGGCAATTTCAGAAGCATCTTTCAGGTAAGAGCCGGTTTCCTAATTTATTTTAACACAAAATTATGATTTACGAAATTTTCCAAATACTGTTATGGGTAACGGCGATCATGCTGTTCATCAGCGGCATAGACGATTTGTACCTTGACGTTTTGTACTGGCTTCAGAGAAGAAAGTACAAGAAGAAACTTCCCGATTTCTCGGAAATGTTCGACAAGCAGGAAAAGCCGATTGCTATATTTCTCGGCGCCTGGAGAGAGTCGTCGGTCATCGGCAGAACGCTTAGTTACGCGATAAGAAATCTGAATTACACGAATTTCAGATTTTTCGTCGGTGTATATCCGAATGACCCCGACACATTAAGAGTCGTTCAGGAAATTTCAAGGAAAGACGCCAGGGTGATTCCGTGCGTTAACAGCCAGAACGGTCCGACTACAAAAGCCGACAATCTGAACTCGCTTTTCGCGGGGGTTATGGAATACGAAAAGCGTTTCGGCAAGTTCGAAGTAATACTAGTTCACGACGCCGAGGATTTCATACATCCGAACTCATTGAAGTTATACAACTTCCTTCTTGGCTACAAGGGTTACCACGCGGTGCAGATTCCCGTCATTCCGATAAAGAGCAATCTCGGAAAGTTGTTCCACAGGACTTACTGCGACGCGTTCGCGGAAGTACACACGAAGGACATGATAGTAAGGCAGGCGATGGGCACGTTCATACCGTTCGCGGGAACGGGAATGGGATTCCACAGGAAGACTTTCAATTATCTCGAGAAATACAACTGGGACCTTGAAAAAGCCAGAATGCACAGGAAAGACGGCGACGACCCGTTTGACGTCGAGTCTAAAAAGGACGTTATCGCGGAATCTGAAACAAAATTTTCTGAGGACGATTTCACGTTCTCGAACGACGAGAGCCAGAAATCGGGGATATACATAAACGAGACGAGTTACCACGACGACCCGTTCGTCAGTCTAAACGACGACCACGTCCAGCCCGGAAGCAAGAAAGTGCCCGATTCGATAAAGGGATACACGTTCATGTTTCTCGCCATGGTAATCGGCTGGGTTTCGTTCCTGATATACACCGGAAACACAGAAGCGCAGCAGGACGTTATATCGAGCGCTGACCTTATCGGGAAAATAAATCTTATTCCTTCGGACGCTAACGCTAACGAAATCAAACTAACCGCCGAGGACAAACTGCAGAAGGAACTAAACAACGCGAAGATAATTAAGGACAACATAATAATCGTGAACAACGGTTTCTCGGACGAGAAGTACAACGTGCTTTACATAAAGGACAAGCACGGTGATTTCATAATTCAGGAATCGGTATGGAGCACGGAACCGGGAGCGATGAACAGGGTAGAGGTATTGAATGCAACGGATTATTTCACTGAAAAGAACATAGAAATACAGAGTGTAAACAGCAACGGCGAAATATTGTACAAGGTGCTTATATCATCATACGGCACGATTGACAAAGCAAGGGAAGACGTTGCAAAAATAAAGAAACCGGTATTGTAAAATTCTCCGCTTCCGTAAAAAAAGCGGGGCGGCATTAAAAGTTATAAAAGTTTAATTAAGAAAGGGTAAATCATGACTCCGTCAAAGAACCAGAACGTATTTTCCGAAAAGGACGAGAACCAGTCAAACGACGATTCGAAGAACATGCCTTCGATAGACAAGAAGATATCCGAAATCGAAGACCGCATAAGAAATCTTTACGAGAAGAACATACCCGATTTCATGCAGACACCGCGCGAAGAGGTGAAGAGTGATTTCGTGCTCGGGAAAAAACTTGAGGACGTCAGCAGCAATGTCAAGCAGTTATCTGATGAAATCAAATCGACTCCGAAGACGGTCTTGCAAAAGACGACTGTCCTTCAGGGTGCGCAGGAATACACCGGAAGCACTATCGAAGAGGGTCTTGACCAGATGAGCGAAATCGAGACGAGGCTTGAAGAAATGAGGGACCGCGCTTCGGATTTGCAGCGGCAGAGAGATAATACAGGACTCAACGCCGGAGCGGACCACGTCGTAAAGAGCAAACTCAATGAAATAGACAATCAGATAAAAGAGATTAAGAACAGCATATCTTCATTATACACCGAGCAGCGGGTAATGCCTTCGACAACAGTCGAGGAAAGACTCAAAAACATCGAGGAGAAACTCACCGAAGAAAAGAAACCTTCAGGTGAGAAATCGGTGCCGCACGGACCTATAACGCTTCGTCCGAAGGAAAAGAAGGAAGGGCTCTTCAACGATGCAAACCTTACGGAAGACTATGAATTAGGATTCAGATTTTATCAACTCGGCTTCAAGACGGGTTTCTTCAACGTTAAACTTGACAGGGACGACGAAGCGTCAAGAATCGCGACAGCGGAATTTTTCCCGAATACTTTCTGGGCTTCGGTCAAGCAGAGGTCAAGATGGGTAGCGGGAATCGTGTTCCAGAACTGGAAAGCGCACAAGTGGTCGGGAAATCTTTCGACGAAATACTTCCTTTTCAGGGACAGGAAATCAATTTTCAGTTTCTTCAGCGCGTTCCTTTCGAACATCGTAATCGGATATTTCATATTCGCCATAATCAGCAGCCTGCTGGGCTGGCAGCACGTGAATTCGCTTGTCGGGCAAAGTTCAGTGCTCTGGTATCTAATGATTGCCAACCTTGTGTTCATGGTGTCCAGGCTATCTCACAGGTTCGTATTCACGTACAACTGGTACGGATTCAAATACGCGTTTTTCAGCATTTTCAGACTTCCACTCGACACGGTAATTAACTTTTTCGCGATAGCGCGTTCACTGAACGTTTATAAGAATGTAAAATCGAAAGCAAAAGTAGTCTGGGATTCAACATCGCATTATTAATCATTAAACGAAAACATACAGATGAGCGGAAATAAAAAAAACATACTGATAGTACTTGGAACAAGACCGGAAATTATTAAACTTTTCGTTCTTTACCGTGAACTCAAGAAATCAAACGAATTCAATCCCATACTGTTCAACACGGCGCAGCAGACGATTTCGGAAGACATACTTTCCTACTTAAGTTTGAGTTTTGACATGTCGTCGGAAGAAATACCCAACAGGAGCGCGGACCTTGAATTATTCATGGCGCACATGCTGAACGATTTCAACGACAAGTTCGTGAAAGGCAATTCGGGACTAAATGTAAGGGACATATCCGGAGTCGTGGTTCAGGGCGACACGGTATCGGCATACACGGGAGCCGTATGGGCATTCATAAACCAGATACCCGTATTCCACGTCGAAGCGGGATTAAGAACATTCGATCACCTGAATCCTTTTCCCGAAGAGTTTTTCAGGGAATCAATCGGAAGAATAGCGAGCCTGAACTTCTGCCCCACGCAGATAAGTTACGGCAATCTGATGCGCGAGGGAATCGACAAGAATAAATGCCACATAGTCGGCAACACGATTAACGATGCAATCGTAACCCTCCTTCAGGAAAACAAAATAAAGGATTATTCGTCGGACGACTACATACTCAGCACTCTTCACAGAAGAGAGAACTGGGACAAGGTGGAGGAGTATTCGAAAATTTTAAACCGCCTCATCAAGGCAAAGAAGACCGACAGAAAAATAATACACCTGCTGCATCCGAATCCTTCAATCAGGAAAAGTTTCTACAGCGGATTGAACGGTGGAGCGGAGGAAAACCTCATTATCAGCGACCCAGTTAACGACTATTTTCAGATGCTCGGCATGGTGAGAAACGCGCATACAATAATCTCGGATTCAGGCGGGCTTCAGGAAGAATCATTATTCTTCAACATACCCTGCGGAATAATGCGCAAGGTAACCGAAAGACCCGAGGTACTGGAAAAGAACGCGAAACTTCTGAATTTTGAATTCGGGGAAGTCTCGAGTTTCATCGACTATTCGGAATATTACAGAAGCAACGTCGGGGAAGGATACGATTATACTTTCGGCCGAGGTGACACGAGCAAGAAAATCTATGAACTACTTTTAAAATATTACAATTAAAATAATTCAATATAAATATTAAATCGTAAGGAGAAGTAATGAAAAAATTTATAAGTATTAATCTGTTTGCGCTGTTCATACTGGCGATGTCCGCAGCGGGTGTGTTTTCGCAGGATTTCGTAAAAAAGAGCAGAACCGAGAACTACAAAATTCCGATACTTCCGTCTATTTATAAATTCATCGGGGGTACAGACGGACCCAACAGTGTCATAAAGCAGGATTTCTGGCTGACACTGAGAGACAACGTTCAATTGGACGCGTCGAAATTCTTTCCTTCTGAACCCAATCCATATCTTCCGAACGGATATCCTGTTGTTATAATGGTGCACGGATACGGCGACAGGAAGGAGACGCTGGAAAACTTCGCGCAGGCGCAGGCTAACTACGGTTACGTTGTTTACACTTTCAGCGTAAGAGGGCAGGGTAATTCAGGAGGATTGTCCAACCTTATAAGCAGAACGGAAGCGCAGGACCTTATTGAATTTGTCGACTACGTAAAGCACGACAATATTAATACGGGTTCTGATTCAAGCAACATTCTTCTTACAGGAGGCTCGCAGGGAGGAACGCTTCCATACATGGCCGCCTCGATGGGTATGAAAGTAAAAGCGATTGTATCCGCGCTTGCTTCGCCCGATTTCGGGACGAGTTGGATTGAGAACGGGTGCGTAAAGATGACTTTGCTCTGGACAATAGAATACACGCCCGACACGGCGAGGTACACTCCGACAGTCGACAGGATGTCAGACTGGATTTATTCCAATACAGCGGCTCACTGGGACAGTCTCGCGAAGTACATGCCGCTTGACAGGGATTTCAGGTCGATAGTCGGAAACAGCACCGTGCCGATTCTGCTGGAGAATTCCTGGCAGGATATGTTCTTCAACGCGCTCGGAAACATTACATCCATTCCTCTTCTCAAGGCGCCCTCAAGATATTACATGGGAGCGGTGATGGGGCACGGCGGCGACACTTCTCCGACAGAAGACGAGTGGCACATGAATTTCTTCAACGAATGGTATTACTACTGGCTGTTCGGAATCGAAAATAATATATTGACGAGACCGAAATTCCATTACGCATACACGACATTCCCTGAAACCAACGGAATGTGGTCATTCGTGCACGACAGTTCATCAGTATTTCCTCCGGAAGGAATGAGCAATCTCAGGCTTTATTTCAATACGAACAAGAAACTTAAAAAGACCGTGAATACAAATCAATCGCAGTATGTTACCATGACTTCAACGGTGAAATCGGGATACAACATGACGAAGGCGGTAAACGACGAGTTCACGGGTACGACGTTCAAGACGAATTTCAGGAAGGATTCCATAATATTCAATTCGGATCCCCTCACGACGAGCGCGAAACTTCTCGGCACGCCGCAGTTGAAACTCGACTATTATTCGACGGCGACTGCCTGCCAGTACAACTTCCAGATATTCGAAGTCAGCAGCACGGGAGTGAGCAAATTTGTCACGAGCGTGAATTACACCGACAGGAAGAACGTGAAGAACACGAGAAGACAGAAACTGATAACGGGAAATTCATACGGTCACATATTCCAGGCGGGAAGCAGGATAAGGATAATCGTAACGAATCTCGACCAGAGATGGAATTATCCTTTCCTCGGAACGAATCCGTTCGTCCTTCCCGTGATGCTTTCTGCGTCGAGCAGGATGTATCTGAGTTCCAATTCATACATTGACCTGCCGCTTGTGGGTACTGGTTCACCACTGGCGAGTCCTCTTCTGCAGGGCAGCGAAAACGGAATTCCTGGCGAGTTCGCATTATCACAGAATTATCCTAATCCGTTCAATCCCGTGACAAAGATTAGTTTCAATCTGCCGGCGGATTTCAGCGGAAACGTAAGCCTCAGGATTTATGACATGACGGGAAGGGAAGTCGCGAAACTTCTGGACGAAAACCTGACGACAGGACTTTATGAAGTACAGTGGAATGCGGCGAAGTATTCGAGCGGAGTATATTTCTACAGGCTCAATGCGGGAAATTATTCCGACATCAAGAAAATGATTTTAGTAAAGTAAGAATTTGTGTTCATAATAACCCGGGCGGTCTGTAAGGAGACCGCCCTTCTAAAAAGTTTTTGATTTTTAATTAAGTCAAGGGTGGATTTGATGAGCCGCGTATTTTTACGCGGCTTTTTTATTTATGAGTTTTTACTTCATTTCGATTTAAGTATTTTTTCTTTTATGGTAATTCTTGAAAATATAAACGTAAATTTCGGAACGCGCAAACTTTTTGACAGTGTCAATCTGCGCGTTGGCGGCAAGGACAGGCTTTCTCTCGTGGGCGTAAACGGAGCGGGGAAAAGCACGCTTCTTAAAATCATAATGGGTCTCTTCAGTTATGACAGCGGGAAGGTTATTAAGTCGAGGCACTCGACTTACGGATACCTTCCTCAGGAAACCGTGCGGTTGAGCGGCAGGATTCTTTATGACGAAGTATACGATTCTGCCGACAGCATAAAATCAATCGAGGATGAACTCGCCGAGATTGAAGACGAACTCAAGAACTACGGCGACAGGGAAAGCGAAGATTACATGGACCTGCTCACGACATATTCGGAACTGCAGGAACAGTTCACTCTTCTGGAAGGGCACAAACTTAAATCCAAAATCGAGAAAATTCTTTCGGGTCTCGGATTTGAGAGCGAAGATTTTGAAAAGGATACGGGAATATTCAGCGGCGGCTGGCAGATGAGGATTGAACTTGCAAAACTCCTTCTGAAGAATCCGTCCGTTCTGCTTCTTGACGAGCCGACTAACCATCTCGACTTTGAATCTCTCGTGTGGTTTGAGAAATACATAATAAATTACAAGGGCGCGATAATTCTTGTGTCGCACGACAAGCAGTTTCTCGATAACGTTTCGAGGAAGACAGCGGAAATACACAACGGCGAACTCAATCTGTTCAGCGGCAATTATTCCTTTTACACGGAGGAAAAAAGGAAGCGCAAGGAACTACTCGAAAGCAGGTTCAGGAATCAGCAGAAATATCTTCAGCAGCAGGAGAAGTTCATAGAGCGGTTCAGATACAAAGCCACGAAAGCGCGAGCGGTGCAGAGCAGAATAAAACTGCTAGATAAAATTGAGAAGGTGGAACTCGAGCAGGAGACAGAAAAAATAAAATTCCGTTTTCCTCCCGCAGTTCATTCGGGAAGGCTGCTCGTAGAAATTGCGGGACTCACAAAAAGTTACGACGGGAAGAAAAATGTTCTCGAAAATCTGAACCTGAACATTGAGAGAGGGGAGAAGATTGCATTAGTAGGAAAGAACGGCGCAGGAAAATCGACTCTTACGAGAATAATCGCGGGCACGGAGTCGTACAGCGGGGGAGAAATGAAATACGGCTACAACGTTATACCGAAATACTTCGCGCAGAATCAGGCGGAAGATATGGACGAAAGCAAGACGGCTTTTGAAATAATGCTCGAGGTTGACAGCGGTCAGAACATTACGGGCATAAGGAATATACTCGGCGGATTCCTGTTTCACGACGATGACGCTGACAAGAAAGTCGGCGTGCTCTCGGGCGGCGAGAAGTCAAGGCTGGCGCTCGCGAAGATGCTTATCGAGCCTTCGAATCTTTTAATCCTCGACGAGCCGACTAACCATCTTGATATGCACTCGAAAGAAGTTCTTCAGAAAGCGCTTTCGGATTACGAGGGAACAGTCATCATCGTTTCACACGACAGGGAATTCATTGACGGAATAATCGACAAGATAATAGAGGTTAAGAACGGCGGGTTGAAAACTTATCTCGGAAAATCGTCCGAATATCTTACGGTGCTCGAATCCGAAACGCCCGAAACCGAAGTTGAGGAGCCCGCGCCCGTTAAAGAAACGTCATCAGGATATAAGGAAGGGATTGAGAACAAAAAGAAGAAAAAGGAACTTGTGAAAGTGTCCGCGCCTGTAAGGAAAAAAATCAGCGACGCGGAGAAACAAATCGCGGAACTCGAAAGTAAGAAAATTTATTTAGAACAGGAGATGAGCAAGACCGATTTCTACAAGGACGCGGATTTTGCAGTTGAGATTAAATTTGAGTATCTTGACCTGACGCAGAAGATAGAGAATTTGACTGCGTTATGGGAGAAGGAAACTGAAAACCTGAACGAACTCGAAAAAAAATTCTTAAATAATTAAACGAAGGAACAGAAATGAAAATCTTTTTAAAAGTATTTATAGTGTTGTTCTTGTTCTCTGCCGTTTCCGGCGTATTCGCGGAAGGAGATCCGAGCAGGCCGTTCGGCAACAAGGAGTACAGGATTGACTGGAAACTTAAGAGCGACTATGAAAAGGCAAAAAAGGAATTCGCGTTTAAAACGTCGAGCAGCCCTGTCGATTTCTATGTTGACCTGCAACTCGGCGTAGGCTCGACTTCGCCGAACATCACGACGCGTTCGGGCGCGGGCACTTATACGGAAAAGGCGAAACTCGGATATACTTTCGGCGGGCTCGTTTACCTTAACGTTTTCGATTACTTCAGTTTCACGACGGGTCTGACGTTTGACGGTAAGAGTTTCGGCATACAGAAACCCGCGATGACGACCGGATTGACCGATGCGGATTCAACAGCGGTTGTAGATAATTACGTAGCGGCGAATTACATAAATATACCACTTTTTGTTGACCTTGGAGGAATGGTATCCGAAAAAGTCGGGCTGTGGTTTACGGGCGGTCCTTACCTCGGATTCCTTATTTCGAAACCTGAAAACACTTATCAGAATTTCGGTTACAAATATTTCGACCTCGGGTTGAGCGCGAATTTAACCGCTAATTACGTGTTCATGTATCCGCTAAGCGTAATCTTCGGGACTTCATTCAAATATGGCGGTCTCAACAACCTGATGAGCACAGACAAAGTGGAAAAAATCACGACGACGAATTTCACGTTCTTCTCGGGTTTCCGTTTCGCGTTATAAGTATTGTATTGAAATTTTATTACCCGTTTTTTGTTTTCTTAAAAGACGGGTTTTTTATTATTTAATACAGACAAATGCAAATAGGAGAATATAAAATACATTCGATACAGGCGGGGCTTTTCAAACTTGACGGCGGCGCGATGTTCGGCGTAGTGCCGAAAGTTATGTGGAACCGCTCAAATCCTGCGGACGAGTCCAACAGGATTGAAATGTGCACGAGAGTGCTGCTCCTCGAAAGTTCAAGTAAGAAAATTCTCGTGGATACGGGAATAGGATACAAGATGTCGAAGAAATTGAATGAGATATACGCGGTAGATTATACGGAGCACACTCTTGAGAAGGAATTGTCGGCATTGAACGTTAAGCCCGAAGAGGTTACCGACGTAATTCTGACACATCTTCATTTCGACCACGCGGGAGGTTCCACAAGAATCGCGGGAGAAGAAGCGGTGCCTGCTTTTGAGAACGCTGTTTACCACGTTCAGGAGAAGCATCTGGAATGGGCGAATAATCCCACCGAGCGCGACAAGGCGAGTTTTTTCCCGAAAGATTTCAAACCGCTCGAAGATAGAAAGCAACTGAGAACGATTGACGGTGAGCACGAGTTCGACGGCAGCATTTCGCTGATACCTTTGAACGGACACACGCGTAACATGCAGATGGTAAAAATACACGACGGCGGCAACGCGCTTTATTACACCGCTGATTTGTTCCCGATGGCTTCGCACGTACCGCTTCCTTACATCATGGGTTATGATTTGTTTCCGCTCGTGACGCTGGAGGAAAAAAAGAAGTATCTGAAAGAGATGTACGAAAATAACTACACTGTTTTTTTTGAACACGACCCTTATGTTGAAGCAGGAAAAATCGGATTTGACGGCAAATCCTATTTCCTGAAAGAAAAGTTCAACATAAATCAATGAAGTTTTCCGTATTAGACTATCTCATAGTAATCATATATCTCGCAGGAACCGTCATCGCGGGCTTCATTACCGCGAGGCGCCAGAAGAACTCGCGCGATTATTTTCTCGGCGGCAAGGAACTTAAGTGGTGGGCTGTCGGATTTTCAATCGTTGCAAGCGAAACCAGCACTTTAACTTTCATCAGCATTCCCGGGCTTGCGTATAAAAGCGACCTCACGTTCATGCAGTTGATATTCGGTTATTTCATAGGAAGGCTTCTTGTAACTCTCGTATTCATTCCCGCATATTACAAGGGCGACATTGTTACCGCTTATGATTTTTTGGGAAAAAGATTCGGACAGAAACTCCGCAAACTTACATCGTCAGTATTCTTAATAACGCGCGTGCTTGCATCGGGAGTGAGACTGTTCGCAACGGCAATTCCCGTTCACATAATAACGGGTCTCGATTATCCGACTAGCATAGCGATAATCGGATTGTTCACGCTTCTATATACATACATGGGAGGGCTGAAAGCGGTGGTGACGATGGATGTTGTGCAGTTGTTCATATATTTAGGCGGCGCGGTCGCGGCTCTCTTCGTTGTATTCAACGGCCTTCCGAACGGAATCAATGATGTGTTCAATTATGCCGCGCAGTCGGGTATCGATAAGTTCAGAATATTCAATACGGACTTTGGCGGTTCGGTTATAGGTTTCCTCGCGTCTCCATACACTATAGCGGGCGGTCTGCTCGGAGGAACGTTTCTTACGATGGCATCTCACGGTACTGACCAGTTGCTCGTTCAAAGACTTCTCGGCTGCAAATCGAAAAAGGACAGCCAAAAAGCGCTAATGCTCGATGCTTCATTGATAGTTCTTCAGTTCGCTTTCTTTATGTTCCTCGGACTCTGTCTTTTCGCGTATTATAAGGGCGCGGCGTTCACGTCTTTAATTCTGAATTCTACGGGACTGCCTCTTACGTCATCCGATGAAATATTTCCTAAGTTCATTGTCGAAAATCTTCCGACGGGTATTTCGGGCTTCGTAATAGCAGGTGTGCTCGCGTCGGCAATGGGAACGCTGTCATCGGCTATAAGTTCGCTTGCTTCTTCGACGTATCTCGACCTGTTCAGTTCGGTAAAATCCGAAAAGTTCAGGAGCAGGGAAATGATGATTTCAAAACTCCTTACGCTTTTATGGGGTGTTGTACTGATAGGAGGGGCAATGCTTTTCCGCGACGCGAAAAATCCGGTCGTCGAGATAGGGCTTTCGATTGCATCTTTCACGTACGGCGGTCTTCTCGGCGTTTTCTTCCTCGGACTTTTCTTCAAGAAAGTATCGGAGAAAGACGCAATCTCCGGATTTATTGCGGGAATACTCGTAATGGTATTCGTGATATACTATACAAAAATCGCGTACACCTGGTACGTTATGATAGGCGTCGGAGTGACGCTAATTACAGCAAACCTGACATACTTCATCGGCGGATTACGGAAAGAAAACAACCGTTAAGCCTATTGTAACCCGACACCGCATTCGTTTTCAAGGTATAAAAAAATCCGCATTTATAATATCATTGAGATACTGTTCCATATTCGATAATTTTGTACATACAAATTTAAATTTTCCGGAGGATTAATGTCTAAGTTTAAAATAGCCTACCTGCCCGGCGACGGCGTGGGTATTGAAGTACTTGAAGCGGCAAAAATTGTACTCGATAAAACGGGATTTGACGCTGAATACATACACGGTGATATCGGATGGGAATTCTGGTGCAAGGAAGGCGACGCATTTCCAGAAAGAACAGTTGAACTTTTGAAAAATGTTGACGCGGCTCTTTTCGGCGCCATCACGTCGAAGCCCGTCAAGGCGGCGCAGGCGGAACTCGTACCCGAATTGCAGGGAAAAGGACTCGTTTACAGGTCGCCGATAGTGAGAATGAGGCAAATGTTCGATCTTTACATCTGCCAGAGACCGTGCAAGGCTTACAAGGGCAACGCTTTGAACTTCAAAGAAAATATCGACATCGTTGTATTCAGGGAAAATACTGAAGGTATGTATTCGGGAGTCGAATTCAATCCCGTACCGGAAGAACTGTCGGCTCTTCTGACGAAACTTTCGAAACCGTTCGCACCTTTCAAAGATATTCCGGGCGACGAATTCGCGATATCCTGCAAGATAAACACTAAGAAAGGCTCGGAAAGAATTATAAGAGCGGCATTTGAATTCGCGAAAAAATTCAACCGCAAGAAAGTTACCGTAGTTCATAAATCGAATGTCGTTCGCGCGACTGACGGACTCTTCCTTGAAACCGCGAAAGAAGTCGCGAAGGATTTCCCGGGAATCGAAATGGATAACGCGAACATAGACGCGATGACGATGTGGCTTCTCAAGAATCCGTTCAACTACGACGTGCTTGTCGCGCCGAATCTTTTCGGTGATATTATTTCGGACCTTTGCGCTCAAATGGTCGGCGGACTTGGTTTCGGATGCTCGGGCAACATAGGCGAGAAACTCGCCGTGTTCGAGCCCACGCACGGTTCAGCGCCTAAGTATTACGGCATGTACAAGGTTAACCCGATTGCCACTATATTGTCGGCAAAGATGATGCTCGACTGGCTCGGCGTGACAGAAAAAGCGGAGCGTATTGAAAAAGCAACCGCGTCGATTATCGCTGAAGGCAAGGTGAAGACTTACGATATGGGCGGAAGCAA
>CALGII010000106.1 GCA_937915485.1 uncultured Ignavibacteriota bacterium | reverse complement strand
CAAGCCCTATCTTTCCGAGTATTCTGTAGTTTATGTACCGCCCGCCCTTCGCAAAACCAATACCTATGACCGCTCCGACCATTGCCTGCGTTATTGATACCGGAACAAGCGGAAAAGACGGCAGACCGGCATTGTTCAGGAGTCTTTCCACGGTTGTAGATGAAAAAAGAAACAGCACGGCTGAAGCGCCGAGTATGGACGCTATTGCGGAAGTGGGAGTGAGTTTGAAAATTTTTGTTCCGACGGTTTCAGTCGTGTTTCTTGAATATGTGATTATTCCCGATACAATCGCGAGAGCGCCGATGAAAAACAACTGCTGCGCGGGAGAAATTATAAGATTTTGGGTAACAGCGAAATCTTTAAGCGGCGCTGAAGTTAAAAACACGCCGACAACCTTCGCGATGTTGTTCGCCCCGGGACTGTACGCGCCGAAAGCAATAACTAATATGGCGAATGCCTTCGTGAAATAATCGATTTCAAGAATATGCATTTTCGTGCGTTTTAAAAAATGCATTATCGCGTAATAAAAAACGAAAGAAAATATTCCCGCAAGAAAAGGATTAAGAATCCAGGAAACGACTATCTCGACAAGCGACCTGTAGTCGGTGGGCGAGGAGGTGAAAATATTCCATCCGATGATTCCCCCGACTATTGCCTGCGAAACGGAGACAACGAGACCGCGCTTCATCAGCAAAAATACGGTCAGCGCGGTTGAGAATGCAACCGTGAAAGAACCTGCTATTGCGTTGACGTCGCCGAGCGCTCCGAGAGTATGTGCCGCGCCGAATCCGCTTATCATCGCGCCGAGAACAACAAACACGGAAGCAAGCACGGCCACTGTGGAAAACCTGAACATCTTCGTGCTGAGAGCCGTCCCGTATATGTTTCCCGCGTCATTGGCGCCGAGACTCCAGCCGAGAAAAAGACCGCTTGTAAGGTAAAACCAGACCATTATCCGTACCTCTTGATAACGGCAATCGACAGCCTGTCGCACACGTCCTCCGCGGCATCGGCAATTTTATCGATATGATAAACAAAGTACCTGACGTGCATTTTAACGCTGAGGTCGAAATTCTCTTTTGCAAAAATGTCGCGTTTTAATTTATCCGCGAGTTTATCCGATTCTTTTTCAAAAAACAGCGCCTTGTTTATGTTGTCGCGCACCACCCGGAATTCGGAAAAGTAAGAGCGCACCGCTCCGATCATGCACTCGACCGATGAAACGGAAGTATCCGCAAGGTCGATGTAATCGGATTTTAATTCATCGGGAATCTGGGGCTTCTCAACCGAAAACTGAAACAGAACTTCCTTGCAGGAATTAAGAACCTTGTCCGTGCTCTCAAGCAGTCCGAGAACGTCGCCGCGCTGCTCGGGAATCAAAGTATGCATGTATAGTTTCGTTTCTATCGTTCTTCTGAGCGTATCCGCGTCGTTTTCGGTCTTGTCGATATCCCTAAGACTTTCCTCAAAATGCTCGTTCTGGTTGTTTAAATAGTACTTTATTCCCTGTTTCAGAACAAGCCCGCCGTTCAGAACCTTGTCAAGAAACTCATCTATCTGAACCTCAAGTTTCTTCGTTTTCTTTAAAAGCATAAAAATTCTTGTTTTTTGAATATAAGGAATATAACCCGCTAAATTAATGTAATTTTGAGTGTTTTACGCTTATTTGAGGATGAAAATAAAAGAAGTTAAATTATTCCGTGCACTCCCGGATTAATCAAAGAGACTCGCGGACATAAATTGGAGAAACGCACGGGTGATAACCATTTCGATGAAGTAATAATTTGCTCTTCAATTTAAAATTTACAATTTTAGATTTATAACTGCTCTTAGTAATTACCAGCTCTTCATTTAAAATTTAAAATTTACGATTTAT
>CALGII010000105.1 GCA_937915485.1 uncultured Ignavibacteriota bacterium | reverse complement strand
AACTGCTCTTAGTAATTACCAGCTCTTCATTTAAAATTTAAAATTTACGATTTATAATTGCTCTTAAAAGTTGCTTACGTCTCTTCCCGAAACGAAAGTTTTTATCCAGTCAAAAATTACGAGCACTTTATTCTTGAAACTTACAAGCCTCGTAAGATAAGCGCTTCTCCAAAACAGGAACGCTCCGAATCCCGTTCCTTTATATTGAGGCAGGTCGGCAAGAGCCTTTCTCTTACCTATATACGCAAGCATTCCGAGGTTTTTGAAAGTGAACGGTCTTTCCGAGTAAAAATTTCTGTTAATGTATCCGGCGAGAAACACGCCCGTTTTCTGAGCCGCCTGAGCCGTCGCGGGTATCTCATAACCTTCGATGGCGGCGCAGTCCCCGATTGCAAAAACATTTTCATTTGCTTTATCTCCGCTTCTCACGCGGAAAAAAGAGTCGGTTAAAATTTTTCCCCTTCTGTCGAGATTAAACCCGACATTGCGCACGAGATTTGTTGACGTATTTCCCGCCGCCCAGACAAGAAGCCCGTACTTAAAAGACGTATCATTATCCAGATAAATAAGTTTATCATCAACTTCTTTTACGGGCGAGTTTGTTTTTATTACGATGTTCTGCCTCTTGAAAATTTTTGTCGTGTATTCCGAAAGTTTCCTGTCGAAAGACGCGAGTATCGAATTTCCCGCTTCAATCAGAATAATTTCCACGTATGCGGCAAGGTCTCTGTATTTCCGCTTTACGTCTTCTTCGATGAAATCGTGAAGTTCCGCCGCGAACTCAACGCCCGTAGGACCACCGCCGCAGACCGCGAACCTGAGGAAATCCTTTCTTTCCTGATGCGATATTCCGGGCAGCGACGCGTTCTCAAAACAATCCACGACCTTCGTTCTGATATTTCTCGCGTCGGAAAGTTCTTTAAGGAAAAACGCGTTTTCATTCACGCCCTTTATTCCGTAAGTATTTGTAACTTCGCCGACTGCAATTACAAGAATGTCAAAACCCAGCGCGTACTTTTTTCCCGTGTCCGAGTCTTCGCATTCGATTTTCGAGTTCACGGCGTCAATTCCCGTGCAGTATGATTGATGAAAAGTTATGCCGCTTATGTTTCTGACGGGTTCTATGATGCTTCTGAATTCAATTGTTCCGACGGTAGTGCTCGGCAGAAGAGGGGTGAATAAAAAATGATTTCGAGGGCTTACAACCGTAACATCGAATATTTTCCTGTTGATTTTCTTTATGAAACTAAGCGCCGAAAATCCCGTTCCGATAATGACAATTTTCTTTTTCATTGTATTCTAGCATCCCGCGGTATTGCAATTTTATTGATTCCCGCCGTTATTCAGTTTATTTTTGCTTCATACATATAAACAAATATTTCACATAAAAAATTTTAAAATGAAATCATACAGAAAAGAACTCTGGTTCAATACAACCAAAAGAAGAGAACTTATAAACATCACTGCCGATGTAAGCCGCTGCATCGCCGAAAGCGGCATAAAAGAAGGACTCGCGCTCGTTAACGCGATGCACATAACCGCGTCGGTTTTCATTAACGACGACGAGCCCGGTCTTCACGGTGACTATGAAACCTGGCTGGAGAAACTTGCTCCCGAAAAACCCTATTCGCAGTACAGACACAACGGATTCGAAGACAACGCCGACGCGCATCTTAAAAGAACGATAATGGGCAGGGAAGTCGTTTGCGCCGTAACGGACGGCTCGCTTGACTTCGGACCGTGGGAGCAGATTTTCTACGGCGAGTTCGACGGTAAAAGAAAGAAAAGAGCGCTCGTGAAAATAATCGGAGAATGAAAAAGCAGCAATTGTTTTTCGGAAGTATTTCTGCGGCCGGAGTAAATATAATAGATTTCTAAAGACAGGTTTTTTTCAAGACTTCCGTGCACCAGAAAAAGATCTCCGTCCCGCCCCGAAAATTCTGCAAAACATTTCCCATTCCCATTAATGACTTGCAGTTATTGCAGAGTATTATTTATTTGCTGATAGCAATATTTCGTTCTTTGCTGTAATGCGTTTCGGGAACGTCCCCGCGTTTCGACACGCATCGTTTTATCAATTGCACAGATAGAGATTTATCACGCGTCCGCGCCGTTTATTCGCGAAATGTAGTCCGCAATAAAAGTGCCAAGACAGCAAAAAAAAATCACCTTATTTGTAAACTATAATGAAAGGGAAATGTTGAAAAAATCTATTTATCTTCTCGTTTTGTTTCTTGCGGTATCCTCGTTTCTTCATTCTCAAACCCCGCAATATTACAATTACAACACAACAAATAACGGAAATACTTTTCCGCTCGGTACAACGAGCGGCAGAATGGTGCAGTGGCTTATACTGCCGGGCAACCTGAATCTCCCGAATCAGGCGGGTTCGGGAAACATCACGGCTTTTTACGGGATGGCTGCCGCGACCTTCGGTCCGATTACATACACGAACTTCAGGATAATGTTCGGGCTTGCAACAATTACAAGTCTCCCGACAAGCGCTTTTTACACGGGACCTATGGATACGGCCTTCTTCAGGGCGTCCACGTCTTTATCGGGTACGGCGGGTTCCTGGTTTTCTGTAACACTTGACCACCCGTTCTATTATGATTCGACAAAAAGCCTTATTATACAGGTAGAGCAGCAAAGCGGCTCGGGCGCCGCCCTGTACAGCTGGGGAACCACCTACCTTACGGGCAAGAGAAGAACATACAGCACGGTTTATCCGTTCGGCGTGCAGGGACAGGACGCGTACGTTTATAATTTCGGGGTTGACATAAGCCCCGCAACGGGCACGGGAAATCCGGGCATTGTAAACACTCCGAAAGAATACAAACTAAGCCAGAACTATCCGAATCCGTTTAACCCGTTCACGCGCATCGGGTACGAAATACCGAAGAACTCATTTGTTAAACTTTCGGTTTTCGACGCGCTCGGAAGAGAAGTGTCGGTGCTTGTCAACGGTTTTGTAAACGCCGGCTCGCACGAAGCGGAATTCAATGCAGAAAACATATCGAGCGGCGTTTATTTCTACAGACTCGAAACGGGAAGTTTTACAAGCACGAAGCAGATGGTAATTTTGAAATAGCGGACTGAATAATTCATATCGTTTATAACAATCCCCCGCTTACGCGGGGGTTTTTTATTCGAAAATAAAAAACCCCGCTCTTGCGGGGTTAAACATCTTTGAAGAAAGAATATTGAGTATAAATTAACCTATGTGAGAATTTAATTTATCTACAATATGCCCTTTCGGAACTGCGCCGACAATCTGGTCAACAACCTGTCCGCCCTTGAACAGAAGGAGCGTCGGAATGCTTCTGATTCCGAACTTGCCCGCTATTCCGGGATTGTTGTCAACATCAACTTTTCCAATCTTTGCTTTTCCCTGATATTCGCCCGCAAGTTCTTCTACTATCGGAGCAATCATCTTGCACGGGCCGCACCATACCGCCCAGAAATCAAGCAGAACGGGGATATCGGACTTTTCAACTTCGACTGCAAAATTGGCATCTGTTATTTCGAGTGGATGCATTAATATAATCCTTTCAAGTTAGTGTATGTGAATGTTTGTAAATTAGTTTATTAGCAAGTTATCTTCCCCAAGAATATTTTTCAAGTTTGAAATTAATTCTTTTGAAGCAGAAACTTTAATATCTTTTGAAACAAATCTTTTCATAACCCCGCCGTCGTTAATTGAAAAATACAGCAAGCAGGTTCCGGGATGTTTTTCCGCCAAAACTCGTATTTTTTTAAGTTTACCGCAGTCGTCTTCCCCGCCCGTCAGTATCAGATTAATGTTCGAAGCCAGATTTTCCTGAAAATGGTCAATCGGATGAATGTTTTCAACTATCAGTTTCAACTTGTCTCCCGAATCTTCCGCCTTGCCCTCGACGAACACGAGCATATCGTCCTCGAAAAGCCGCTGCTTGTTTTCATAAAGTTTGCTGAACGCCACGCACTCTCCGCGTCCGTAAAAATCTATCAGGTTGAACACTGCGAACTTGTTTCCCTTTTTCGAGAACTTGACCTGCATATCGCTTATAACACCGCACATCCTCGCGGAGTTCATATCCGAAGGGTCAACCTCGTTAACGTCGTCTCCGAAACTAAGGTTAACAAAATTTTCGATATGCCGCCTGTACCTGTCGAGCGGATGTCCGGATAGATAAAATCCGACAGCCGCTTTTTCATTGTTGTATTTTTCTACTTCGTGGAATTCTTCATAATCTTCGAGTCGGAGTTCCGAAATTCCGTTATGTGTCGGCGTGTTACCGAAAAGCCCGTGCTGTCCGCGCATTTCGGGCGCGTCTTTAATTTTCGAAGCGAATAGCACCGCGCGCTCAAGATTCAGGTAAAGTTTTCTTCTGTTCCTGTCGAGACAGTCGAACGCTCCCGAGAATATGAGCGCCTCGACAGTTTTCTTGTTAACGAGCCGCAAGTCGACGCGCGTGAGGAACTCGTCGAACCTGATGAACGGTCCGTTCTTTTCCCGCTCTTCGATTATGTTTTCCGCCGCCTTCTCGCCGACGTTTTTAATCGCGCTTAATCCGTAAATAATTTCGCCCTCTTTCGTCGTCTCGTTCGTGTACCGAACCTTGAATCCCGCAAAACTTTCGTTTATGTCGGGCGGGCTCAACTTGATTTTCATCCTCTTGCATTCGTCCGCGAGATACTGCAATTCCGTTTCGTCGTCTTTTCTTCCTTCCATCGAAACAGCCAGAAACTCAAGCGGGTAATGCGTTTTCAGGTATGCCGTGTAGTACGCAAGGACAGAATACGCGACACCGTGCGATTTATTAAAACCGTAATCAGCGAAGTCAAGTATCAAAGAAAAAATCTGCTCGGCGATTTTTTTCTGAACGCCGTTCTTAATCGCGCCGTTTATGAAATCGGTCTTGATTTGCTGCATCTTCTCCTTGATTTTCTTTCCCATCGCTTTTCTCATATTGTCCGCCTGCGCCATCGTGAATCCCGCAACCTCGCGGGCAATTTGCATTACCTGCTCCTGATAAACTATGATTCCGTAAGTGTCTTTCAGCGCGTTCTCCATCAAGGGATGAAGATATGTTATCTGCTTTCTTCCGTATCTCTTGTCGATGAAGTCGGGAATTAGTTTCATCGGACCGGGACGGTAGAGCGCGTTCATCGCCGCAAGGTCGTTGATGTTCTTCGGCTTCAGTTTCGAAAGATACTCGCGCATCTTGCTTTTCGAGAACTGAAATATCCCCACGGTCGCGCCCTGAGAAAACAAATCGTATGTATCCTTGTCGTCGAGCGGAATGTTGTCGGTTGTAAGAGTAAGACCGTGCGTCTCGTTAACTATCTTGAGCGTCTTGCCGATCACCTTCAATTCCTTCAGACCGAGAAAGTCCATCTTTATCAGCCCCGCGTCCTCGAGGCGGTTCATGTCGAACTGCGTGCAGTAAACAATCTCCTCATCCGCGTCACAGTTTTTCTTCTCGGGGTCTCTTGCCCTTGAAAGCGGAACATAGTCGATTATGTCGGAAGGCGCTATCACGACTCCCGAAGCGTGAATCGATGAATTTTTGTTAAGGTTCTCAAGCACAGTCGAATATTCGAACATCTTTTTTCTTTCCTGTTTCTGCGCCTCGTTGCCCGCCGTGAAGTAGTTTTTGAAATCGGGCACTTCCTTTACGCAGTCCGCGAGTGGCTTCACCTTACCGAAAACAATCGGTATGAACTTCGTCAGTTTGTTTATTTCGTCGAAAGGAAAATTAAGAACTCTGCCGACGTCTTTAAGCACGCCGCGCGGAGCGAGTTTGTTGAACGTGATTATCTGCGCGACGGACTTATCGCCGTACTTTTCCTTCGCGTATTGAATTACCTCGTCGCGGCGGTCGTCCTGAAAGTCGATATCTATGTCAGGCATCGAAATTCTTTCGGGATTAAGAAACCTTTCGAACAGCAGGTTGTAATCAAGCGGATTCACGTTCGTGATTCCCATGCAGTAACAAACGAGGCTTCCCGCCGCGCTACCTCTTCCCGGTCCGACAAGAATTCCGCGGTCTTTCGCCGCCTGAATGAAGTCGGCGACAATCAGGAAGTATCCGGAGAATTCCATCTTCTTGATAACTCCGAGTTCGTACTCGAGCCGCTCTTCGGTTTCGGGGGTTATTTCTTTAATGCGTTTCCGCATTCCATCGTACGCGAGTTTCTTCAGATAATCGTCGAGATTGTCCGCGCCGGAATCATCCGGTATCGGAAAATTCGGCATGTGATTGGTCTTCGTATCGAGTTCGAGACTGCATTTTTCGGTTACTTCGAGCGTCGAGCGAATCGCTTCGGGAAAGTCCTTAAAAAGCGCGCACATTTCTTTCGCCGTCTTGAAATAAATCTGGTCTGTGCCGTACCTCAAACCATTAACAATGTCGCGCGTGTCGCCGTTTCGGTTCTGCTTCGAACTTATGTGAAGATAAATGTTGTGCGCTACGGCGTGCTCCTTTTTTATGTAATGGACGTCGTTTGTCGCGATTAGTTTTAACCCGAACTCCTTCGCCAGCGCGGGCATTGCCTTCAGCACCTTTTTTTCAATTTCAATCGTAAGGTGATTCTGAATTTCGAGATAAAAATCCTCGCCGAAAATGTCCTTGTAAATCCCCGTCATCTGCCTCGCCTTCGCCATATCGCCGCGGACGATGTAACAGGAAATCACGCCGCCGGCGCAGGCGGAAAGCGCGACGATGCCCTCGCGGTATTTTTCAAGAACTTCTAGGTCGATTCTCGGTTTGTAATAAAATCCTTCCGTGTGCCCGATGGAATTTAGTTTGATTAAATTCCTGTATCCCTTTTCGTTCTTCGCCAGAAGAATCAAATGCGCGTAGTTGATGTTGGCGACGGAAAGCCCGTCGGAATTTTCCGTGTCGATTATGTCCGCAGTCGAGCCGACAGTCTCGATTTTCTTTCCCTTGTCGAAGCGCGATGTTCCCTGCGCGACGTACGCTTCAAAACCGATGACGGGTTTCACGCCCTTGCTTCTGCACTTGTTATAAAACTCCATCGCCCCGTACATAACGCCGTGGTCTGTAAGCGCTACGGCGCTCATCTTGTTTTCGGCGGCGGCGTTTACGAGACCGTCAACCGTACAGATTGCGTCGAGCAGCGAATAGTGAGTGTGATTATGTAAGTGTATAAATTCTGTCATCGGATTGAATGCTGAACACTAATTTTTATAATTTAATCAATTTACACAAAGCAAAAAATTTATTATTGCATTATAGCGGAATATTTTATATGATGA